>CALVLW010000017.1 GCA_944341315.1 uncultured Clostridia bacterium
GACAAAAAGAACATCCGCAAGTCGTTCACGGCGGGTTCGTCCAGCGCGCACGCTTCGCTCGTGGAGCTCGAATTCAGCGCTCTCGAACGCGGGCTGGAAAACAACCGCAAATATCTCGTCCATATGGAGGGCAAGCTCGACAACATAGACGACGAGACCAACGTCTACGATCCCGACAAATACGATTACGGCAAGTCGTTCGATTTCCACTTCTATGTGGACACCGAAGCTCCCGAAATAGTGGATTACCGCGTCCGCTACGTCGAACACACCGACGAAAACGACCGCGTCACCTATTCGGTATATCTCGACGTGGACGTTTACGACAACCAGTATTCGCAGGCGATAGCGCTGTGCTTTGCAGACTATTCCACGATGTCGCTCGAACTGCTCGACGCCGACATGACTCCTATATACAGTTCGCGCAATTCCACCACGACCGTATCGCTCGACATAACCGATTATTACGACCAGGATATGGAGCTCTACATTCAGGTGGACGACTACGCGCTCAACGCGCGCGCCTATCGCGTCAACGCAATGAAGCCGCTGGAAGACGCGGTAAATTACCCCGATTCGATAGAGATCGTCTCCGGCGACGACGTTGCGCAGGCTAACGAAGATTACGACAAGCAGGTAACGATCAACATAAATCAGGCGCTCAAACTCGAAACGCAGGCAACCCCTGCGGACGCCAACACGGCAAACCTGTTCTGGCACTCCTTCAACGAAGAAGTGGTGCGCGTAAAGGACGGCACGCTCTTCGGCGTAGGGCCGGGCACGGCGCTCGTAAAGGTGTATTCCGGCAAGGATGAATACAGCGCAAGTTCCGCAGGCATCCTCGTAACGGTCACCGATACCGTTGATCCCGCGCCCAGGCCCCAGAAAATGGAGTTCGGCCTGATAAGCGACGGCGACAACAGGTACGTCAACCCCACGGGCGCTACCGTGTCCGTAAATCAGAACGAGGTCATCGACCTGCACGTCAACGTCGAACCGTGGTATTACGACCAGGATCCCGAACTGATATGGGCTTCGTCCGTGCCCAGCGTGGCGTCGGTCGATCCCGTCACGGGCAGGGTGACCACGCTCAGCGAAGGCTCCGCAACGATAACCGCAACGCTGGTGATAGACGGCGCAACGTCGCTCTACACGGCGTCCACGACGCTCGTCGTCGGCCCCGAATTTGTGGTGGAGAACGGTTATCTGATGGAATATCACGGCAAGGGCGGCGACGTGACGATACCTGCCGACCTCAACGTATATTATATCTACGAAGAGGCGCTGCAGGATAACGACAACATCACCTCGCTCGAAATATCTTCGCCCTGCACCGAGATCCAGGCAATGGCGTTCGCCAACATGAAAAAGCTTGAAAGGCTCGTGCTGCCCGACACCATCGAATATATCCATTCGTATGCGTTCTACGGCTGCTCCAACCTTAAATACATCGATATCCACGCCAGCACGGTAACGTTCGGCAACTACTGCTTTATGGACTGCACCTCGCTCGAAGCTATCCGCGGGGTAAAGCTCCTCAACGGCCTGGAAGCAAAGGACGTGGAGATACTCGACCTCGAGGCAGGCAAGGATTACGCGTTCGTAACGCCCAACATCACCTCCGTAGGCCTGCAGGCGTTCTTCGGCTGCACCTCGCTCACGGAGCTCGATTTGAGGCAGCTGCGCTATGCAGGGTTCGCGGCGTTCGGCAACTGCACTTCGCTCGAAAAGGTAACGCTCAGCCGTTACACGGACATAAGCGACAATATGTTCATCGAGTGCAAGAACCTCACCACGCTCGTATATACCGACGTAACTGCCGATAACATAGGCGACATAATCTATGCCGATGCCGAAGCGCCGTTCTACGGCTGCAACATCAGCGAGATAATATTCAGCTCCGACGAGGCGGAGGGCGCGGCTGCGTCTGCGTTCGTGCTCTCCTCCGCCGGCAGAGGCAGAAAGTCTTCCGGCGGCGCGTCCGTGCTTGCCCTCGACGACCTGTTTGAAAGGGACGATGACGGCAATATCGTCGCGCTGTATGCGGAGCCTGAGCACAAGACTCTCGTCAAGGTCATGCAGAACGTCACCTCGTTCGCCGTGCCCGCGTCCGTTACGGAGATATCCGCCAACGCGTTTGCCGGCAACGCAAACCTTAAAAGCATAGATCTCGGCGCGGCAACCGACCTTACTACGATAGGCAACTATGCGTTTTCCGCCACGGGCATCTCGTCCGTCACGCTGCCCGCTTCGGTAACGACGCTCGGCGTGGGCGCGTTCTCGTGGTGCACGGAGCTTGCCTCCGTCGATCTCTCGCAGTACGGCGGCACGGTCATCCCCGCGGAGGCGTTCTATTATTCGCCCGTATCGGACATAAAGTGGGGCAGCGCCGTCACTTCGATAGGCAGGTCGGCTTTTGCCAACACCGCACTTGAAACGCTCGACCTCTCCGCGACCGGCGTCAGCTCGCTTGCGGACGAAGCGTTTGCTTACTGCCCCTATCTTGCCACGGTAACGCTCGGCAAGATAGAGTACATGGGCGACAAGGTGTTCGCTTCGGACGGCAGCGGCGCCCTTACTTCGGTAACCTTCGGCGCAGACAGCTCCGAGCTCGGCACCAACACCTTCTTTGCGCAGACCAAGCTCGTGTCCGTAACGCTGCCCGATTCGCTCAAAACTCTTCCCGAGCTCGGCGAGGGCGTGTTTTACGGCTGCACGTCGCTTGAGTCCGTAGCCCTTGAATCGCTCACTAAGATAGGAACAAACGCCTTTGCCGGCTGCATCAGCCTCGAAAGCATCGCTCTCGGCAAAGTGACGGAAATAGGCGACGGCGCGTTCTTTGCATGCTACGCGCTCACGGACGTCGATCTCGGCAAAGTTAAAACGATAGGCAGTCAGGCTTTTTACGGCTGCACGTCGCTTACCGCGCTCGACGCGGCAGAGCTCGAAACGGTGGGGGACGGCGCGTTCGAATTTTCCGCGCTCGTCACGCTCAACGCTCCCGCGCTTAAAAATATAGGCAAATACGCCTTTGCCAACACGGCACTCACCGGCACGGACGGCACGCTCACCCTCCCCGCAGGGCTCGAGACCGTCGGCGACGCGGCGTTTGCCAACCTCGACAAGGTAAAAGCTTTCGCCATCGACGCAGCCAACAAAGACTTTTTCACCGAGGAAGGCGTCCTCTATGAAAACGTTGCAAACGGCGTTCAGCTGCTTGCCTTCCCCGCAGGTCTCGGCGGCGGGATCGAAGTAAAAGAGGGCACCGTGCGCGTCGGCGCAAGCGCGTTCGAGGGCGCCAAAGACGTCACCTCCGTATGGCTCCCCTACGAACTTAAAGCGATAGGCAGCCGCGCGTTCTTCGGCTGCGGCGCAAAAATTTACGAGTTCGACTGCCTTACGGCGCCCACGCTCGAAGCCGCTTACGTGACTGCCGACGACTTCGAAGAGGACGATCCGATGCACGCCATCCTTGACCGCGAAGGCAACATCGGCAGCGAAAAGTTTTACGCCAACTTCAAAGATTATCTCGCGCTCAAGCTCTATAACGGGCAGTACGGCGTAGAGGGCGTCGACGATTTCGGCCTCACCCTTATATGCCACAAAAACGCGACGGGATTCTCCAACAACCGCATATACACGGAATATTTTTCCACGATAACGCTCAGCGACGTCATAGCCGACGATAACTCGCGTGCGGCCAACGCAAGCATCGCGGCCCTTCCGGAGGCAGCCGAGGTAGAGGCGCTCACCGCCGCGGATACCGAAAAGTGGGCGGAGTTCAAAGCGCTTGCAAAAACGGCGCGCACCGACTTCGACAAAGTTTCGGCTTCGCAGCTCGCCCTCAACTTCGTGCCAGATTCCGCCAAGCTGTACGAGGTTGAGGCAGCAATGCGCGCAAAGGCGCCCACGTTCGGCGAAACCGTTCGCGCGCAGAGGCTCAGCGTTACCACGCAGCCTTCAAAGATGACCTATACGCGCGGACAGTCCTTCGATCCCGCGGGCATGCAGCTCACGCTGTATTGGAGCGACGGCTCTAGCGAGATCATCACTACGGGCTACGAAGTTGTCGACGGCGACAGGCCGCTCTCGCTCACAGACAGCCAGGTCACAATAACTTACGGCGGGCTTTCCACCAGCCTCAACCTCACGGTAAAAAGGCCTCCCGTCAAGGAAGGCGGCATAGTCGTTAAGAGCTATCCTTCCAACTCCGTTGCCCTGCCCGGCGATCCTTACACGGGCGCGGGCCTCGAACTCGACGTCACTTTCGAGGACGGTATCACCGAAACGTTCTACAACGGCTTCACCGTTACCGCCGCTCCGCTTAAAGAGGGCGAAAACGTTATCACCGTAAAGTACGAAGGCGAAACGCTCACCTACGCCGTGCTCCTTCAGGACGATATGCTCTATCATCCCGGCACCGCCCCCGGAACGGAAACGCAAGATTCCGGCGGCAAGGGCCTAGGCACGGGCGCCATAGTCGGCATAAGCGTAGGCTGTGCGGCGGTTGTCGCCGCTGCGGCCGCCGTGACCGTGATACTGCTCCGCAGGCGCAAAAAACAATAAGCCGCAAATATAACAGTCTGCCGCTGCTTTTGCAGCGGCAGACTTTTTATGTGAGCCGTTTGACTTGTCATTTATTTCCGATTGTGTTATACTGTGATTGCCACTTAAACTTTATATTTTCACTCGTAAGGTACGATAGGTATTTCGTATCTCTTTTTCCTTACGAGTGGAAAGTTTGAGTGGCATCGATCGGAGATACAATGCAGGGCGTGTCTTTGGTTGAAGGCACGCTTTTTTTCGCCCTGCGGAATCGGCTCGGAGGGCTATTATATGAAACGAAGATTGGCATTAGTTCTTTTATCGGCTGTCATGGTTTTAGCATTGGCGTTTGGTTTGGCTGCCTGCGGAGATAAATCGGCAGAAAACCCCGAATTTGAAGAATTTGAAACGGTTGTAAAAACCGTCCTCAACAATAGCGTGAACAAGATGGGTGAAGAAGCGGAAGCCGCCGCGTTACGTGCTACATCTTTCAATGTCATGCCACTGGCATTTACGCAGGAGGAAAAGGACGATTTATTCGGCATCATTGACAAATATTCTTCCGAAGCCGAAATTATGGAAAAAAACTACGTCAAAGGGATGTTTGATCTCGTCACACAGACGACGATGGCATTTCCGCTGATCGCGGGTGACGCGCTACGCACTTATCCGAAAGTGAGCGAATTTTACGGCGTTTCCGTCGGCTGCCGCGAAGAAGGCATCTATATCCGCGTGAATAAAGATGAAACGTTATATACAACTTCCGTTTATACCGGCGGCGGAAATTATTCCGAGAGTTACTACCGCATGGAGATTGATTTCAAGAGCGAAACGGAGTTTTCGTTCATGATCTTTCAGGATTCGCCTGCGAATGCGGAAACGAATATGGACGCCTATAAAATGTTCTATTACGGCGATAGCGAAATGAATTTCCTCAATGGGATGGTCAATGAGGAAGGCGGCATATTTGCCTATTATAGGAACGGTACGGATTTTGTACTGAATTCCGCAGAAGCTGCCGCAGAGATGGCTCCGCTTTTGAGCGCTGGCTTTGAAGCCGTTGACCGTGAGGAGATTAAAACGATAAGTACAGATACAGACCATATCATCACTACCGAGCAATGGGCTGACTGTTATACCAAATATATGACAGGCGGCGGACATTTCGGCGCGCAAGACGGACAATTTGAAATAAAAAACGGAGTTTTATACGGTTGGGTCGGAAAAGAAGAAGACTGTCCTTCCGTAATCACGTTGCCTTCTGTGAATTCCGTCTATTATGAATTGCGTTTCCCTGCGCATGTAAAAGAGATAACCATTCCCGCGACCGTTCAGTCGGTAAAGGTGGAACGGGGAATGCTTGAATGGCTGGAAGGTGGAAAAAATGAAGGCGCAGATAAAACGCTTGTCGAATGCCCTTTGCAATATTTCACGATTCTTCTAAACACGCAAGACGGTTCCTTTAAGACTCTCGAAAAGATCAACGTAGCGTCACAATCTCCGCTGTTTGCATCGGATGGTGCGTTTCTTCGTTCCAAAGACGGAATGCTGCTCTATGTGGCAGGTGCTGAAAACCTTGTTTCTTTGGAGATGCAGGGAAAAATATCGCGGACCGCGGTCGAATGCCTTGCGCAAAGTGATCTTTCACGTCTGAAAGTACTCACCATTGACGAGCAAACCGCAGAAGATGCGGTGTATTCCGTCTTCGAGGGTGCAAGCAATGCAATCTCGCTGGATACCTTCAATATAGAACTTTCGGGGGATAGCTTTGGCGGAACATTCGGCGGGAAAGTCCATTCGATCGGAACAGTCAACGTTACATACGATAATGTTCAATCGGAACAGGCGATTGACTTTGAGTGCTCCGTCGTAACACTCAACATCGTCGGCGGCAGATTCTGCCGCATAGATACGGCTTCTGTTATAGAAAATGCCGTTGTGGATTTTGCAGGTTCCGTTTCGCTATATCCTTCCGGCAGCAAGGGACAGATAAAAAATATCGTAATTTCCGAACAAGTGGAAGAATTCAACGCTCTCAGTACTTCGCCTATGACGGTCACGTTGCCGTATTCTCTCTACTTTTTCAAAGCGAGCGAAAAATATGCGGGCTTCTCTGATCTTGCTAATACCGTTTTGGAGATGGATTGGAGCGAAACGGATATTACGGAATTAAAAAGTTCTGTAATTGCCGACGGAAACGAATTTGAAAATACTTATATTTTTGCGCCTATGACAGATGAGGAGCGCGAGGAATGGATTGCAATCAGCTCTTTCCGAAATATCCATTATTTTACGGCGGAAGAATCGGAATACGGCGAGCCGTATGCGGCGATTACCGGATACTGGGGAGAAGAAAGCATTATAAAAGTACCCGAAACAATCCTCGGCTATCCCGTCTATCGGTTCGAATTGTGCAACACGTCGCCGCATATCGATTTGCCTGACCCCACCGTGGATGGAGTGACGGAACTCCATCTGCCCGCTACGCTCAAAGACTTTTTCGTTCTAATTGACAACAACGATGGCAAGCCTCAATATGCTTTGGAAAAAATCGTCTATAACGGCACGAAAGAAGAATTTATGAATTTTTTTATTGCCGATTGGCAACTCGAAGAATTATTTGCCTGCACGAAAACCGTTGAATGTACGGACGGCGTTTTCGAGGGCGAGGGCGGGCAGACAAAGCCGACGATGCGCTACTATCTCAAATGCGCGGACGGCTCGAAATACGACGGCACGGCGGTGTATGTCACCATCGATTGGAGCCGATACGAAGAAACGGACGGGATATCCGTTTCGTTTATCGACAACGGTATTGAATACTTTGCCGAATTTCAAGAAACAAACGCGGGAATTTATTACTTTGAGTTACACGTCGAATCGGAAGACTCTGCGCAAAGCATTGCGCTACGGTTTAACGTCGAAATTCCCGCCTTCGAGGAAGAATACGTTGCCGTAGGTACAACGGTGCTTTGGGCATACGATCCGAACGGCGGAAGTTCGCGTTACGAATTTACTCTCGGCAGCATCGAAGAAGTCTGATAAAACAAAACGCTGCGCATGCAGATGCCGTAAACGGCGACACGCCCTCCGCGCTTACGCGCGGAGGGCGTGCCTTATGTGGTGGTTTTATTGCTGAGCGTCCTGCTCGGTGTCGTCGGTGGAGCCGCTCTCTTCAATGGAGGCTTTGGCCTCTTCGTAAGCGGCTTTGGTGGTCGTCATCAGCGGTTCGAAGTAGCTCTCGAACTCTTCTTTACGCTCTGCGGAAAGCTTGTCGAGATCCGCTTTGTAGCTTTCGTAAGTCTCCACGAACAGTTCGGCAGTCGTCTGCGTTTCGTCTGCCACGGCGTCGGGATCGAGCTTGTACGTCAGCGACCTTATGAATGCGTTCTGAAGCGATATCATCAGATCGTCGAGCGCAACCTCGCCCTCGGCTGCGGGCGTGAACTCTATGCCGAGCTGCAGCCCGTTAAAGAATATCGCGTCGGCGTCTATGGAGAGCAGCGCTGTGAGCGGATCGAGCTCGAGCGCAACGAGTTTGGTCAGCATGCCGGAAACGTATTCGGACGTAAGCTCGGGCGCCTTGTTGCTCTCGGAATCGCCTTCAACATAGCCGGAGTACATATAGAATACCTGTTCCGTGGGATTGGTCACCTTGGAGTTTACGTATTTCTCGGTGGCAAGGTAGTAATAATCCGCATACTCGTTCATAAAGTCGCGCATGCCCGCAAGCTCGTCGCTCATATACACGTCGTAAGTCAGCTCGAGTTCTTCAAGGAACACTTTCGCGTTGCCGAGGAGATCGTAATATCTGTGATAGAGGGGCAGGTCTTCGTTGTAACGCATGTTGTGCAGCGCCTTGTCGAGCGTGCTGTCGGGGGTTATCCCGTCAACTATCCTGCGCGCCTGCTCAAACGATACAAGATAGGTCATCTCAAGGTCCATCAGCGCGCTGTGGCTCATTTCGGCGTTGTAAAGTATCCTGTCGAGTTCGGCAAGCGTCGTCTCGTCTTCTTCGGTGATCTCGCCGTTATATTCGAATACTGCGTCGTCGCCTTCGCCCGTCTTATCGAACATCCGATAGAGCTCTAAGTTCTTTTCGTAAACGCTGCCGAGCAGTTCGTCGAACTTTTCCTTAGTGCATTCAAAGTTATCCCAGCTGCCTTCATATACTTCGTTTGCAAGCTCCATATAATAGCAGAACGCGTTCGTGTCGCCGTTTGCAAAGCTCTCTATCGCAAGCATGAGCCAGTTGAAAGTCTCTTCCGAAGGGGCGAACTCGTCGCCGGAGTTTTCGTTGAATTCGGAGTAATAGCAGGTGTATATGAACTGTGCGAACAACGAACCGAGCGAGCCGTCTTCCGTGTCGGGGAAGAGCGCCGTTACGGGCGAACCCGTGCCCGTTGCGTCGGAGGGGGTGGCGTACAGATAGTTGAGCGACGTTATAAAGCGATACTGCTGTGCGGCGTCAAGCGCGGCAAACGCGTTGAACATCTCCTTTACGCCGTTTCTGAAAGCTATGGCGTCCTCGTTGCTGTTCGCGCTGTCGAGCAGCGTGTCGTCCTCGAGGTAGGCAAGGTAAAGGTCGATATATTTCGTCCACAGGCCCAGCACGGTGTCGTCGTAAGAGGCGGAGCCGAGCAGGTCGGTATAGCCGAAATCGCCGTAGTAGAGCGTGGAATAAGCCGAACCGAATCCGAGATTGATGTACAGGTAGGTGTATAGGGTGTCGGGCACTTCGGTGTCGATATAGGTGTCGAGGAATTCCTGCAGGAGCTTCTGCGCGTCGTTGAACTGCACCATGAATATCGTGGCTTCGCTCAGCGAGTCGGTGCCGTCTTCTATGAACATCTCCGCGTTCTGTATAAGCACCTGGCGATACAGTTCCGCCATCTGGAAGCTTTCCAGCAGCCCGTTGAGGGGGGTGGGGAGATAGAACGAGGAAAGGTTGGATATCGCGGACTGGCAGTCCTCTATCTCGTCGTCGCCCAGGTCCGCCGTGTATAACATGCGGTAGTAGTAGTAGCGGTAGAGTATCTCGAAATAATCTTCTTTTTCCGCAAACCCGTTTATCGCCATGAAAACGTAGGGTATGTAGGGGTTTTCGGGCACGGCGTCGTCTTCCACGGGCATGGACTGATCGTAAAGCATCGTGTCGGAGATGTTTTTCAGCGCCTTATAAGCCGACTCTATGTCCTCCGCGTTGGTGGTAAGCGTGTTGCGCATATCCTCGCCCATCCATTCGGTGTGCTTGTCCGCGGCGGGAGTCGTTATGTCCGCAAGCAGCTTATAAGCTTCAACGGCGTCGCCGAGCGTCTTTGCCATCGACTGCAGATAGGCGTGGTCTTTAATGTACCAGCGGAAAATGGAGTCCATGGGGGAGTTGCCGTCGGCATAAACGTTGGTGTCGCTCAGCTTGTCCCTTACTATCTCGCCGGCAAAAATGCCGCTTATCCTTTCAAGTTCGTTCACCGTTTTGTCCGCGCCGTTTGCGTTCAGCAGCTTTTCGGCAGCCTTTTCATAGGCCGTAACGGTGCCCTGTCCGGGCGCTTCGTCAGAGGCGCTTACGTAAACGGCGTAGCCGCTGTTGTCCACTATTACCGCGTTGGTCAGGTCGTCGTCGCCGTAATAAGTTTCGAACCACTTGTTATAACCGTATATTACGCCCACGCGCCCCACGTCTTCGAGCACGCTCTGCGAAATATAGTTCCTGTCCGCAAGGGGCAGTTTTTCATATTCCTGCAGCAGTTCCAGCGCCTTTTCGCCCACTTCGTCGGTCACGCCGTCGGGCATATACATCACGGGATAATCTATGCTCTCGTCGGGCGCCCAGTCGGAGGGCGTTTCCCATTCGTCGGGGGCGGGGCAGTCCACCGCAAAGTCGAGTATCTGCGAAACCACGCTGTAAGTCATCGTGATATCGAAGCTCTTGCCCGTGTCCCTGCCTTTGTAAAGCACCTCAACGGTCTGCGTTTCGCTGGGATTGTCCTCGTCCACGGCGTCAAAGTCCACGCCGTCGAACGTAACGTCTTTCGAGATGTCGGCATAGCGATTGTATCCCTTGCCGTTGCTTACGGTAAGCATGCAGCCCGAAAGATTGAGTTCGCCCTCGTGGCTGCCGTAATCCCTGTCGGAGGGAGGGGTAAAGGTATAGACGGGGGTGCACACCTCAACCGCAAAACTGCCCGTGTATGCGGCGTCGCCGCTCGTGTAGGTCAGCTGCAGTTCGAGGTTTTCGTTTGCGGTCGCCGTGCTGAAATTGGTCACGGTCAGCGTGCTGTAATCGCCGGACAGAGTCGTGCTTGTGCCGTTGTCGTTCCACACCGTTATAACGGGCGCCGCGTCCGCAAATTCGTCGCCCACGAAGTAAACGGGCTTGGCAGCCGTCTGGAAACGGGGCACCACGGTTATGTTGAAGTCTATCGTCTTGCCGCCGTAGGTCACTTTAAGCGTCTGCGCGCCGAGTTTGTTTTTGTCGTAACCCGTTATCTGCACGTCGTCGGAATCCATTCCCACGATCGAGCCGTCGGCAATGAGTCTCGCGCCCGAAAGGTTCAGATCGTTGCCCTGCACGAAGTTGATCTGCGGCATGTTGTTCGGATCGAACGACAGTTCGCTGACGTTGCCCTTGGAGCAGGCGGAAACGATCGCAAGCGAACCGGCAACGGCCGCCAGCGAGCACAGGCCCGCCAATAATGCTTTTTTCATAAAACCACCTTTTGATATTCTTTTTCGGCTTAACGCCGTATTTTTTCTTTAAGTTATTCCGCAGCCCACACCGCGTAAAGCATGGTGCCGGCGGGTGCCGTCGCGACAGTGGCAAGGGTGTAAACGACCTCGCCGTCCTTTTTGGTCGCAAATCCTTTGAATACGTAACCTTCGCGCACGGGCGCGGAGAGCGTTACCGTGGCGCTCAGGTCGGTTATGCGCCCGTCGCCCGCTTCAAACGCCGTAAGCCAGCCCTCTTCGGACAGCTCGCAGCCCCATACGACGGCGCGGTACGAAGAATTCCACCACTTGTTCCATCCCTCTGCGGGCTCTTCCGCGGCGGCGTACAGCGAAAGTTTCGTGCAGCCGTAAAACGCGTGCGCGCCTATATCTGCAACGTTCTCGCCTATCGTAAGGCTCGTCAGCGAGGAGCAGTTCCTGAACGCCTGCGCGCCTATGCTTTCAAGCTCCGCCGGCAGCGTAAGCGCGGAAAGCGAGGTGCAGCCCAGGAATGCGGAGGTGCCGATGCTCTTAGCGCTGCCGAGGTCGGCCTCGGCAAGGGACGTGCATTTATAGAACGCGTAATCGCCTATCTCCGTCACCGAAGGGGGGAGAACGGCGGCCCTCAGCGAGGAGCAGCCGTAAAACGCGCGCGGCCCGATGCTCTTTATCGAGTTGCCGAACGTCACCGTGGTAAGCTCTTTGCAGTTATAAAAAGTCTTTTCGCCTATGCGTTCCACCTTGGCGCCTATCGTGACCTGTTTCAGCGACGCCATGCCGTAAAAGGCAAAGTCGCCTATCGTGGTAACGTTGTCGCCTATTATCACGGCGTCTATGCCGCCGTTCTTTATCCTGTCTGCCTCGTCGCCGGTGGCGTCGGGATCTTCGTAGGTGTAGCCGCATCCGAAGAACGCGCGCGTGCCTATTTCCGTAACGCTTTCGGGTATCTCGAGGATGTCCTCCGTGTCGGTGTCGTTTATCTGATTGCCGAGCGCGCAGCCGTAAAACGCGCTCGTCCCTATCCTTTTAAGGGTGGAGGGCAGTTCGGGCAGCTGCAGGTAAGTGCAGCCGTAAAAGGCGTAGTCGGGTATCTCTTCCAGCCCCTCTGGCAGGTTAACCGTGAACAGGTTGGAGCAATCGTAAAACGCGCCGCGTCCTATGTGCTCCACCGTTTCGGGCAGCTGTACCGACATTATCTCGGATTTGTATATAAAGGTGTAATCCGCAATGCCCACCGTGCCCTGCGTAAGGTTCACGGAGGTGCTGCCGCTCGCGTTGTAGCCAACCAGCCAGTCGCCGGCGTATATCGCCGCCTGCGAGGTCAGCCACATGCCCGAGTTGCGGAAGGCGTTGTAACCTATGCGCTCCACGGTGGAGGGAACGGTTATCGACGTAAGCTGTTCGCAGCCGTAAAACGCCCTTTCGCCGATGTCGCGCAGCGAACTTTCGCCAAGATTGCCCGCCGCGCCGGAGTCCACGGCGCCGAGCACTATCGTCTTTACGCCGGAATTTTCAAACGCGCCGTCGTAAATCACCTCCGCGCCGCTGCCCAATGCAACGGAAGTGGCGGTGGTGTCCGCAAACGCGTCTTCGCCTATATACTTAACGCTGTCGGGCAGCTGCATCGTCCGCGTGAACGTAAGCCCTTCGTAGGCCGAATCGGCAATGCCCACCGTGCCTTCGCGCGGGGCAGATATCGCCGCGTTTTCCTTCGAGGCGTCCACGCCCAAAAGCCAGTTTCCGGCGTAAACGTTGTTGTCGGCATCCGCCGTCCACATTCCCGAACCGGTAAAGGCGTTCGCTCCTATCTTTGCAACGTTTTCGCCCATCACGAACCCTGTAAGCGCCGTGCAGCCGTAAAATGCGCCGCTGCCTATCTCGGTAAGGGAGGAGGGCATTTCGGCGTTCGCAAGCTTCGTGCAGCCGTAAAACGCCTGGCTGCCGATCGTCTGCGTGCGTTCGCCCAGAGTCAGCTTTTCCAGCGCGGTGCAGCCGGAAAACGCCTGAGCGCCTATCGTGGTAACGTTCGCGCCCGTAGACACCTCTCTGAGCGAGGTGCACTTGGCAAACGCGCTTTCGCCTATTGCGGTCACGTTAGCGGGGAGCTCTGCCGAGGTCAGCGCGGAGCAGCCGTCAAAGGCGTGCGCGCTTATTTCCGTAAGCCCCGAACCTATGTTCAGCGACGTCATCCGGCAGTTCTGAAAGGCGTATTGCCCTACGTGCGTCACGCTGTCCGGTATGGCCACCGTTCCCGATATGCCGCTGCACAGCTGAAAGGCGTAATCGCCTATGCTTTCCAGCCCTTCGGGCAGCGTAAGTCTGGTAAGTTTGGTGCAGTTTGCAAAGGCGTAATCGCCTATGTTTTTCACGTTGCTGCCGAACGTCACCGAAGTAACGGTGGAGCCGGAAGTAACGCTGCCCATAAAGGCGTTGGCGCCTATGGAAGTAACGGGCAGTCCGCGGTACGTGTCCGGTATGACTATGTCGCCGCTTGCCGTGCCCTGTCCCGTGATCTCGAAAGCGGTGTTGCTGTCGATAAGGCTGAATGTCATCCCCGGCTCGTGCGGGCGTTCGAATTTTATCGACTGCGACCAGCGGGAATCGGAAAGTCCCGCGGCCGAGCCCGCGTGCGCGCGCACGGAAATGGTGTAGCTGCCTTCCGGAAGCCTGTCCAGCTTATAGCTGCTCTCGCTCGAAAGGATATCGTCGTTAGTCTCTCCGCGGATGCGGACGGTGTAGTACGCTGCGTCCTTTACGCCGTTCCAGCTCAGCGAAAGGTCGAGCTGGTTCACGTTCAGTCCCGTGGGGGTGGCAAGGCGCTGCTCGCCGCAGGCGGGCAGGACTGCCAGAAAGCACAGCACCAAAATCATCGCCGCCATCGCCCTCAGCGCCCTGAATATTCTGTTTGCTTTGTGTGGCATCAGTCGGTCAATCCTCCTTGCTGCGCGGCGGAGCTTCCCTGTTCGCGCATTGCCTTTTTATCTCTTATTATCTCGTGCAGCCACTTGAACTTGAACTTGCGCACTGCAACGTCAAGCAGGAAGAGCACGGCGGAAAGTATCAGCAGCACGAGCGCGGGATCGTAAGTAACGTCCAGCGTAAGCTCGAACGAACTTATCGTATCCACGGGATCGGTCTGCACGACGCCGTTCCCGCCGGCCGCTATGTCCGCAAGCAGCTGTTCCGCAACGGCGTCGTCGCGTATGCCGTCGTATTCCGACGAGTAAGAGAAAGTCCTCGTCGAACTTACGTCCGCCAGCACGTTGCCGTAGGCGTCCACCTTTTCGATTATTATGTCGTAAAGCCCCGTAAACTTTATGTCAAAGTCAAAGCTCGTGCCTCTGCCGGTGGGTGTCAGCTGTTTTCCCGCCGCGCCGTAATACTGCATTGCGGCGGCGTAGTCGCCGTTTATGTTGGACGAGCTGTTCAGCGAGCTGTATCTGACAGTCACGCGCACGCTCTCGCCCTCGGCAAGGTCGGTATATACGTCTATCCTGTTCGTGTAGTTCTTGCCGCTGCTCTTTATAACGAATTCCAGCACGTCCGGCTCTGGGGCGGCAAGCGGAGCAAGATTGGTGAATATGTTCGTCAGCAGCTTGCTGCCGTTGGGTTGGCTTATGAATTCGGACGACCATTTGCCGCCTATGTCGCTCATAAAGCTGCCCACCTTGCCCGCGCCGAACTGCCATTCGGCGTATATGGGAACGTACTGATAGGTAAGGTAGACTTCGGCGCCGTCTTTGGCTTTCGTGCCGTAGTAACCTTTAAGTTCGGGCAGCATCGCCATGCCCTCGCCGGGGCTGGTTATGCCGTCGAATATCGGGCTGTCGAGGCCGGATATCTCCGGGCTGAACGATATGTCCTCGCGTATGGCTTCCACGTTCACGGCGGAAAGGTCCTGCTGGAGCGTCAGGCCTATGTCCGCAAGGTCGTCCGCGCTGTCCGTTATGTCGTAAAAGTGGCCGCCGCCGTATTCCTCGGCCGCCCTTTTCATGTCTTCCTTGTCGCTGCTTTCCGCGTCGATGGCCATAACGGAAAGCGTTATGCCGTTTTTCCTGTTGGCCTCTATATACTGGCCGTAGTAATAATCGCTGCCGTCGGAAGGCTTGTCGAGGGGATCGTCCGGCTTGCCGTCGGTTATAAGTATCATGTGCTTTATGGGCACGTCCACGGCGCCCAGCGCTATGCCCGCAAAGAATATCGCCTGCGAAAACACCGTGCCGCCCGCCGCGTCCGAGGTGCTGTCGTCGCCGAAGTGCAGCAGCTCGTCTATGGCCTGGCGTATCGTCTCCCGCTGCGAAACGGGCAATATGCGCATCTGCTCCTGCGAGCTTACGGAGAATGTCGTAACGCCGCAGTAGCTGTAACGGTTGGATTCGTACAGCGCGTCGAGCACGGCCTCCGCGCCCTCGAGCGCGGCCTTATACTTGCCGCTCATCGAACCGGAGCTGTCTATGACCATCATCACCGCCGAAGGGGGGACGTAGTCGTCCACGGCCTCTACGGGCAGCATCTCCCTCAAAAGCGAGGTGTCGTTGCGGTTGTAGGCGTGCGGTATAGGCGTGCCGTCCGCGGCGACCTCGGTATTTTCGCCGCCGTAAGTGAACAGGCTTCCGCCCATGTCGTAAACGTAACTGTAAAGCGCCTGCAAAAATTCTTCGGAAAGGTCGCTGCCGGCGATATTGCACAGCATCACCTGGTCGTATTCGCACAGCTCCTTTGCCGTGGCGGGCAGCAGTGCCGCCTGGGTGTTAACGTTTATTATGTCGCGCACGGTGTAGGTGGCGGGCAGCAGCGGCAGCACCGCCGTGGCCTCGCCCGCAATGTTTTCGAGTATCAGCACCGATTCGGGCACCACTATTTCGAGATGCGCCTGATAGACGTTGTTTTCGGTAACGTAGTCCGAAGTTTCCGGACACACGAGCGAAAATATCACGTCGTGGTCGCCGGGCGCCGAAAACGTGTGCGGCACTTCGATAGTCTGTTCGCCCTGCTTTATCAGCAGCGAAGTTACCGAAGCCTCGGCGTTGTTGTCGTAAACGGTAAGGGTAACGTTCGTGTCTTCGGGCACGGAACTCTCTATGGTGAGCTGCAGTTTGGTTTCGCGGTTGAGCGTTATCCTGTTTTTGGGCATCTCCGCCGCGGTCAGCTGGATCTCGCCGTGTTCGGCGTCCTTAAAGTTCACAGTGTCAATCTTTACGCCCGTCGAGGCGACGAGTTTAGCCATGTCGGCGGCCTCGCGGTCGGTCTCGAACCCGTCGGAAAGCAGCACTATCTTGGCGTTGGCGGGATCGTTGAATTTGTCGGCGGCAAATTCCAGCGCCCCCGCGATGTTGGTCGCGCTCACGTCGGGCAGCGGCGCCGTAAGGTAAGTTCTGAATACCTCGTCCGTGTCAAAGGAGAGGGGGGCGGCGTACACCGCGTCGTATCCGAATGTGACTATGCCCGCCTTGTATTTTTCGTCGCACAGCCCGAGTATCGTCTGAACGTAAGCTTCCTTTTCCGCGCGCTGCTCCTCGTTGCTGTCCGAGGCGTCCACGACTATCATTATCTCGTTGTCGCGGTTGGGGACGGTAAAGGTGAAGTATATTCCCGCAAGCAGGCAGGCAAGCATCACCGATACCAGGCAGTGCAGCGTGACCGAAATAACGCGGTTGCGCGTGTTCCGGAACTTTTTCGGTATAAGCAGAAAGGGTATCACCGTGATCAGCAGCAGCGGCACGAGCACGAACAGCAGCCACGGGTTATTGAAGTGTATTAAAAAATCTGACATCCGTTAAGTGCTCCCGTTACAAGTTTTCGCGCGAATGCAGCAGCCATTCTGCGGCAAACAGCACTATCGCGGCTATCGCAAACCACAGTATAAGGTCGTCGTAACCGTCGTCGTTGGTTTCGTCGGCGTATATCTCCGGCAGGGCGTCCGCCACGCGGGTTATCGCGCTCTCGTCGTTGGGTATGTAAACGTAGAATCTGTCGGTTATCGTTCCCGACATCCCCGACTGCGTAACTTCGTAATCTCCGGGCGTCACGGCAGTCATCGTAACGGGCGTTTCGTCGTAATCGACCGCCTCGTTGCCGTCGGGAGTCTTTATGCTAAGTCCGTCTCCGCGCGAGTTTATGGTTATCGTCTCGCCGACGGCGTAGGCGTTCTTTTCCAGCGTGGGAGGGAAGTAATAGCCGAACATGTTGTATATCATCATGCTGAGCGGCACGAACGCAAAGTCGGAGTAGTTTAGGCTGAGCGTAAGCAGCACTATCTTTGCGTCGGCGTCGTTTTTGGTCAGCAGCACGGGCCTGCCGTCCAGGGACAGCAGCTCGGTGTATCCCGGCGCGGAGGTCACGGAGCGGTACATCATCGCCTGCATGGGGAAGCCCTCCATGCCCTCGGTAAGCGGGTGCGCGGTCTCCACGCGTATGGGCGTATCCACGGGCACCTGCGTAACGCTGTCCGATATCTCGAATCCCGCGTCCGCGGGAGCGGTGGAGGGATTGGAAAGGAGCACTACGCCGTCCTTGGGGATCCTGTCGGGCATGGTGCCTTCGTATATGTAAAGGTCGAAGCCCTCTGTGGCGGCGTCCGCGGGATCGTTCACGAGTTCGAGCCGTATGTCCCACCAGGGCATCTTTTCGCGTGCGGCAAGCACGGCGCTGCGGTAGAAAACGTCCGATTCGCTCGTGGAATACTGCACGTTGAGCACGGGCTTGGTCCCGCCGAATACGTAAAAGCTGTTGTCCTGCTTAAAGGAATCGTCCTCTTCCAGGCGCACGGTCAGCGATTCAAAGGAATATACCGCCTCGCTTATGCCGGAGAACCTGCTGTAAGGCACCTCTATGGTCTTTCTGTCCTGCCCTGCGTTGTCGCTGAAATATTCGGGTATGACGGCGGTATAGCTGCCGGCCTTGCCGTTGGGGTTCAGCAGTTCGCAGTATATGTTCATCTGCTTCGTATAACCGAAGCAGCCCACGTCTATGTTGAACGTATAGGTGTTGGTGTCCGAAAGCACTGCCTCCACGCCGAGCACCGCCGCGTTCCAGTCGTCGTCCGAGGCGACGTTTTCAACGGTGAACGTGCCGGGGCCGGAGTGGGTGGTGGCGGTGTAATATATGACTTCCGCGCGGGAATTGCGCTGCAACAGCTGCTCCGCAAGTTCCGCCGCGCCGTCTATGTCGGCGGAGCCGTATTCGCAGGCGTCCGCAAGCTCTTCCATAATAACGGGCAGGTCGTCGGCGTCGGCATTCGTAAGCCCCGTCTGCGCATAGTAAGCCTCGTTGCCCGCAACTATTATGGAGAGTATCCCGTCGTCCAACGCAAGCGTGTCCTCCGCAAGTTCGTTCAGCCTGGCAAGCGCGCGCTGATAGCGCGTTTCGTTTTTCGAGGCGACCATCATGCTGGCGGAAGCGTCCACTATGGCTATTTTTTCGTTGTCGGAAGTGCCCGTAGTCACGGGGACCGCGGGCTGCGCCATCATCAGCGCAAGGCTGACGAGCAGCAGGATCTGGCAAAGCAGGATCAGCAGGTTCCTCAGCCTGCTTACGGGCAGGCGCTTTCTTCTGTATTTCATGCTCAGTTTCCACACGAACGTGGTGGAAACCAGCCTGTTCTGATAGTTGGGGCGCAAAACGTATATGAGGACCAGCAACGCAAGCGATATCAGGCCCAAAAGCCCCAAAGGAAGTAATAAAGTCATTCTATGATACCGGTTCTGATTAGTTCGCCGAATATAACTTTTTCGATCGGCTTGTCGGAGCTCACGGAAATAAAGCCCGCCCCGCGCGAAGCGCAGAAAGAGCTCATATCTTCGATATAATCGTGCAGCGCCTCTTCGTATGCCTGCTGCATGCCGCGCGTTATGCGCAGTTTCATGTTCCTTTCGTCAAGCGCGTCGCGCGCCTCGCTGTCCACCAGATTCACGCGCCCCGAATAGGAGGGATCGCGCTCTTCGGGCGACATTATCTGTATAAGGAACACCTGCCTCTTTTTATAACAGAGGTAATCGACCGCCTTTTTCCAGTTGCTCTCCGTAAAGAAGTCCGAAACGATAACGCTCAGCCCGTTGCCGTTGGAAACGTCGGTGCCCGTTATCGCCCTTTCAAGGTCGGCGTCTTCGTCGAATTTTATGTCGTTAAGACTGCTCACCGCGCGGAAAAACGGCGTTTTGCCGACTATCAGTCCGAACGGATCTTCGGCCTTGTCGCCGTGTATCAGCCGCATGGAAAGTTTGTCCATGTTGTGCACCGACAAAAAGCCGAGCGCCGCGGCAAAAGCCGTAGCGTACGCCGCCTTCTGCTGCGAAACCTTTCCCATGGAGGCGGAGCAGTCCAAAAATATCTGCGTGTGCATCTGCCTTTCGTCGGTAAACAGTTTAAGGAAATATTTTTCGAAGCGGCTGAACAGGTTCCAGTCTATGCGGCGTATGTCGTCGCCGAGCATATATTCGCGGTAGTCGGCAAATTCCACGGTCTGGCCGTAAGTCTTTACCAGATGCTTGCCGCCGAAAAAGCCCGCAAGGTCGCGCCGCAGGTTGAGCGCACACGTCTCTAAACGACTGAAAAAATCATCGTTTAAGTAAGAAACACTCATTATTTTTTACCGAACAGGCGCTTTTTTTTCTTTTCGGCGGGTTTTTCCTCCGCCTTGTTTTCTTCCGCGGCGCTCTCCGCCGCCGTGTCCGCAGCCGCTGCTTCGTTTATTTCGGGCTGCGTCTCTATCTTTTCGCCCGCAGGCTTTTTGGTGCTTATGCCGAACCTCTTGCTTACTTCGGCTATCATCATCGTGATGACGTCGTCGGGCGAAACGCGCTCCGCAATGGCTTCGAAGTTCATCTTCATCCTATGGCGCAGAACGGGGTAGGCAAGTTCGTTCAGGTCGCTGAACGCCACGTTGTAGCGCCCCTTCATAAGCGCCATTACCTTTGCCGCCGAAATAAGCGACTGTCCCGCGCGGGGGCTGGCGCCCAGGCGCACGTATTTCTTTGCCGCCTCGCTCGCGCATTCGCTGTCGGGGTGGGTGGCGGAGCACAGCGTCATCGCGTACTTCATCACCTCGTCGGCAACGGGTATCTGGTTTGCCGTGCGCCTCATTGCAAGCAGCTCTTCGCCGTTGCACGCGGGCGCCGCGACTTCCGCCATGGTCTTCTGAGTCATGTCGACTATGGCGATCAGCTCTTTAAGGCTGGGGTTGGGAACGAGCAGTTTGAACATAAAGCGGTCCATCTGCGCTTCGGGGAGGGGGTAGGTGCCGTCCTGTTCCACGGGGTTCTGCGTTGCAAGCACGAAGAAAGGTTCGGGCATCTTTCTGGAAACGCCCATTACCGTTACCGTGTGCTCCTGCATCGCTTCCAGCAGCGCCGACTGCGTTTTGGGCGTGGCGCGGTTTATTTCGTCCGCAAGGATTATGTTGCTGAATATGGGGCCGGGCTGAAAGCTGAACGTGGAGTTGCCCGCGTCGTCCTTTACTATTATGTTGGTACCGGTAACGTCTGCGGGCATCAGGTCGGGGGTGAACTGTATTCGCGAAAAGGGCATCGAAAATACCCTTCCCAGCGTTCGCACGAGCCTCGTCTTGCCTACGCCGGGCACGCCCTCCAGAAGTACGTTGCCGCCCGCTATCATTGCGATAACGGTGCCTTCAACGACTTCGTTCTGGCCTATCACGTCGCGCCTTATCTGCGCAAAGATGTTTTCGCACTGTTTGCTGAATTGCTGTATGCTCTGTTCTGTTATCATATCAAAGTTATCCTTAAGTATTTAGTTACGGGTTACAATATCCCGAGATAATATTCGATGAATTCCATCTGCGCCTGCGTGAGCGTTGCGCCGCTTTCGTACTGCTTCATAAGCGATTCGATATACATCTGCAGCACGTCTTTATATTCGGTCTCGCCGTCGATGACCTGGTTGCTGCTTCCGCCCCAGCCGCCGCCTGCGCCGTCGCCCTGGCCGCTGCCGTTGCCGCCGCCTTCCTGGCCGCCCTGGCCGCTGCCGTTGCCGTCGCCCTTGTCGCCGCTGCCGTCGCCTTCGCCGCCGTCGCCGCCGTCGCCTTCGCCGCCGCCCTGGCTTTCGTCGGGCTTGGGCGCGCTTTCGTCGTAATCGCCGTCCGCGTCAACGTCTATCTTGTCGCCGTCGCCTTCGCCGCCCGCTCCGCCGCCTATCTCTTCGAATACGGCGGTATAAATAAGGTCGCCCGTAACGTTTGTGTCGCTGCGCCCGGGATTGGTGCTGCCGTCGCTCCAGCGCACGAATACCCAGCCGTCGTCCGCCTCTGCGGTAACGGGTTCGGCGTTTTCGCCCACAAGCAGCACCTGTTCTTCGCCTATGCCGCTTGCGCTGTTGATAAAGCCGCCTTCTTCAACGACGTAACTTATCGTAACGAATTTATCCTTGTCGCTGCCAACGATCTCCGGGCCGTGCATTATGCCCGCTCCCGTAAGCCCCTGTACCAATATCATGCCCGCGCCTGCAAGCCCCGCCGCGCACAGTCCGATGCCCGTGGCAACGGTCTGCCCCGCGCTCAAAGTCGCACCAAGCGAGAATATGGGGAAAGAGGACTTTATCATGCCGTGCGAGGCGCCGGATATCCTTTTTACGGCGTCGGCGCGCTGCAGGTTGGCGATTGGAGAGTCCGAACCTTCGAGGCCCATCATCGTGATGGTCCTTTCTTCCAGGCCCATGCCGTCTATCCTGCCCGCTATCTGCATATCCGAGGGGCGCAGTTTTACAAAGTAGACTATAACGCCGCTTATCACGGCAACGCCCGCCCACACGACGAGCGGCACCCAGAATTGGTTAAAGCTCAACAGCCAGCAGAGCAGCGCCGTCAAAAACGCCGCAAAACCGCCCATGGCAAGCCCGTAGCATGCCGAAGCGACGGCTGCGGATATAGTCATTCGCCGTTTATAAGTCTTGAATAATTGTTCGTTGTTTTTCATTTCGGCTCCTCGTCTTTTCCCGGGCGGGGCGGCGGCGCCGCCCCGCCTTGGAAAAAACTTTGGTTCAATAAATTTCCGTCATTGCCGCTTTAGCGGACTTTACTTTATGCGGAAGGTTCCGCGTCGGGATTGGAGGCTACGCCGTAATGGATGATCTCGTCGTTTACGTTGTAATCCCAATAATAGTTATAATCGGAAGGCTCGTTGCCTTCTTCGAACCAGACGTAGATCGCTTCGTTGTTTGTCGTGAAGTAGTAGTCTTCACCCCAATAATAGAATGCGCTGTCGCCTACTTCGACCACATTTTCACCGAGGTAGATAGAGGTTATGTTCCTGCAGTCGATAGTGATATCGTTACCGTAGGCATTTGCAAATGCGAAATCGCCAATTATGACATTCCTGTCGGTCGGGAGCGTCACGCTCGTCAGGTTTGCTGCGCCGAAGAATGCGGTCACGCCATACCGATCGTCTACATCATTGATATAGTAGCCTTCTATCGTGAGCGTTTCCGTTCCGCCTGCTTCGGCAACTATCGTTGTGATGTTGCTGCCGTAGAACGGGCTCTGCGCATCGGCCTCTTCAAGGGTGTCAACGTCGTCGAAGCCGATATAGGTCATCTCCTTGGGTATGGTCCACGTGGTCATTGCGGGAGGCACGAACAGCAGGTTCCAATCCATGTCGTAAACCGCGCCGTACGCGCTTTGGAAGGCTGTATTGCCCTCTTCGACTTCCACGTACGAAACGAAGGGCAGCTCTTTCAGCTGGTCGAATATCGCCGGATCCGTTTCGTTTGCCTTTATCGTCATCGTAGAGAGTTCGGGCGAATAGTAATAAGTTACCGTGCCGTCGGCGTTGGTGAGCATGCCCTCTTCGTACTTGAAGTTCGCAGAGTTTATAACGAATTCCTCTATCGCCGCGCCTGCAAGCGAAGCCGTTTCAAGCGTTGTGAGCGTCGAGGGCAGCGTGAGCTTTGTGAACTCGGTGCCGTTGAAGGCGTTGTTGCCGACGTAGGTTATGCCCTCCACGAGGTCGAAGTTTACGACGGGCGAATTTCTGAACGCGTCTGCGCCTATCGTGCCCGCGCCCGCGGTGAGCGTTACCGTTGTAAGCGCTGCGTCGTTTGCAAACGCGCCGGTGCCTATCGTTATGTTTGCGGGCAGCGTTGCGCTTTCGAGCGTGGCTATGCCGCTGAACGCGTTCGCGCCTATCTCGAGCGCCGCCGTTCTGCCTTCTTCAAAGCTTACCGAAACTATGTTCGACTGCGCAAACAGCGTCGTGTCGAGCTTGGTCACTTCGACGGGTATCACGTAATCGGTGAGCCCTGCGGGCACGAATACGGGAGCCCATTCCGCGTCGTAGAGCACGCCGTTGGAAGCGTTGAACGCCGTGTTGCCCTCTTCGACTTCGGCAGTTTTAAGGGCGGAGGCCGCGTTGAGCAGCTCGAGATCCTCTTCCGAAAGCGCCGTCTTGTTTGCGGGCAGCGTGTATTCGGTGAGCCCTGCGGGAACGAGCAGTATGTCGCCGTCCGCGTTATACAGCACGCCGTAAGCGTCTGCATATGCAGCGTTGCCTTCTTCCACGGTCACCGTTTCAAGGGTGGCGCAGTTGTTGAGCACGGCAAGCAGAGTTTCCTCGTCCGTCGTCAGCGTTGCGGGTATCTCGAACTCGGTGACTGCGGGCAGCAGGTATATCTCCGTCATATCGGTATTATACAGCGCTCCGCTCATTTCGTCAACCGTAAGGTAGGGGTTACCTGCGGCAACGCTTATGCTCTGTATGTTTTTGCTGTTGTTGAAGCATGCGATGGATACGTCCCTGAGTGTGGAGGGCAGCGTTATCGATTTCAGCTCGGGGCAGCTCTGGAATACGTAGTTGCTGAGCGAAGTTATCAGCGCCTCTACCCTTGCAATGGCAAGCTTGCTGCATCCGCTGAACGCGTTTGCGCCTATGCTCGTCACCGTCCTGGGGATAGTAACTTCCGAAAGGTCGGTGTTTGCGAATGCGGAAGTGCCGATCGTCATCACCGACGAAGGGAAGGTTATCGACTGCAGGCCGGAGCCTTCGAACGCGTTGTTGCCTATAACGGCGCAGTTGCTGCCGTCTTCGAACGTTACGGTGGTAAGGCTCTCAAGCCCCCTGAACAGTCCTGCGGATATTTCCGTCATGCTTGCCGGGATGGTTATCGAAGCCAGCGAAAGGCATCCGGAGAACGTATCGCTCGGCAGAGTGGTTATTATGCTGTTGGGCGCGAACGTAACGATCGTAAGCTTGTTGCTGTTCGTGAACAGTCCGCTGCCGACGGAGCTGAGGGTGGAGGGCAGCGACACGGTCGTAAGTTCGGTCGCAACCTCCGCGGGATCGGAATAATCGTCGCCGAAGGCAAACACTTCGTTGCCGAGAGTGAGCAGTCCTTCGTTCAGCGTTGCCGATTCAAGCAGCGTGCAGTTCGCAAACGCCCTGTCTGCCACCGAGCGCACGCTGTCGGGCAGGATGACGGTGGATATCGAGGTATTGGAGAATGCCGAAACGCCTATCGAATCCAGCCTGCTCGCGCTGCCGCCGAACGTAACGTTTGCAAGGGTGGCAACGTCGTAGAACGCGTAATCGCCTATCGAACCTATGCGCGCAGGCAGATCCAGGCGCGTGAGCGACGTGGAGTTGAACGCGTAGCTCTGTATTACCAGCGGATCGAGCCCGCCGGAAGCAAAGCTTACTTCCGAAAGGTTGCTGCAATAACTGAACGCGTTTGCGCCTATCCTCGTAACGGTGGAGGATATGTTCACCTTTTCAAGGTTGAGGGCGCGGCTGAACGCGTTGTCCTCTATCTCCTCAACGCCCTCGGGCACGGCGTATTCCGTTGCCGCGGCGGTGGGCAGGTAGTAAAGCAGAGTCTTGCCGTCTGCGGTGAGTATTGCTATGTCTTTGTCCGTCTTGAACTTTTCGCCGTCCTCTATGCTGAAGCTCGTAAGGTTCTCGCAGCCGAGCATCGAGGCGCTGAAACGTTCAAGGCTTGCGGGCAGGCCGATGTGCGTAAGCTCGTCGCACGAGCCGAACACGTTGTTGCCCAGCGTCGTTACGCTGTCGGGCAGCGTTATCGTCGTCATGCTGCACCCGAAGAACGCTTCGTCGCCTATCGAAAGCAGCGAGGGCAGGCTGTCGGCCTTCGTTTCGAACGTCACCGACTCGAGCTTGCTGTGTCCGTATGCCGCGCCTGCGCCGATGGTTTCGGTATCGGCGTGCACTTTTAACGTCTGCATCTGCGCGGGAACGAATATCAGGTCTTTGTATCCTGCCGAATACAGCGCGCCTTCGTAAGAGGCGAACGCGTCGCTGCCGCTTGCAACGCCGTCCTTCACCTCGCCCACGGTTATTGCCGTAAGGTTGTCGGCGGTAGATTTGCTCATGCCGTCAAGGAGCGCGTTCACGCTCATTTTTGCAAGCGTGTCGGGCAGTGCGAGCGTGGCCATCGAGGCGCTTACGAACGCGCCGTCTTCAACGGTCAGCTCAACGCCGCCGCCGTTGGCAAACGTTATGCTGCCGAACGTCGAAGAGTAGAACGCGCTGTTGCCTACCAGCGTTATGCCTGCGGGCAGGGCGAGCGCTTCGGCACCCGTGCTGTAGAAGGCGTAGGGATTTATCGTATGCAGCTTGCTGCCTTCGGCAAACGCTACCGAAAGGGTGGGTACCGTTTCGTAAGTATCCCAGTCGTAATAGCTCATCTCCGAAAGCGCGCCCGTGCCTATCTGTACAAGCCTTGCGGGGAAGTTTATCTCCGTAACGCCCGTGCCGTAGAGCACCGAATATTGTTCGCCCGTGGGCCTGTTGTCTTCGTAAGTCTCTGTCGAAGCTATCACCGGTTCGCCGAACACGAGGTCGGGCGCCGCCGCGCTGCCTTCGGCAAACGTTAACGAGTCAAGGTTTTCGCAGTTTGCAAACGCTCCCGCGCCTATGCTCGTCACCGTTGCGGGCACCTCGAACGAGGTGAGCAGCGAATAAGCGAACGCGCGCGCGCCTATCGTTTGCAGCTTAGAACCGTCTGCAAGGGTGATGTTGTTTATCTTGGGATCGTCGGACCAGGAACCGCCTTCGAACGCGCTCTCGCCTATCGAAGTCACCGAAGCGGGGATTTCCACGCTGAGATAAGCTATATAATCCCAATCGTCGTAGTAGCCGGTCTCGTAGAATGCATAATCGCCTATCACCGTCGTCCCGCCGAGGTCGAGCGTTTCAAGGGCGCTGTTTTCCGCAAACGCGTAAGCGCCTATCACTATCGGTCTGTCGGGGAGAGTTATGGCGGAAAGGTCGCAGCCGTAAGCGCCTTCCATGTTAAAGGCGTAATCGCCTATCGTAAGCGTTTCGCTGCTCGTGCCGGAGAACGTAACGGACTCGAGGCTGCTGCCGCGGAACGCGCTCTCGCCTATCGAAGTCACCGAAGCGGGTATGGTGACCGCGGTGACGTCTTCGTTGTTTCTGAACACGCCCGCCGCAATGTGTTTTGTGCCCTCTTCAACGGTAAATTCACCGCCTTCTCCCTGATATTTTACAAGGGTGTCCGGCTGTCCGTTTACTATAAAGTAGATGCCGTCGCCTATGGTCTTTATCGTGTCGGTGGAAACGTTTATCGTTTCCGCGATAAGATTGTCAAAGAAGGAGGAGGTTATCTTTACGTATCCGGGCAGGGTGAGTTCCGCTATTTCGAGGCCGCGGAAAACGTTCCTGCCGAATTCGAGCGTCGTGCCGCCTTCGGCAAACGTTATCGTGAAGTCTTTTTTGCTGTATTCTGAATCGAAACCGTCGCTGTAAGCAAACGCTTCGTCGCCTATCCACGTTACGGTGGAGGGGATGGAAACCGCTGTGCCATAGTAGTCGTCGCCAAGGTACTCGGAATCCATGAACGCGCCGTTGCCTATCGATACGACGTTGCTGCCCTCTTCGAACGTAAGCGTCGAAAGGCTGTAGCAGTCGTAGAACGCGTAATCGCCTATCGTAACTTCGGGGGCAAGAGTGTCGCCTTCGAATATCACCGTTTCAAGGCTGCTGTTTCCCGCAAACGCAAATTCGTCTATGAAAGTAACGTTCGTCGGAACGGTAAGCGTTATGTCGATGCCGGTATTGACGAACGCGCTCTTGCCTATCTTAGTTACGGTGGCGGGGATCTCGAAGCCGGCGAAATCGTAATATGCAGGCACGTATATCAGCTCGGTGCCGCTTGCGTTATAAACTATGCCGTCTATCGAGCTGTAATACTTGCCGCCGGGCGTAACGTTCACGGCGGTCAGCCGTACGTATTGGTCGTCGACGCCTGAGGGAAGACCGTCCCAATACTGCAGGAACGCGTCGTTGGAGTAGCTCGTCATATCGTCAAAGCCGTAAGAGATGTCGTCGGTGCCGAGTTTGTCGGTCGCCAGCGAAGAGAGCCTTGCGGGGAAGGTTATCGTGGTGAGCGAGCCGCAGTTCATGAACGCCCTGCTGCCCACCGAAAGCGAGCCGCTCGTAAGTTCGGGGTTCACGAACACTACCGAGGTGAGGTTGATGCAGTTTGCAAAGGCCTCTTCCTCGATGGCGGTCACGCTGTCGGGTATTATCACTCTCGAGATGCTACTGTTCTTGAACGCCTCGCGGGGGATAACGTCCACGCCGTCGGGAACGGTGAACGTGCCGCTTATCGTGGAGGGTATGAACTGCGGGCGCATGCCGTGGCGCTCGTCCACGGAGCCGCTGTCGTAAAGCACGCCGCTGTCGGAGGAGTAGCGCGCGTTCGCGCCTGCGCCTGCGTCGTAAACGTTGACTGCCTGCAGGTTCGTGCATTCGTCAAACGCGCCCACGGGTATGTACTGCATCGTGTCGGGAACGTTTATCGAAGTAAGGGTGGAGCAGCCGTTAAAGGCGTTCGCGCTAAGCTGCGTCACCGCCGTGCCGTTGTAGTAAGCGGGTATCGTTATGGAGTTGGTCGCGTTTATGCGGCTGCCCGCGCTCACAACATAGGTGCCGTTCACCATGGTGTATTCCAGCGCGTTCTCTATCCAGTACGCATATACCTTTACGCCGTCGGTGGGATCGTTCCACGTAGTAACGGAGTTGCCCGCGGCGTCCGTAAGCTGCCTGCCCTGTCCGTAGGGCGAGCTGAACCATCCGCCGAACACGCGCGTGCCGTCCGTCGTTTCGGGCACGTCCAGCTTAAAGCTTTCGCCGAATGTTACCGTCGCGCCGGTAAGGTCGCCGAGGTCTTCGCCCGCATAAACGAGCTCGTAGTCGCTCGGCTCGTAGTAAGCGTAAAGCACGAGGTCGGTGGGGCCGGCAAAGAACGGATCGGAATAGGCCGCGCCGTTGCTCTCCGGGCCGGTGGGGGTGTTGTACCACGCCGCAAAGTCGTGGCCCACTTTAACGTTGGCGGCGGGTGCGTTCAGCGCGTCGCCGACCGCCTTGTAAACGGTGCTCGTGCGGTTGCCTTCGCTGTTGAAGGTCACCGAATGTGCGTAAACTTCCAAAGTGGCGGGCGCCGATTCAACGTTCTCGTCGTCGACGAACGTCACTTCCATAACGTTCGCGCCCTTCTTTGCAAGGCTGTCGAAAGAATAGCTCGTCGAGCCGTCGGTTATCGTGGCAACGCGGGTTCCGTTCACCGTTACCCTGTATTCCACGGCGCCCTTTACGGGCTTCCAGCTCAGCGTGCCGTCGTTATACAAAAGTGTGGGATCGAGCGCGTCGTTCACGAACGTGAACTCGTCCGAAAGCGCCTGCTCGCCGCCCTTGGTGACGCGCAGCTGCACGGTGTATTCTTCTTCCGCCGTCCAGGTAAGGCCGGAGAGAGTGCCAAGGTCTATGCTGCTCTCGCCTTCCTTTACTTCGGCAGACCTGTTGCCGTAAACTATTTCGTATCTGGCGCCGCTCTCCGCCGTCCAGCTGAGCGTGCCGTTCACGAGCCGTATATCCGCGGGGATGGCGGGCGCCGTCTTTTCGTAGCTTACTTTGCTCGCCGCGGGCGAATTGTAGCCCCTTGCCACGGGCGTCACGGCAACGTCGTAATCGCCTGCGGGCATGGTTTTAAGCGAAAGGGTGGTGGCGGTGGTGCTGAACGTTTCGCCGTTGAGCGTAACGTCGTAATAAGCCGCGCCTTCGACTGCGTCCCACGTCGCGACGTCGTCGTTTATCTCAAGGTTCGTCGCCTTGCCCAGATTGCGCTCGAACACGAACGTGGTGGAAGAGGCCGCAAAGCCGCTTGCCGAGGCCTTTATAACGAACTTTATGCCGCCCTCCTGCATGTCGCAGTTGGAAAAGTTGAAACGCTGCGAGGTGCCGTTGTCGAACGCCGAGTGGTTGTGCAGCGGGTTGCCGCAGTCCACGCTTATGGTGTATTTTTCCGCGCCGTCCACCGCGCTGAAATAGAGCACGTCGTTTGCCGTCACGCGTACGTGCGCCACTCTGTCAAGGGCGCCGTAAGTAAAGTAGCGCACCGCCGTTTCGGAAACGGGAGCGGCGCCGCCGGTCGCCGTAACTTCGAATTTATAAACGCCTATGCCGTATTCCTTGAACAGTGTGGCAAGCGACATGGACGCGGTGGTCATGCCCGTATTGTCGTAAGGCTTGGTGCCGTCGGGCGTGGTTATCGATATGGTGTAACCGGTCGCGCCGTCCACGGTGCCGCGGGTGATGCTTTCGGAAGTGACCGAAACTTCGGGCGCGGCCGCAAGCGTCGCGTCGTCGTCGTGCCAGAGCGCAAACAGCGTGGTGTCGGCTTCGAACACCGTGCCGCCCTCGCCGTTTGCTTTGGGCGCTTCGAACGCGCAGGTCAGGCGGTCGGCGGTGTTTTCCATGCTTATCTGCCAGCCTTCAAAGGTGTAGCCCTCTCTTTCGGGCACGGGCGCGTTGTAAAGTTTGCCGCCCGTGGTCTCTCTGTCGGCAAGCTTTTCCGCCCCTTCGTAACCGAGGTCGAAGCTAACGGTGTATTCGGGTATGTCCGCGGGATCGGATATCCACAGCGCGTGCAGCGTCGTGTTTGCGGTTATGGGCATCACGCCGAACAGATTGTCAAAGGATGAGGCGTAACCCTCGTCCGCGAACCAGCCGCCGAACACAAAGTCGGCGCGCGAGGGATCTGCGGGCTTGGCGACCGTCCTGCCTTTTATTACGGTAACGGGAGCTATTTCGCTGCCGCCGTCGGTGTCGAACGTTACCGTGTACGGCGTCTTGCGCAAAAACTGCATCTGCTTGCTGTCGTACGTAAGCGAGATGCTTTCGTTCTCTTCGTCGTAATCCGCGGTCTGAGTCCATTCGCCGTCGGTCAGCGTGAGTTTGCCGTCTTCAAGGGTGTAAGTACCCATGCGGTTGGCGCCGCTGTCAGGCATGAACGTAAACCTGAGTTCTTCCGCAAGCACCAGGGTGTACTCGCGGGATTGATCGCCGTCGTAGTCATAGTAATAAGTTCCGACTTCGTCGCCGGACTGGGCGTTGCCTTTGCCCTTGTCCTTATTACAAGCCGTAAATACGGAGACGATCAGCGCGCAACAAAGCGTAAGCAACGTTGCGAGAAAAAAGAACGATCTTTTACGTTGAACTTTTTTCATAATCTGCTCCTTGTCATATATTTTCACCGCCGGCGTGCACACGGGCACGCTGCGGCAAAGTTCCGCAATAAAGGCGCGCAGAAAACTGCGTCGGCCCGTTTTGATATATATTATATAATAGCATTTAATCACAAGGCTGTCAAAAAAATTTAACGCAAGTTTTTATAAATATGCATAAAAAATTATATATGTCGCCATAAGATTATATTATAAATACTATAGAAAAAGCGCCGCGCGGGCCGCTTTTATGCATAAACCATGCATAAATGTTTAATCGTGTGCATATTGCACGCAATTTTGCCCTCGTACGAAAAAAAGGACGGCAAGCGGAAAACCGTTTGCCGTCCTTTGGTCGAGGCGACGGGATTCGAACCCACGACCTCTTGGTCCCGAACCAAGCGCGCTACCATCTGCGCTACGCCTCGTACTTGGCTATTATATTATTTTTTGCCGCGGCGGTCAATCAAAAAGCGTCCGCAAACGCAACAAAATATCGCAAAAGCGGCGCTGTTGATAACGTCCCCCGTTTTTTCGCCGCAAAAACGGCCCGAAATCGCCCCGTAAAGGCACGATATGCGCCGTTTTGCGGATTATCCACACATTTTTATAAATTATGTTAATATAGTTGCAATATATCGCGGGGCGTGTTATAATATAGTCGCTTTGAATAAAATAAGTTCATGGAGGAAAGTGTATGAACAAAAGCGAATTCGTGGCAAAGCTCGCCGAAGATACCGGACTTAAAAAGGGCGATGCCGAAAAATTTCTCGATGCATTCGTCGCCAACGTCAAGGCGATAATCGCCGAAGGCGACAAGCTCCAGCTTGTAGGTTTCGGCACGTTCGAAGCCAAGGAACGCGGCGAAAGAACGGGCAAAAATCCTCAGACGGGCGAAGCTATCACCATAGCCGCCTGCAAGGTGCCTTCGTTCAAGCCCGGCAAAGGCTTCAAGGACGAGCTCAATAAGTGATCACGAAATTCACATCCGCCGGCGCAAGCCGGCGGATATTTTATTCTTTAAGCGCCGCCGCAACGGCGTCCGCCGTTTCGTCCAGCGACTTTCCGTCGCAGCAGACCGTTACGTCCGCATATTTTTCGTAAAGCGGCGCGCGTTCGCCGAGTAGTTCGGCAAGCGTTTCGCCCTTCTTTTTCATCACCACGCCGCGCGCAAAGATATCCTCGCCGCGCAGGCGCCTTTCAAGTTCTGCCGCGCCCGCTTTAAGATACACCGTTTTGCCGAGCGACCGCAGGTTTTTCATCGCCTTTTCGCCGTAAACGACGCTTCCGCCGGTGGCTATCACGCACCTGTCGGCAACAAGTTCGCCGTTCACGCGCTCCTCCGCGGCGATAAAGCCCTCCGCGCCGCGCTCTTTAAGTATATCGCACAGCAGTTTGCCTTCGCGCTTTTGTATCAGCAGGTCGGTGTCTATGAACCCGTAGCCGAGTTTTTTTGCGAGCAGGACGCCCACGGTGCTCTTGCCCGAAGCGGGCATGCCTATAAGAATAACGTTGTCCATGCCGCAATTATAGCGCGCGTCGGGCGGTAAAGTCAAACGCATTCGGCATATTTTGCGTTCCGCCGTTACAAACCGCGCAAAAATGTTTATAATCAGGTAAAGGCCTTAAAGGCCGGACAGGGAGGAACCTTATGAGAAAAAATTTCGGTGCAAAAACTTATCTCTATCCGATGCCCGTGCTCGTCATAGGCACTTACTGCAAAGACGGCACGCCGGACGCGATGAACGCCGCGTGGGGCGGCATAAGCGACACGGGCCGCATATCCGTCTGCCTGGACAAGTCACACAAAACGTTTGCCAACATTATGGAACGCGGCGCATTTACGATAAACGTTGCGGACGCCGCGCACGTCGCGCAGTGCGACTACGTGGGCGTGGTGTCCGCCAACGGCGTTCCCGACAAGTTTGCCCGCGCGGGCTTTCATGCGGTAAAGAGCGCGTACGTGGACGCTCCCGTCATAGAAGAACTTCCCATGGCGCTCGAATGCAGGCTGATAAAGGAAGAGGACGGCTTGGTGACGGGCGAGATAGTCAACGTCTCCGCCGACGAAAAAGCGCTCGGCGAAAACGGTAAAATAGATCCTTCAAAATTCTCCCCGATAACTTTCGATCCCGTAAACAACGAGTACGTCGCTCTCGGAGGCGTATGCGGAAAAGCGTTCTCCGACGGGCTTAAAATCAAGTAAAACGAGAATAATCAAGTACTATGTGTGGTATAAACACTGTAAAAACACGCCAAAACGGCCTTTTTTACGGTGTTTTTTGTTTTAAGGCCGGCAAAAAGAGCATATGTCTCAGCGCCGCCGAAACGCGCATTTAAGGCGGCTGCGCGGCATAAAATATTGCGTGAAAAGGAATAGATTGCGGCGGAGCTTATTTGCCGCGGCGGCCGTTGCCGCGGCTGTGCTCTTTGCCGCCGGTGCGACGGCGGCGGTGGGCAGGGCGAGAGAGTCGGCGGCAAAGGTGGCGGTGTCGGACGCGGTGACGCGCGCGGTTAAGGACGGCTGCAAGGGGTTAAACGCGGAACTTGCCGCCGACGAGTGCGCGCTGGGCGCGCTTGCCGCGAACGTATCGGCGCTTGCGGAAAGGTATTATGCCGGGCGCGCGGCGGAGGGTGCCGTCGTCCGTCTCGGCTCGTTCACCCGAGTCGGTGCGCTCGCCCTTGTCGGCCCTGCGATAAAAATAAGTTTTTCCGCCGAATGTTCGGTTTCCTGCGTGATGGAATGGAGGTCGAGGCCTTCCTTCCGCGTGTTGTGCGCCGTCGTCTCCTGCCGCGTTTATCCCGGCGGGCTGTCGGCTTCGCCGTTCGTGTACGATGCCTCCGTGCCCGTTCTTATGCTGGATAACGGGTAAAAATCAATACTTTATATCACGCATAGTACTTCCGATATACCGATTTTTGTTGATTTAAGATAAAAACGCCGCCGTTTGCGGTTAAAGATGCAAACGGCGGCAAACGTTTTTGTCGTGCTCTGCTGCGTTACCTCAACGTAACGCCGAGCTTGAATTTCAGGTTGGAGAGTATCTTTTTTACGAACCCGTCCACGCGTTCGCCCGTAAGGGCTTCTTCTTTGGGTGTAAAGGTGACGGTGAACGCCATGCTCTTTTTGCCCGCCTCTATCTGGCTGCCCGAATAGACGTCGAAGAGTTTTACTTCGGTCACGTATCTGCATGCGGACTTTATCTCTTTTTCTATCTGTCCGCAGGTAACGCCTTCGTCGGCCAGCAGCGCAAGGTCGCGCTGCGCTTCCGGAGATGCGGGCAAGGGGGCGTATCTGAACGGTCTTGCGTGCGCTTTAAGCAGTTCGTAGTCGAATTCGGCAAGCACCATCGGCCTTTCCGCGGCTATCTCTTCGAGTATCGCGGGATCGAGGCAGCCGATGTAGCCCACCTTTTCGCCGTCGCAGCAGATGTCTGCTGTCTTTCCGGGGTGCAGGAAGGGTTTTTGTGCGGGAACGTATTCAAAGGTCGTGTTCAGCCCGTCGGCGATGTTTTCGCATATGCCCTTCATTGCAAAAAAGTCGCCGTCGCCCCAGCTGCCCGTAACGAGATGCAGGCGCTCTTCGGGAAAGTCCTCGAGCGGGAGTTTGTCCGCGATATAAACTTTTGCAAGCTCGAACGCCGCGCCCTCGTAGTTGCCGCGCTTTAAGTTGCGCAGCATAACGTTTACCATGGAGGGGGCAAGGAAGGTGCGCATAACTGAAAGCTCTTCGCTTATCGGGTTAAGCACCTTTATGAACTTTCTTTCGGGCGCGTCGGCGGGTATCTTTAACGCGTCGACGTCTTTTTCCGAATAAAAGGAGTAGCACGAAACTTCGTAAAGCCCTTCTTCCACGAGCAGCGCTTTAAGCCTGTTCACGGCGCGCTGTTCCTCGCTGTAACCGCCGTTGGTTATCGTGCCCGTGGGCATGAACGTGCTGCCGATATTGTCGTAGCCGTACATCCTTATTATCTCTTCGGCTATGTCGGGGTAAGCGGACAGGTCGTCGCGGTAGCGGGGGAGGGTAAGGTCGAGCGTTTCGCCCTTTGCCTCCACGCCAAAGTTCAGCCGCCGCAGTATGTCGGTCATTTCCGATACGGGCACTTTTATCCCGAGCAGCGCGTTTATCTTTTCGGGACAGACCGTCATGTGCTTTTCGGCCGTGTCCGAAAATTCCGTCTTCACGTCGCGGCACACGTCGGTAACGGTGCCGCAGCCGAGCGCGTCTATAAGGTGCAGCGCGCGCTCCATTGCCCGTTCGACGGTATATTCGTTGGTGCCCTTTTCGAATATTGCGGAGGAATCGGAGTGCTGGCCGAGCGCGCGCGCAGTCTTTCTCACGCTGTCGCGCGCAAATTTGGCTGCCTCCAAAAGCACTTGCCGGGTTCCGTCCTTTATTTCCGTATCCAGCCCGCCCATTATCCCCGCAAGCGCGGCGGGCCTGCCGCCGTCGCAGACGACCAGGTTGTCGTGCGTAAGCGTGAACGTCTTTCCGTCCAGCGTCGTTATCTTTTCGCCGTCTTTGGCGCGCCTTACCACTATCTCGCTGCCCTCTACGGAGTCCAGGTCGAACGCATGCATCGGCTGCCCCATCTCCAGCAGAACGAAGTTGGTCACGTCCACGACGTTGTTTATGGAGCGCAGCCCGCACAGCGCCAGCCTGCGCCGCAGCCACAGGGGGGAGGGGCCCGTCTTTATGTCCTTGACGTAGCGGGCGATGTACCTCGGGCAGAGCTCGGGTGCGGTAACGCTGACTTTTATCTCTTTGTCGCTCTTTACCGTTTTATAGCCGCAGTCGGGCAGTTTCAGCGGCTTTTTAAGTACCGCTGCCACTTCGCGCGCGATGCCGAGTATGCTCTGGCAGTCGGGCCGGTTCGCCGTTACGCTTATGTCGAATATAAAATCGTCCAGCCCGAGCAGCGGCTTTACGTCGTCGCCGTTCCTGCACGAGGAGGGCAAAAGCAGCAGTCCGTTATAGTCGCCGCCGTCGAACATGTCGCCGTTGACTCCCAGCTCCGCGCCCGAACACAGCATGCCTTCGGAAACGATGCCGCGCAGCTTGCCCTTTTTAATGGTGGTCACGCCCTCCACGGTAACGTGGTCCTTTGCCGTGGCGTAAACGGTGGCGCCGTCCAGCGCCACGGGCGCCTTTATGCCCTTTGCAACGTTGTCCGCCCCGCAGCATATCCGGAACACGCCCCTTTCGCCGCAGTCCACCTTGCACGCGTGCAGGTGCGTGCCTTCGACGGGTTCGCATTCCGTGACTTCGCCCACGTAAACGCCGGAGATATCTTTGCCCACGTCTATCAGTTCTTCCACCTCGAACCCGCAGGAAAACAGTTTTTCCTGCAGTTCTTCGGGGGTAACGTCTATGTCCACGTAATCTTTCAGCCAGCTTAAAGGTGCCTTCATTCCGACCTCCTCATGCCCTGAACTGCTTCAAAAAGCGCACGTCGCCTTCGAAAAGCAGCTTCATGTTGTTTATGCCGTATTTGAGCATCGCGATGCGTTCTATGCCCATGCCGAACGCAAAGCCCGTGTATTCGTCGGGATCTATCCCGCAGTTTTCCAGAACGGCCCTGTTCACCATGCCTGCGCCGAGCACTTCTATCCAGCCCGTGCCCTTGCACAGTTTGCAGCCCTTTCCGCCGCATTCGAAGCAGCTTACGTCTACCTCGACCGAAGGTTCGGTAAAGGGGAAAAAGGAGGGGCGTAGGCGAGTCTTTACTCCGCTGCCGAAAACTTTTTTTGCAAATTCGTCCAGCATGCCTTTAAGGTCGCACAGCGTTATGCCCTTATCCACCACGAGCCCTTCCATCTGCGAGAACATCGGCGAATGAGTTGCGTCGTCGTCGGGGCGGTAAACTTTTCCGGGCGAAAGTATCTTTATGGGCGGCTTTTTGTTTTCCATAACGTGCACCTGCCCCGCGGAAGTCTGCGTGCGCAGCAAAAAGTCGCCGCCCAGATAAAAGGTGTCCTGCATGTCGCGCGCGGGGTGGTCTTTGGGCGTGTTCAGCGCGGTAAAGTTATAATAATCCGTCTCTATCTCGCGCCCCTCGTAAATCTCGAAGCCCATCCCCGCGAACACGGAAACGAGTTCGTCCACGATAAGCGTGCCGGGGTGGTAAGCGCCCTTTTTGCGCGTCTTTCCGGGCAGAGTCACGTCTATGCGCTCGCGCTCGTAGCGCGCCTGCATCTCGGCGGCTTTTACCTTTTTTTCCGCGGCGGAAAAGCGCTCTTCCGCCCATCCGCGAAGTTCGTTCACTTCCTTGCCGAATGCGGGGCGCTCGTCTGCGGGCAGGTCTTTCATCCGCTTCATAAGGGAGGGGATCTCGCCGCCCTTGCCCAGATATTTGAGTTTTGCCGCGCGCAGCTCTTCGACGGACGGCTCCGTTTCAAGCAGCAGCGCCACGGCCGCTTTTATGCCGGCGATGTCCGGCTTCATCTCTTCCATAATAACTCCTCGTATAAAAAAATAAAGCCCCGTGCAGACACAGGGCGAAATTATCGCGGTACCACCTGATTTTGCGGCTTTCGCCGCCTCATTCGGGTTCTCTTACGCGGAACGCACGGGAGGGGCTACTTAAATTTTCGCCCGACCGGCTCGCGGGGGAATACCGCGCCGCCCCCGTAAAGCGCCTTTCAGCCCGCGGGCGCCTCTCTCTTTAAGGGGGTGTTGACGCGTCTGTCCCGGTCAACGCCTTTAACGGTGCAAAAGCACCTTGAAAATATTATAGTTTGCCGCTTACGCTTTGTCAAATATTTTAATGGTAGATATTGCCGCCGTGGCAGTCCATTGCCACCACCGCGGGGAAATCTTCTACTTCCAGCCTGTAAACGGCTTCGGAGAGCAGGTCGTCAAAGGCTATGCACTCGCTCTTTTTGATTGCGTTTCCGTAAAGCGCCCCCGCGCCGCCTATCGCCGCAAAGTAAACGGCGGTGTTGCGCGCCAGCGCGTCCGCCACTTCGGCGCTCATCTCGCCCTTGCCTATCATGCCGCCCAGCCCGAGGTCGAGCAGCCCGGGCGCGAACGCGTCCATGCGCGCGGAGGTGGTGGGACCGCAGCTGCCCGAGGCCATGCCAGGCTTTGCCGGGCAGGGGCCGGCGTAATATACGAACGCGCCTTTAAGCGCAAAGGGCAGTTCTTTTCCCTCCGCAAGATATTCCGCCATCCGTTTGTGCGCGCAGTCGCGCGCGGTGAGTATCGTGCCGGAAAGCAGCACGCTGTCGCCCGCGTGCAGTTCTTTTATTCGTTCTTTGCTCAAGGGGAGGTCAAGCTTTTTCATATCTCCTCCTTTACGCAGCGCACGCAGTGGCACTGCACGTTCACCGCCACGGGCAGCCCGGCTATGTGCGTGGGCGCCCATTCGCAGCTTACGCCCAGCGCCGTTACCCTGCCGTGAAAACCCTGGCAGCCTATGCCGAGCGCGTTAATGCGTTCGAGGGCGCGCTCTTCGATGGCGGCAACGTCCGCCCTTTGGCTGCGGGTGCCAACGTCGCGCGTGAGCGCCTTTTTTGCAAGAAAGGCGCAGCCGTCGAACGTGCCGCCTATGCCCACGCCCACGTACACGGGCGGGCAGGGGCGGGAGCCGGCGTTCTTTACGGTGCTCACTATCGCGTCCACTATGCCTTCGACGCCCTGCGCGGGTTTCAGCATATACAGCGCCGACATGTTCTCGCTGCCGAAGCCCTTGGGCATGAAAGTCAGCTTTATTTTGTCGCCTGCGACTATCTCCGTATGTATGGCGGCGGGGGTGTTGTCCGCCGTGTTTTTGCGCGTTATCGGATCGCATACCGACTTGCGGAAATACCCGTCTTTATAAGCCCGGCGCACGCCGTCGTTCACCGCCTCGTTCAGCGGCGCGCCCTCCAAAAAAACTTCGTTTCCTATCTCCAGCAGCACGACCGCCATGCCGGTATCCTGACATACGGGCATCTGCTTTTCGCGCGCCACGTCGCTGTTTTTTATAAGTTCGCCCAGCGCGAATCTGGCTGCGCCCTCGTCCTCTTTAAGGTAAGCGCTCTCCAGCGCCTGCCTGCACGCGGAGGTAAGCTCCACGCCCGCCTTCATCGCCGCCGCGTAAACGGCGTCCGAAATGGTTTTTATGTTTACCGTTCTCATAAGTGTGTCCTTTACGCTTATTTTAATACTATTTGCGATAAAAGTAAAACAAATAATTTACTTAAAAGCCCGTTTATTGTATAATCGTGGCATGACGGATAAAAAATTCACCGGCGCGCAGTACGGCGGGCTGGCATTCAGCGGGGCGGTCGTCGTGTATATCGCGCTCGCCTTCATCTTTTCGCTGGCGTCGGTCTACACCGGCTTCGATAAAAACGGCGGCGACGCCTATATCTACCTCAATTACATCGTCTCGCCCGTGGCGATAACCGTCGCGCTGTTTGCGGTTACTAAGCTCACCCGGCGGCCTTTAAGGCAGGCCCTGCCCGTAAAGATGCCGCCCCGCGCCGCGGCAAAATGGTGCGCCGTTGCCGTGCTGCTCGCGTTCGGCATGCTGTTTTCGCTCAGCTGGCTGAACATCGCGTTCGAAAAACTGTTAAGGTGGCTGGGCTACAAAAACGCGCCCTCGTATTTTCCCGATCTCTCGGGCGGAGGCGTTGCGCTTGCGCTGCTCGTGATGGCGCTGCTGCCCGCCCTGTTCGAAGAAACGCTCTTCCGCGGCGTGCTGCTGAACGGCATAAAAGAGGAGACGGGGCACCTGAACGCCGTGCTGCTGTGCGGGACGTGTTTTGCGCTCTATCACGCCAGCGCGCTGCAAACCGTATATCAGTTCGCGTGCGGCTGCGCGTTCGCCCTGCTCGCGCTGCGCTCGCGCTCCGTGCTGCCCGCGGCGGCGGCTCATTTTTTCAACAACGCGACGATAATAATCCTGCAGGCGTGCGGGCTGGATACTTCCGGTTCGGTGTTCGATTGGGCGCCGCTTTGGGCGGCGGTGCTCGTCACGGTGCTGTCGGCGCTGTCGCTCATCGGCGCCTTTGCGGTCATGCTTGCGGAAAAAACGCCGTTTGCAAAGCCCGTAAAGGGCGGCGTGCTCGATTTCGTCGTTACCGCCTCCGCGGGGGCGATAGTGCTCGCGATAGTGTGGACTGCGGGGTTTTTCGGCTGACATGCAAAAGGTGAACATAGTCTGCGTAGGCAGGATAAAAGAAAGTTTTTTCCGCGAGGCGGTGGCGGAATACGCAAAGCGACTCTCCCGCTTTATAAGCCTCTCCGTCCGCGAACTTCCGGAGGGCAGGAACATCGAGGAGGAGGCGGACGGCATACTGCACGCGTGCAGGGGATACACGATAGCGCTGTGCATAGAGGGAAAGAAGTTTTCGAGCGAGCGGCTTGCCGCCGAACTCAAAAGGCAGTACGACCGCGGCGCGGAAGTCACGTTCGTGATAGGTTCGTCCTGCGGGCTTTCGCAAAAGGTAAAGGACGCAGTCGATCTTATGCTCTCCTTTTCCGACATGACTTTCCCGCATCAGCTCATGCGCGTGGTGCTGTGCGAGCAGATCTACCGTGCCTATATGATAAATTCCGGAAGCGAATATCACAAATGACCGGCCTTCCGTCCGCGGCATAACCGCCGCCGCGCGGGAATAAGCTGATAGTGTGATATACGACGAGATCATAGGTTTTTACCGCGCTTACCGCGGCAAAAAGTGCATTATAGGCCGTTCCGTCCTCGGGCGGGATATTTTCGCCGTGCATATCGGCGATCCGTCAGGCAGACAGCTTGTCGCCGCCTACGCCGTGCACGGCAGGGAGTGGATAACCGCACGGCTTGCGCTCCGCCACATGCGCGAAGGTCTGTGCGCGGGCTGGGGAGGCTGGTTTATACCCCTCGTCAATCCCGACGGCGCGGCGATATCGCAGACCGTCTGCCCGCTGTGGAAGGCAAACGGACGCGGCGTGGACGTAAACTGCAATTTTGCGGCGGAATGGGGCACGGGCAGGCTGAACGTAAAAACGCCGGGCGGCGAAAACTGCATGGGCGAACGCCCGTTCTCCGAACCGGAGAGCAGGGCGCTGCGCGACTTCACCATGCGCATAAGGCCGCAGGTGACTTTTGCCTTTCACACCAAGGGCGAGGAGATCTATTGGGAGTTCCTCGGCAGGGGCGACGAGGCGGGCGCCGCGATACTGCGGCGCGCCACCGGTTACAAGGTCAGGCGCATCTCCGGCAGCGCCGGAGGCTACAAGGACTGGTGCCTTTTGCAAGGCATACCGGCTTACACCGTGGAGTGCGGCTCCGACGCGCTCGCGCATCCGATAAAGCGCCTTTCGGCGCTGAAAAAATGTTATAAGGTACTCAGGATATTTACTGCGGAATGGACGAAAAATTCATGAAAAGCGCGTTGAAGTGCGCAAAAAAAGCTTATCAGGAGGGCGAGGTGCCTATAGGCGCCGTAGTGGTGTGCGAAGGCAGGATAGTCGGCAGGGGGTACAACCGCCGCACCGGCAGGCAGATCGCCACCGCCCACGCCGAGATAGAGGCGATAGAAAAGGCGTGCAGAAAGCTTAAAAGCTGGCGGCTGCCCGAGTGCGAGATATACGTAACTCTCGAACCCTGCCCGATGTGCATGGGCGCCATACTCAACGCCCGCATAAAAAAGGTGTACTTCGGCGCGTACGAGGCAAAGGGGCGTTCGCTTACCGAAGTAATAGCCAATTCGGGCGTGCTCAATCACAGGGCGGAAGTGCAGGGGGGCGTTTTGGAGGAGGAGTGCGCCGCCATACTCTCCGGTTTTTTTGCGGAAATGCGCGCGCGGACCGCGGCGGACAAAAACGAACGGTGAACTATTTGTAAACGCGGCGTAAAAAAATCTTCGTCCTACCCCGCCTTTAAGGTTGACAACGGGCAGGTTTACCTTTACAATATTTATGCCTTTAACAGGCGCGCTTAGGTTATCACAAATAACGCGGCCGCGGCAAAGCGGCGCGCTAAAATACAAAAGCATTTCGGAGGCATATCCCAAAGATGATCAACCACGGCAACGAGATCAAGATTTTTTCCGGCAACTCCAACCGTCCTCTCGCCCAGGCCATCGCAAGCAGGCTGAACACCACCCTCGGCGACATAGAGGTAACGCATTTTTCCGACGGCGAGATCTACGTCCGCTACGAAGAGACGGTCAGGGGCAAAGACGTGTTCATCGTGCAGTCCACAAGCGAACCGGTAAACGCCAACCTTATGGAACTGCTCATAATGATAGACGCCGCCAAGCGCGCAAGCGCAGGCCGCATAACCGCAGTCATTCCCTATTTCGGTTATGCCAGGCAGGACAGAAAGGCCCGCTCGCGCGAGCCGATCACGGCAAAACTCGTTGCCAACCTCATAACGAGCGCGGGTGCCGACAGGGTACTCACCATGGACTTGCACTGCATGCAGATCCAGGGCTTTTTCGATATCCCTCTGGACAACCTCATCGGCGGGCCCACGCTTTACAATTACTTCAAACCCAAGGTGGACGACAACTTCGTGGTCGTTTCTCCCGACATAGGCTCCGTTTCGAGGGCGAGAAAGGTCGCCGCGCGCATGGACGCCAAGATGGCGATAATCGACAAGCGCCGCCCCAAGGCTAACGTGATGGAGGTAATGAACATCATAGGCGAGGTCGAGGGAAAGAATTGCCTGATGGTCGACGACATGATAGATACGGCGGGCACCATAGTCCAGGGCGCCAAGGCGCTCAAAGACGCG
>CALVLW010000018.1 GCA_944341315.1 uncultured Clostridia bacterium
TGCCCACTGCCGCGGGGTTGGCGATGTTCCTGCCCGTGCCGCCGAATACCATCTTAACGATGATTATGGCAAACGCCGAACCTATCGCCGCCTCGTACCAGTTGACGGCGGGGGGAAGGATGAGCGCGAGTATCAGGCCGGTCACCACCGAGGTGAAGTCGAACTGCCTTATAAACTGCCTGCACACGGCAAGCGGTTTTGCAAGCGCCGCCTTTTTAAGCGCCGCCTTTTTTTCGTCGAGCAGTTTCTGCTCGTCCGCAAAGGGCTGTCCCGCCTTTTTAAGCTCGTCTATCTTCCTTTTAAGCGCCTTGGTCTCGCCGTCTGCAAAGCGCAGGGCGAACCCGCCCTTTGCAATGTAAAAGTAAACGAATTCCGCAACCACGGCAAACGCCACGCAGGTTATTTCAAGGATGAGCGCGTCGACCAGGAAATAAACTATGCCGCATATCGCCGCGGGCGCAAGCGCGATAAGCACGTCCAGCATTATGCCGCGCGTCGTGCGTCTGGATTTGACGTGGGGAGGGGTGGTTATGACTATGCCGTTGTCCATTATTTGCCTCCTTTTTGTCCGCGCGCGCGCACGGCGGCCTTGGTGTTCCTTATCGCCTGGATAAGGGGCCGCTTTGCGGGGCACACGTATTCGCAGATGCCGCATTCTATGCAATACATAACTCCGCCCAGCTTTACGGCGCCGTCTATGTCGCCCGCGCTCGAATAGAACGCGGTGTTCATGGGCATCAGGTGCATGGGGCAGTGGTCGGCGCACAGTCCGCAGTTAAGGCAGGGCGTGGGCTCTTCCGCCGCGGCTTCCTTTTCGGAAAGCAGCAGTATGCCGCTCGTCGTCTTTTTTACGAAGTAATCGTAATCTTTAACGGCAACGCCCGTCATCGGCCCGCCGAGCACTATCTTTTTGGGCGCGTCCTTTTCGCCGCCGCACTGCTCGACTATATAAGAATAGGGCGTGCCGACGGGCACGAGCACGTTCGCGGGGCGCGCAACGGACTTGCCCGAAACGGTGAGTATGCTGTCGAGGTCGGGCTTGCCCAACTCCACGGCCTCGCACACGGCAAGGCAGGTGCACACGTTGTTCACCACTACGCCCACGTCCGCGGGCAGTTTGCCGAGCCCGACTTTCCTGCCCGTAGCGCTGTAAATAAGCTGTTTCTCGCCGCCCATGGGATAGAGCTTGCGCAGAGCCACCACTTCCACGTCGTCGTATTTTTCGAACGCTTCGATGCAGTCGGGCTTGTTCGTCTCTATGCCTATCATTATGCGGGTAACGCCCAGCGCCTTTGCGATGTACCTCGCGCCGCGCACCACCTCGTCGGTCTTTTCAAGCATCACGCGGTAGTCGCAGGTGAGGTAGGGTTCGCACTCCGAACCGTTTACGATAAAGGTGTCCACGGGCGTTTTGGGCTGCAGTTTTACGGCGGTGGGGAATCCCGCCCCGCCCAGGCCCACGATGCCTGCGTCCTTTATCCTCTGCACTATCTGCTCCGGTGTAGGATCGGAGAGAGGGGGCAGATACTCGACTCTTCCCTCGCCGTCGCCTTCGATAACGATAAACTGTCCCTCGGCGCCGTTTTCAGTGGCAAGCGTGGCAACTTCGGTCACGGTGCCGCTTATGCTGGCGAACACGTCGGAGGAGATCGCTCCGTTCGCCTTGGCGATAAGCTGGCCTTTCGCGACTTTGTCGCCCGCGCTCACGCAGGGTACAGCCGGCTTGCCGAGCGACTGGCTCATCGCTATCGTCACTTTGGCGGGCTCGGGCAGCTCTTCGATCGGCGAATCTTTTGCAAGCGCCTTCATGTCGGGCACGTGCACTCCGCCGAAAAAGAATTTGCCTTTTACAGCTTTCAAAATTTACCTCCTGTTTTATTGCCTCGGTATCCCTCGGCTCAAATTTTTAACTGCTTATATTTCACGCGGTCTCCCGCACGAAAACCGGATCCGTTCAACGCGGCTCGTCCGCGCTGTCCTCCCCTGCGGGGAGTTCTGCCTGCCGTGCGGGCGCTCCGTCGAACGCCGCCTTTGCGAACACGCTTGCGGGCACTTTTTTGAATATCAGCATCACGACGGCGCCCACTATCCCGCCGGAGAGTATGCCTATCAGCGCCGCGTACGGCAAAAACGCAAAAAACCCCGGCGTCTGCGAAACGAGCACGTACACCGCGTATTGCACTATGTTGTGCGCCACCGCCGCCGAAACGCTCACCGCCATCACGCTCACGCGCGGATAGACGAGGCACATCAGCAGCGAAGATATTGCAAGCGACACCGCCCCGCCCGAAAGGCTGTACATCAGCATGGATACGTTGCCGGCGAAAAGCGAGCCGAGCACCGTGCGCACCGCGAGCACCGCAAACGCCTCTATCGGGCCGTAAAGTATCAGCGCCGACAGCGAAAATATGTTGGCAAGCCCCATCTTGGCGCCCGGCACGAACAGCGGCGGGAATTGATTCTCTATTATAAAGACTATCAGCCCCAGCGCGGTGAACAGCCCGAGCACGGCTATTTTTTTTGCGGGGAATCGCATTTTTTTCATACATATCCATTATAAAGAATTTCACAAAAAAAGTAAAATCATATCGCGCGGTTTTTATCTGCCGCGCACGAAAATTTTATAAAAAAACGCATAAAAAAAGACTGCGGCGCACCGCAGTCTTTCCCTTTGCGCGATTTTATTTGCGCAGCCTGAACGAATATATGTTTTTAAGGCTCTCGCGCACGAACATCCTGTATTTTTTGCTGCCCGATTCGAACAGCACGAAAACCTTGTCGCCCGTGCTGCACAGCCCCTCGCTCATCGAAGGCAGCTCGTATTCGTCCACGAGAGTGGAGGAGTCGAGGTAATAGGTGCGTATGTTTGCGCCGTTTATCTTTATCTCGTCGTAAGAATATTCGCTCTTCCCGGGATCGTATGTCAGCAGTTTGGAGTTTTTCAGCCCCCAGCTCTGCGAAAGCACGAACCTGTCGCCGTCGTGGCACACCGCCATGCCCTGTATCTCGCCGGTTATCGAATACGCGCGGGAGGGGGTGGCCTCGTCCTCCTCGTAATTGCCCGTGCCGTATCTGAATATAACGGCGGCGTTTTCGTCGCCGGCGGGGGTGGTTATGCGGTGGCTCTCGTCCGTTTCGTAATTCCCTTCGCGGTAAAATTCGCCCACGTAAAGATAGGTGCCGTCAAAATAACAGAAGTCCGCGTTGTTGTGCGGATCCCAGGTATAGTTTACCTTAACGGTGCCGCGTTCCGCCGCGGCCTGCGTTACGTCCTTATAATTCACCATAAAGACGGTGCCTTCGGAAACTATCCACATCTTGCTGCCGTTGGTGGCAACGCCGCAGGCGTGCCCCTCGTAGATGCTGCCGTCTTTAAGTTCCAGCGTGACGTAACCGACTTCCCGCCCGTCGTCGAGGTAATATATGCGCGAAGCTCCGCCGTCCTGCATATATCCGCTCACGAACATTGCGCTGCCGTAATTGCCCAGCCCCTGCGGCACCAGCCCGTCTTCGAGCCCGGGTATCGCCGCCTCTTTGGCGAACCTCCTGTCAAAGTCGGGATACCTGTCGCCGAAAAACCATATCAGCAAAAACATTCCCAGCGCCGCTATCACGCACGCCGCGCAGCCCAGGGCAACGAACGCCGCGGTAAGCGCGCCCTTTTTTTTCTTCCCTGCGGCGTTTTCTTTAACGAGATCTTCAGATGCGTTTTTCACGAAAATACAGCTCCGTAATTTTATTCAATGACAATTTTAGCAGATTTTGCGCGGCAATGCAATTATTATCGCCGCCGTTTGCAAAATAACCGCCCGAAAAATTTTCCGTCCTGCGCCTTGCGCCGTGCAAAGGGCGTTCATTGCGGCATATGTGCGGGGCTTTCGCCGTCATCTTCCGCAAGCAGTTCGGCGTGCCGCGCGGGAGTCACCAGCACGGTCTTGTATTCGGCGTAAGTAACGTATCCCGGTTTTGCGCCGGGCGGCCTTTTAACGTGCTTTTTAAGCGTGTGGTCCACGGGCACCTTGCTGCCGGAGCGCGCCTCGGAATAGTAAGCGCATATCTCCGCCGCCGTCCGCAAAACGTTTTCGGGCACCTCGCGCCCGTCCGAAATTATGCCCACGTGCGCGGAGTGGTATTTTTGCGTATGCAGCCACGTATCCCGTTCCGAAAGCCCCTTCGTCAGCCGGTCGTTCTGCATGTTGTTCCT
>CALVLW010000019.1 GCA_944341315.1 uncultured Clostridia bacterium
GAGCGTATGGTGTCTGCAAGGGTCATATATCCCTGCTGCGTCGCCATTCTTGCGGCAAGCTGATATCTCATGCCCGCCTGCGATTCGCCGGCAAAGCTCCTTGCAAGGTTGACGTAAGTTGCGGTATTTTCAAATTGCATGTTTACCCTCCGTAAAAGTATTTTGTGCGGTTGCGCGCCGTTTATGTATAAATTTATCCGGGCGCAAAAATAACGCCGCCGCGGGACGTGCCCGCGGCGGCGTTTTTGACTGTAAGTTATATTGCCCCGCGCATATGCCGCTTTTACGGCAGATATATCGCTGCGCAGACTATTGCCGCCGCCTGCCAGACCGCGCCTGCGGCGTTTACGGCGGCAAAATAAAATTTTGCGGTCTTGTGGCGGAACAGCAGCATGCCGCATATCCCGCCCGCCGCCCCGCCGAAAAAGGAAAGGCAGAGCAGCACGCGTTCGGGCACGCGCCTCGCGCCCTTTACCGCGGCGCGCTTGTCGGCGCCGTAAACGCAGAAAGTTATCAGCGAAAGTACTCCCGCCGCGGCGCATATGACTATTAACGCCGTCATTTCGTTTCCTGCCCGAACAGCGTTTTTACCATCGTGCCGGCGTAAAGGACGGGTACTATGTCTATTTTATCCACGAATTTGCTGACCGACTTCATGTTTTTTGCGGGGACGAGCACCCGTTTGAATCCCATCTTTACGCATTCCGCAACGCGTTTTTCCGTGTAGGAAACGGCGCGCACTTCGCCCGTCAGCCCCACTTCGCCGAAGGCGGCGGTGAATTTGTCCACCGGCTTATCGAAATAAGAGGAGGCGAGCGCGGCGCACACGGCAAGGTCGGCGGCGGGTTCGTTGAGCTTTATCCCGCCCATAACGTTCACGTAAACGTCCGATCCGCCGAGGTTCACTCCGCACCGCTTTTCCAGCACGGCAAGCAGCAGCACCAGCTTGTTGTAATCCACGCCCAGCGGCATCCTGCGCGGCTGCCCGAACGTCGTTTTGGAGATCAGCGTCTGCACTTCCACGTTCATGCAGCGGTTGCCCGTGCGCGCGGGCGTTACTATGGCGCCCGCCTCTTCGCCCCGGCTTTCGGACAGGAATATGCCCGAATAATCGGTCACGGGTATTACTCCGCGGTCGGTCATCTCGAACACTCCCACTTCCGAAACGTTGCCGAACCTGTTCTTTACGGAGCGCAGTATGCGGTAATTTTCCTGGTTTTCGCCCTCGAAGTAAAGCACGGTGTCCATGATGTGTTCGAGCACCTTGGGCCCGGCAAGCGCGCCCTCTTTGGTGACGTGGCCGATTATAAAAAAGGTTATGCCGCGGCTCTTTGCCAGCCTCATTATGCGCGAGGCGCATTCCCGCACCTGCCCCACGGAGCCGGAAGAGGAGGTGAGGTCGTCGGTGTAGACCGCCTGCACGGAGTCTATCACGCAGAATTCCACTCCGTCGAGTTCGTCCTCCAGCCCGTCTATGCACGTTTCGTTCAGGAGCAGCAGGTTTTCGGAGGACAGCCCCAGCCTTTCGGCGCGCAGCTTTACCTGCGAACAGCTCTCCTCGGCGGAAAAATACAGCACTTTGTGCCCCTGCGAAAGGTGCGCGGCTATCTGCGTGAGCAGCGTGGATTTGCCTATGCCGGGATCGCCGCCCAAAAGTATCAGCGAGCCCTTTACTATGCCGCCGCCTATCACGTTGTCGAATTCGGCTATGCCGGAAGGCGTGCGCTCGTAAGAGCGGTGCTCCACTTGCGAAAGGGGCACCGCGCGGGCAGGCGCGTGCTGCCTTGCGCCCTGTTTTTTCGTTTCAGCGGGCGCGGCGGGTTCCTCCGTCATGGTGTTGAATTTCCCGCAGGAAGGGCATCTGCCCAGCCAGCGAGGCGAGGTGGCTCCGCATTCGGAGCATACGAAAACCGTAGTTTGTTTTGCCATATGTGCGTACCTTTTTAATACGATGCCCGGTCCGCCGGGCAATATTTATGCCGCGTGCGCACGGCGCACGCGGCGGTCTTTCATATCTGTTTCAGCAGAACGGCGGCGTAGCACACTATGCCCAGCCCCTCGCCCACGAATCCGAGTTTTTCTGCGGTGCCGGCCGCTATCGCAACGCAGTCGCGCTCCAGCCCGCACAGCTTTGCCAGCGAAGTTTTCATCTCTTCGGCGTGCGGCGCGATCCTCGGTTTCTGAGCCTCTATCGTGACGGATACGTTTACCGGCGCGAATCCCCGCTCGCCGATAAGCTCCAGCACCCGCCCGAGCAGTTTTGCGCTGTCCGCGCCCTTGAACCGCCTGTCCGTGTCGGGGAAGTAATGCCCTATGTCGTCGAGCCCCGCGCCGGAAAGCATGGCGTCCATCACCGCGTGCAGCACCACGTCGCCGTCGCTGTGCGCCACGAGCGAACTGTCGCACTCTATCTTTACGCCGGCAAGCGTAACGAAGTCGTCCAGCCCGCCGAACGCGTGCGTGTCGGCGCCTATGCCTACGCGGCAGCCCTCAGCCGGCACGAGCCTGGGCACGTCCGCGGCAAAATCTTCGCGGAAAGTGAGCTTTACGTTGTGCCTGTCGCCTTCGAATATGTGCGGCAGCCCTATGTAATTCGCATAAACGGCGCTGTCGTCGGTGTAGGCTATGCCGTCGGTTTCGGCAAGCTCGTAAGCTTTTTTAAGGTCGTCCGTGCGGAATCCCTGCGGCGTCTGCAGGGCGTACACCGTCTCCCTGCGGGGCACGTCCGTTACCACGCCGTAATAGACGGACGCCATCGTGTCGGTGGCGGGGGTGGCGGCCACGGCGCTGCCGGAAGTCTTTGCCGCGGAAAGGCAGCCGAGTATCAGCTCGCGCGTGACGAACGGGCGCGCGCCGTCGTGCACGAGCACTATGTCGCCCGTCACCTTTTCCAGCGCCTTGCGCACGCCGAGGTATCTCGTTTTGCCGCCGGGCACCACTTCGTAGCCGAAGGGCGCGCACAGCGCCTTTATCTCCTTGTGGTCTTTGGCGGAGGAGGTGACTATCACCTCGTCTATCTCCGAAATATCGAATTGTCTGAGCGTGTGCCACAGCGCGGGCGCGCCGTAAAGGGGGGCAAGCAGCTTGTTCCTGCCGAACCCCGCCCTTTCGCCCGTGCCCGCTGCACAGATTATCGCACTGACTTTCATATCCTACCTTTTACGCCGCGCACCGTATTCAGGCAATTATCTCGTAAAGACTCTGCGCGTCGTCCTTTTTTACGACTTCTTTTACGGCAAGCACCTTAAATTTCAGCGTGCCGCTGCTGTAAAGTATCTCCACCACGTCGCCTTCCTTTATCTCGTGCGAGGGTTTTGCCTGCCTGCCGTTCACCACTATCTTTCCCGCCTCGCACGCCTCGCGGGCGACTGTGCGCCTTTTGAGTATGCGCGAAACTTTAAGAAATTTATCCGTCCTCAACTCTTTCTCCGTAAAAAACCCCTGATTTTTCCCGCTTTATATTATAAAGTTAAGAAAAGGACGCGAAAATGCTTGACTTGCGCGTTTTTTACCTTTATAATGATAAAATGTATTAAAATGCGGTAATTGGCTGTTTTTACCTTTTCCGGGCGCTTCCGGAGGCAGCCGCAGCGCTCCCGCGCCCTCCCGCAAAGGCGGGTAACAAGGCAATTATATACCATAAAGCGCGGTTTGTAAAGTGCGGCGGCAAAAAAAGGTAAAAAATTTTGCCGCGGCGCATAAAAAGGCTATGATGATTTTTTCCGGTGAAAAGATATATACGGATGATCGCTTTGATAGACGAATAAAACAAGGAGTATTTATCTTTCAATGAATTTACCTGTTCACAAGTACGGCAAAACGGAAAGAAGAAAGTTCGGCAAGATAAACGAAGTCATCGATATCCCCGACCTCGTCGAGATCCAGAAGGCCAGCTACGCCTCGTTCATAAACGAGGGCATAACCGAGGTGTTCGAAGATTTTTCGCCGATAACCGACTATTCCGACCACTACGAGCTGTATTTCCTCAACCACTGGTTCGACGAAAAGCCCAAGTACGACGAAAAGGAGTGCCGCAACCGCGACGCGACTTACGCCCTGTCGCTTCACGTCAACGTCAGGCTGGTAAACAAGGTCAAGGATGAGATCATCGATTCGCCCGTGTTCATGGGCGACTTCCCGCTGATGACCGACAGCGGCTCCTTTATCATAAACGGCGCCGAGCGCGTAATAGTTTCGCAGCTCGTGCGTTCGCCCGGCGTTTACAACGCCTCCGCGCGCGACAAGACGGGCAAGGAGATGTTCGGCACCACCGTCATCCCCAACCGCGGCGCGTGGCTGGAATTCGAGCAGGACGCCCAGGGCGTGCTCTCCGTTCACGTGGACAGGAAGCGCAAGATCTGTGCCACCGTCCTTTTGCGCGCGCTCGGATTCGGCTCGGACAGGGCGATACTCGACCTGTTCGCGGACGATCCCATGATAAAGGCCACCATCGAAAAGGATTCCACCAAGTCGGAGTCGGACGGCCTTATAGAGCTTTACAGAAGGCTGCGCCCCGGCGAGATCCCCACCGAAGCGTCCGTAAGGCAGCACCTCAACAATCTGTTCTTCGATCCCAGGCGCTACGACGTGGTAAAGGTGGGCAGGTATAAATTCAACAAAAAGCTCAACCTTGCCTATCGTCTGCCCGGCTGCAAGCTTGCGGACGACGTTTTCGATCCCGAAACGGGCGAACTGATGGCAAAGGCGGGCGAGATCGTGTCCGAGGAGCAGGCTTTCGCCATCCAGGACGCAGGCGTCAACGAAGTGTTCGTGCTCGTGTCCGATCCCGAGCGCGGCGAGATGCGCCACAAGATAATTGCCAACAACACGATAAATTTCAAGGCGGTGTCCGACAAGAACCCCAAGATGTTCGGGTTGCTGCCCACCATATATTATCCCAACTTCCGTTTCATGCGCGAGCTTGCCGAAGAGTGCAGGACGCAGCCCTGCGAAAAGGTGGCGGAAAAGTATGCCGAAGCCATAAACGCCATCTACTACGTTCAGGAGACCGGCGAAACGGAGGACGAAAAGCCCGAGGATAAAAAGAACAGGGAAAAGCACCGCGACACCCGCGTAAAGTTCGTGGAGGCGTGCAAGGCGTTCGATATGCTGCTTGCCTCTGACAAGACCGAACTCGACGAGGACGAGCGCAAGGCGATAAAGCCCATAGTGGAAAAGCTGTGCCACAAGCACATCACCGTGGACGACATCGTGGCTTCCATCTCCACCAACATCGATCTGCAGTACGGCATCGGCACGATAGACAACATCGACCACCTCGGCAACCGCCGCGTGCGCTCCGTGGGCGAGCTGCTGCAAAACCAGCTGCGCATAGGCATCGCGCGCCTGGAAAAGCTTATAAAGGAACGCATGGCAACGCAGGACGCGATGGAGGTAACGCCCTCCGCTCTCGTCAACGTGCGCCCCGTTTCCGCCGTTATCCGCGAATTTTTCGGTTCTTCGCAGCTCTCGCAGTTCATGGACCAGACCAACCCCGCCGCGGAGCTTACCCACAAGCGCAAGCTCTCCGCGTTCGGCCCCGGCGGCCTCAACCGCGACAGAGCCACGTTCGAAGTGCGCGACGTTCACCACTCGCACTACGGCAGGATGTGCCCCATAGAGACGCCCGAAGGCCAGAACATAGGCCTCATCTCCTCGCTCGCCACCTTTGCAAAGGTCAACGAATACGGCTTTATCATGAGCCCTTACCGCAAGGTGGTAAAGGACGAAAACGGCGTTCCCACCGTAACGGATCACGTGGATTACCTCACGGCGGACGAAGAGGATAAGTATATCGTTGCGCAGGCGAACGAACCGCTGGACGAGCACAACCACTTCGTCAACGGCCACGTAGGCTGCCGCCATCAGGATCTTATAACGCAGTATCCTCCCGAAAGGATGGATTATATGGACGTTTCGCCCAAACAGCTCGTTTCGGTCGCGACGGCCCTTATACCTTTCCTCGAAAACGACGATACCAACCGCGCCCTGATGGGTTCGAACATGCAGAGGCAGGCGGTGCCCCTCATGAAGACCGAATCGGCGATAGTCGCCACCGGCATAGAGGACGCCATCGCGCGCGATTCCGGCGTGCTCGTAACGGCAAAGAATGCCGGCGTTGCCGTGGGCGTGGCTTCGGACTGCATAAAGATAAAGACGGACAGCGGCTTCATCGACGAATACAAATTAAAGAAGTTCGAGCGCTCCAATCAGGGCACCTGCCTCAACCAGCGCCCGATAATCAACACCGGCGACAGGGTGGAGGCGGGCGAGATAATCGCAGACGGCCCCGCCACGAACAACGGCGAGCTCGCGCTGGGCAAGAACATCCTTATAGGTTATATGGAGTGGGAGGGCTATAACTACGAAGACGCCATCCTCATCTCCGAAAAGATAGTGCAGGACGACGTGTTCACCTCCATACACATAGAGGAACACGAAACGGAGGCGCGCGACACCAAGCTCGGCGAAGAGGAGATCACGCGCGACATACCCAACGTTTCGGACGACGCGCTCAAAGACCTCGACGAAAACGGCATAATCCGCATCGGCGCCGAAGTGCAGACGGGCGACATACTCGTCGGCAAAGTAACGCCCAAGGGCGAGGCGGAGCTCACTCCCGAGGAGAGGCTGCTGCGCGCCATATTCGGCGAAAAGGCGAGGGAAGTAAGGGATACCTCCCTTAAAGTCCCTCACGGCGAAGGCGGCATAGTGGTGGACGTAAAGGTGTTCACCCGCGAAAACAAGGACGAGCTTTCGCCCGGCGTAAACAAATTGGTGCGCGTATATATCGCGCAGAAGCGCAAGATACAGGTCGGCGACAAGATGGCGGGCCGCCACGGCAACAAGGGCGTAATATCCCGCGTGCTGCCTCAGGCGGATATGCCCTTCCTTGCGGACGGCACCCCGCTGCAGATAGTGCTCAACCCCCTGGGCGTGCCTTCGCGAATGAATATCGGTCAGGTGTTGGAAGTGCACCTCGGCCTGGTGTGCAAACAGCTCGGCTGGAAGATAGCCACCCCCGTGTTCGACGGCGCAACCGAGCAGGACATAAAAAAGCTGTTCGAAGAGAACAACATACTCAACCCCGAAGGCAAGGTGGACGGCAAGATACAGGTGTACGACGGCCGCACCGGCGAACCTTTCGAAAACAGGGTAACGGTGGGCGTTCAGTATATGATAAAGCTCATCCACCTCGTAGACGACAAGATACACGCGCGTTCGATAGGTCCTTACAGCCTCGTAACGCAGCAGCCCCTCGGCGGCAAGGCGCAGTTCGGCGGCCAGCGCTTCGGCGAAATGGAAGTGTGGGCGCTGGAAGCTTACGGCGCAGCGCACATATTGCAGGAGATACTCACCGTAAAGTCGGACGACATCGTCGGCCGCGTTAAGACTTACGAATCCATCGTAAAGGGCAACAACATCTCCGAACCGGGCATTCCCGAAGCGTTCAAGGTGCTGCTCAAAGAGCTGCAGTCGCTCGCGCTCGACGTCAAGGTGCTCACCGAAAACAACGACGAGCTCATCATACACGAGCTCGACGAGGACGACGAGGCCATACCTTCGGCTGCCGCGCGCGACGCCGAAGAGCGCGAAAAGCAGACTCCCGTCGAGGAATACGACATCACCGGCGGCGACGAGGACGAGGACGAAGAGATCGAACTCGGCTCCATATTCGAATCGGACGACGACGAAGACGATTTTGCCGACAAGGATATGTTCTCCGGCGAGGAGGACGACGATGACGACGACTTCGGCGAAAGCTTCAGGCTCTTTGACGAAAACGGCGAAGACGAAGACGACGGCAAGGACGAGTAAAAGGGAGGTAGCAGGTACACTATGTTTGAATTAAACGATTTTTGCTCCATAAAAATAGGCGTTGCTTCCCCCGAAAAAATAAGGGAACTTTCCAGAGGCGAGGTCACCAAGCCGGAAACGATAAATTACAGGACGCAGAAGCCCGAACGCGACGGCCTGTTCTGCGAAAGGATCTTCGGCCCGATGAAGGATTGGGAGTGCCACTGCGGCAAATACAAGCGCATACGCTATAAGGGCGTCGTGTGCGAAAAGTGCGGCGTAGAGGTGACTCGCTCCAAGGTAAGGAGAGAGCGCATGGGCCACATCGAGCTTGCCGCGCCCGTATCGCACATCTGGTATTTCCGCGGCGTGCCCTCGCGCATAGGCCTCGTGCTGGACATGAGCCCCAAGGACCTCGAACAGGTCATCTACTTTGCGGCTTACGTCGTGCTCGATCCGGGCAGCGTTCCCGAACTCGAATACAAGGAAGTGATCAACGACAAGCAGCTCCTCGAGATCGAGGATAAGTACGGCGAAAGCTCCGTCACCGGCCTTAAAGTGGGCATGGGCGCCGAAGCCATACGCGAACTGCTGCAGGCGGTCGATCTGGAAAAAGAGTGCGCCGAATGCAGGCAGATAATAGAAAACAATCAGTCCGGACAGAAGCGCGTAAAGGCGGTAAAGCGCAGCGAGGTGCTCGAAGCCTTCCGCAAGAGCGGCCAGCGCCCCGAATGGATGGTGCTCACCGTTCTGCCCGTGCTCCCGCCCGAACTGCGCCCGATGGTGCAGCTCGACGGCGGCAGGTTCGCCTCCTCCGACCTCAACGACCTCTACCGCAGAGTCATCAACCGCAACAACAGGCTCAAGAGGATGATGGAGCTGGGCGCTCCCGAAATGATAGTAAAAAACGAAAAGCGCATGCTGCAGGAGGCGGTGGACGCCCTGATAGATAACGGCAGGCGCGGCAAACCCCTCACCGGCCCCTCCAACAGGGAGCTCAAATCGCTGTCGGGCATGCTGCGCGGCAAGCAGGGCCGTTTCCGCCAGAACCTTCTGGGCAAGCGCGTGGACTATTCCGGCCGTTCGGTCATAGTCGTGGGCCCCGAACTCAAACTCTATCAGTGCGGCCTGCCCAAGGAGATGGCGATAGAGCTGTTCAAGCCCTTCGTGATGAAGAGGCTTGTGGAGAGCGGCCAGTGCCACAACATAAAGAGCGCAAAGCGCACCGTGGAAAAGGCTAAACCCTTCGTGTGGGACGTGCTCGAAGACGTAATAAAGGAACACCCCGTTCTTTTGAACCGCGCGCCCACGCTGCACAGGCTCTCCATACAGGCGTTCGAACCGGTGCTTATCGAAGGCCGCGCCATCAAGATCCATCCCCTCGTGTGCACGGCGTTCAACGCCGACTTCGACGGCGACCAGATGGCGGTGCACGTTCCCCTTTCCATCGAGGCGCAGGCAGAGGCAAGGTTCCTCATGCTCTCGTCCAACAATATCTTAAAGCTGTCCGACGGCAAGCCCGTTATGCAGCCCTCGCAGGATATGGTAATGGGCGCATACTACCTTACCATAATCAGGCGCGAAGAGGGCAAGTTCTACCGCTGGACGGGCGACAGGTACGTTGAGTGCGCGGAGGGCGAAGAGGGCGCCGAAAAGTACGTTCCCGGGGCTTACATCTCCGAGGACGAGGCGCTCATGGCCTACCAGACCAAATACGTCCACATGCAGGACGAGATATACGTCCGCAGGACGATAAAGATAGCGGACGGGCAGTCGCCCTTCGACGGCGAGACCGTTTCGGGCACCGTAAAGACCACCGTCGGCAGGATAATATTCAACAACGAGATGCCCCAGGATCTCGGCTTCGTAAAGAGGACGGCAAAGGAAGATTACCTCAAATACGAGATATCCTACGAGTTCCTTGCAGGCGGCGTTGCGGTAGGCAAAAAGCAGCTCGCAAAGATAGTGGAGCGCTGCTTCAAGACGGGCGGCGCGCCCAAGGCGGCGGACGTCCTCGACAAGATAAAGACTCTCGGCTACAAATATTCCACCGTCGGCGCGATAACCACGTCCGTATTCGACATGCACATCCCCGACGAAAAGCAGCAGATAGTTTCCGACACCGAGCAGAAGGTCTTCCAGATAGAGCGCAAGTATCAGCGCGGCCTCCTGCGCGAAGAGGAGCGTTACAACGCCGTTATAAAGGCGTGGGACGACGCGACCGATTCGGTGACCGAGGCGCTCAAAAAATCGCTCGACAAGTTCAATCCCATATGGATGATGGCAAATTCGGGCGCGCGCGGCTCCATCGACCAGATGAAGCAGCTCTCCGGCATGCGCGGCCTGATGGTAAACCCTCAGGGCAAAAAGATAGAAGTTCCCGTTAAGAGCTGTTTCAGGCAGGGACTTTCCGTTCTGGAATACTTCATCTCCTCGCACGGCGGCCGCAAGGGCCTTGCCGACACGGCGCTCAAAACGGCGGACTCCGGTTACCTCACCCGCCGCCTCGTGGACGTTTCGCAGGACGTTATCGTGCGCGAAGAAGACTGCATGGCGGGCTCCAAAAAGCCCCGCGGCATGGTAGTAAGGGATATAATCGGCCCCAACGGCGAAGTCATCGAAGGCCTTGCGGACAGGGTGCAGGGCAGGTTCGTTGCGGAAGACGTGGTGGACAAGGACGGCAACGTCATCGTCGGGCAGAACGAATTCGTTACCGACGCGCTCGCGCAGAAGATAGTCGCCGCGGGCATAAAGCAGGTATCCATCCGTTCGGTATTCAGCTGCAACTCGCGCTACGGCGTGTGCGCAAAGTGCTACGGCAAGAACATGGCAACCAACACCCCCGTAAAGGTGGGCGAGGCGGTCGGCGTCATCGCCGCCCAGTCCATAGGCGAACCGGGCACCCAGCTCACCATGCGTACCTTCCATACGGGCGGTATAGCCGCCACGGGCGACATAACGCAAGGTCTTCCCCGCGTAGAGGAACTCTTCGAGGCGCGCAAGCCCAAGGGCTGCTCCACGCTGTGCGAAGTCTCCGGCATCGTCCGCATAGACGACAGCGACAACCTCAAGCACGTCATCGTGCACGACGCCGACACCAACGAGGTAAGAAAGGAATACACGCTGCCCTTCAACGCCGAACTCAAAGTAAAGGACGGCGACAGGGTGGAGCCGGGCACCGTGCTCAACGCGGGCTCGGTATATCCCCAGGATATCCTCCGCATCTCCGGCGTAAAGGGCGTTCAGGACTATATCCTCGAACAGGTGCAGTCCGTTTACCGTTCGCAGGGCGTTGACATAAACGACAAGCACGTCGAAATAATAGTGCGCCAGATGCTGCGCAAGGTCAGGATAGAGAGCGCCGGCTCCACCGACCTGCTGCCCGGCGAAACGGTGGATATGTTCACCGTGGAAGAGGCAAACCGCAAGGCTATCGAAAACGGCGGCACGCCCGCACTGCAAAAGAGGGTGCTGCTCGGCATAACCAAGGCCGCGCTCTCCACCGATTCCTTCCTTTCGGCGGCTTCCTTTCAGGAGACGGCTCGCGTGCTCACCGACGCCGCCATCAAGAACAAGGTGGATCCGCTCATGGGCCTCAAAGAAAACGTCATAATCGGCAAGCTTATTCCCGCCGGCACAGGCGTAAAGGAATACAAGAACATGTCCCCCGTGATAAATCCCGCTTACAGCGGCGCCGCGGAAGAGGATAAGTAAAAATCATACGCGCGATAAAGGCGCGGCACCGAAAGGTGCCGCGCCGCGTTTTTTATGCGTATCGCCCGGACCGACGCGTCCGTCCGCGGGCGGGTTTGCAAAACGCGCCGCGCGGCTTAAAGCCGCGCGGCGCGCCGTCTTATTCCTTTTGCTGCGGAAGTTTGTGCCTGCGTTCGAACCGCACGAACATATATGCGGCAACGACGCCCGCGGCAAACAGCAGAGCGCCTATCGCAAGGTCTAAGCTGAACCGCTCGCCCTCCGCCCACGAGAGATACTCGCCGTACATCTCCGGGTTGAAGAACATCGTTATCACGGAGCCTGCGGCAAGCCCCGCCACGGCGTGGAACGTGGCCGCCCTGTATTTTTCGAGCAGCAGGCTCATCACCTTTGCAAAGCACAGCAGCCCCGCAACGAAGCCCGCGATAAGGCAGGCGTAAACGGCAAACACGGCGGGATTTTCGCTCCAATAGCCAAGGTGCACCGAATCCACGAGCGGAACGTAATGTCCCGTTGTCATCAGCAGCGCGGTCGCGCTGAGTCCGGGCACGAGCTGCGTGAGCGCCACGGCAAACCCGATAAGCACGTACAGGAAGTATTCGTATATCTCAGGATCGTCTATGCTGCGCTCGCTGCCGCAGAATATCGCTACGAGCGACACCGCTATCGGCACGAGCAGCCCCGCAACGAACAGCGCCGTGCGCAGCGGCGTGTGCTTTTCTCGGGCGACTTCGTCCTTTATTGCGGGCAGCGCCCCCGTCATCAGCCCGGCGAACAGCGCCACCACGGCAAACATCGCCACCTCGAGCAGCGCCTGCACGGCAAAAAAGCCGAGCACGAATCCGATCGCCGCGCCTATCGCAACGGGGAGCAGGAACAGGGCGCACTTGCCGAACTGCCTGAAAATGTTGCCTATCGCAAACAGCAGCTTTTCGTAAAGCTTCATTATTATCGCCACGGCGGAGCCGCTCACGCCCGGTATTATTACCGCAAGCCCTATAAACAGCCCCAGCACGCCGCCCTTTGCCGCCTCTTTCGCGTCCTTATACCTAAGGTCGGGCCCCGGGCTTTGCTGCCCTTCGGGCGCGGTATCGTTTTTGTCGCGTTCGTCCATCGGATCACCTTAAAGTTATTCGTCCATAAGATTGTAACACACCGCGCGCCCCGTGTCAACTAATGTATATTCGCGCGCGGCGGGGCTTATTCGTTTCTTTTGCTTGACATTTTCGCAAGCACATATTAAAATATGTAAAACTGTACAGCCGTGCAGGTACGCCCGAAAAGATAAGGGCGTTCAATAGGGAAGTCTGGGCCGATAGCCCCGCAGCCCCCGCTGCCGTTCCGGCGGCGCCGCGTTTCACTGCTCCGTGCGGGAAGGAACGCGGCTGTTTGCCGCCGTTTTAAGCCGGAAGACCTGCCTGTGCGCGCCGTGTTTTGCATTTCCGAGGGGACGCGGAAAGGCGGAACTTTTGTCCGCGGCGGGACTGCCGCGGGCTGGTTTTGCGCGTTCTCGGGGAACGCGCGTTTTTTATGTGCGTAAAACAAGCAATGCAAAGTTTTATTGTTGTATTATTTGTGATATAAGTATAAAATGAAAAGTTATATATTCAATTAAAGGAGTTATTATGAAGAAGATGGTTCTTGCGGCGCCGCTTGCTCTCGTCCTGCTTGCGGGTTGCTTTGGCGGCGGCGCCGCAAAATATACAACGGAAGTAAACACCGAAGAGCTCGTGGTGTTCGTGGCCGAAGATATAAGCGGCGATATGTCGTGGAAGGACTATTTCGACGGTTTGAAAAATGCGGGCGTGATAACTTACAGCCTGAGCGAGGGCATGCTTTCAGAGCTCAACGGTGTCGGCAATGCCGACGGCAGTTACTGGATGCTCTATTCCGATCTCGCGGAACTCGACGGCGTTATTTACGGCAACGCGGAGTGGGGGACTTACGATTACGACGGCAGGCAGCTCGTCTCCTGTGCATACGGGCTGGAGCTGATGCCCGTGGTGGACGGCTATGCTTACGCCGCCGTCTACGTAACCTTTTAAGCCGTGAAAGATCTCGGGGGCGGCAGGCGCTCCGCCGCGGCGGAGTGCGCCGCGGTGGCGGTCGCGGCGGCGCTGCTCATTGCCGTGCAGTACGCTTTTTCGTGGGTGCCGGGGGTAGAGGCCGTCACCGTTCTGCTGCTGTGCTTTTCCTGGTCGTTCGGGGTGCGCGCGGGCGTGTTCGCCGCGACGGCCTTTTCGCTGCTGCGCTGCTTCATCTTCGGTTTTTCGCCCTCCGCCATAGTGCTTTACCTTGTTTATTATCCCGCGTTTGCCGCAACTTTCGGCGCTACGGGCGGCGCGTGGCGCAGGCGGGGCGGGCTGTCTGCGGGCGCGCTTGCGTGCGTGAACGCCGTGCTGCTTGCCGTTGCCGCCGCAAGCGGCGTATGCGCCGCGCTCGGGCTGATAAAAGTTTCGCGCCTGGCAAAGGCAATGCTTGCCGCGCTGCTGTGGACGATATGCGGGCTGTGCGTGCTGCTGCTCGTTGCGGTGGACGTGCTGTCCGCGCTCAACGCGCGCGGCGGCGCCCGCGTCCGTCCGTTCTGCGCTTCGGCGTTCTGCGCCGCCGTCGCGGCGGCGTTCACCGTGGCGTTTACCCTGCTCGACGACGCGATAACGCCGCTGTTCATGGGCTGGGGGCTGTTTTCGGCGGCGTCCGCGGGATATTTTTATTCTTCGTTCACGGTGCTCGCCGTGCAGACGGTGTGCGCGATAATAACCGTCTGCCTGCTCTTCGTGCCGCTCACGTCGGTAACGGACCGCTTTGCGCGCAGGTGACGCGTACGCGCATATGCGCGGTCTGCCATATGCGCCCGCGTGCGTTCCGCGGAAGTGCGGGCAGCGGCGTAAGCGGGATGTTTGCGGCATATGTGCGGGGCAATTTATTTTGCACACGGCTTTTAAGCGGTTGACATTTTCCGCGTATGCGGTTAAAATGATTGCAACGGTATCTGCTTGTGTGGCGGAACTGGCAGACGCGCGGGACTTAGAATCCCGTGCCGCAAGGCTTAACGGTTCAAATCCGTTCACAAGCACCAGAGGGGCGGTCTCCGCCCCTTTTTTTTCGCCGTTCGGGGCTTTTGCGCCCCGTGCGAAAAGTTACCGTGCAAACCTATTGCTTTCGCGGCGGAAGGGTGATATAATATTCTGCGGAATGAAATTTCACAAGGAGAATTTTTTTATGTCGGAAAAGAAGAGCGAAGGGCAGCTGCGTTACGACGAGCTCTCTTACGCAAAAAAGAACTATTTCGAAACTGCTTCCGAAGAGGAGCGCACCGCCATGTTCGATTACGCCGAAGGTTACAAGGCCTTCCTCGACGCGGCCAAGACCGAGCGCGAGGCGTGCGCGAAGGCCGTTGAACTTGCCGAGGCCGCGGGCTTTACCCGCTTTTCCTTCGGCGATAAGCTTGCCGCAGGCGACAAGCGCTATTTCGTCAACCGCGGCAAGGGCGTAGTGGCGTTCCGCGTGGGCACGGAATACCTCGAAAAGGACGGGATGCGCATAATAGTTTCGCACATAGACGCGCCCCGCCTGGACGTAAAGCAGAATCCGCTTTACGAAAAGGAGGGGATGTGCTTTCTTAAAACGCACTATTACGGCGGGATAAAAAAATATCAGTGGACGGCCATTCCCCTTGCGCTGCACGGCGTAGTCGTGCTTAAAGACGGCTCCAAAGTTGAAATAAAGGTGGGCGAAAACGCCGGCGAACCGGTGTTTTACATAGACGACCTGCTGCCCCACCTCGGCGCGGAACAGATGTCCAAGGCGGGCGCCAAGATTATAGAGGGCGAGCAGCTCAACATAGTAGTGGGCGGCATGCCTTACGCCGACGAAGCCGTCAAAAACAAGGTAAAGCTCACCGTGCTCAATTACCTCAACAAGGAATACGGCATGAGCGAGGAGGACTTCCTCTCCGCGGAGCTGTGCGCCGTTCCCGCTTATCCCGCGCGCGACGTGGGCTTCGACCGCGCGCTCATAGGCGCGTACGGCCACGACGACAGGGTGTGCGCCTATCCCGCTCTCACCGCCGTGCTCGGCAGCGAAAGCAGGCACACCGTGCTCGCCATGCTCGTGGACAAGGAGGAGATAGGCAGCGAGGGCAACACCGGCATGCAGAGCAGAGTCTACGTCGACCTGATGGAGGAGATAGCTCAGGCGCTGGGCGCCGATTTCCGCAAAGTCCGCTATGCCTCCAAGTGCCTCTCTTCCGACGTTACCGCCGCCTACGATCCCAACTTCGACGGCGTGTTCGAAAAGATGAACTCCGCAATGATCTCCTGCGGCACCTGCATGAGCAAGTTCACCGGCGCGCGCGGAAAGAGCGGCTCCAACGACGCCAACGCCGAATTCGTGGGCGAAGTGCGCGCCATGTTCGAAGCCGAAGGCGTGGTGTGGCAGACGGCCGAGCTGGGCAAGGTGGACGCGGGCGGCGGCGGTACGGTGGCAAAGTACGTCGCCAACCTCAACATCGACACGGTGGACCTGGGCGTGCCCGTCATCTCCATGCATTCCCCGTGGGAGCTCGTTTCCAAGGCCGACCTTTACAGCAACTATAAGGCGTTCCTCGCCTTTATCAAGTAAGGCGCGGGCGGTTGCAAGCGGCCGTTCGGGCGGCATATTTGGTAAAAAATGACTGAATATGCTATAAAACTGACAGTTTATGCCATAACTGTTGAAATTTGCGTGCAGGTGTGTTACACTTTGCTTGCTTGAAGGGCAGCACGCAAAGCAGATAAGAAACTTACGGAAAAAGATATGAAGCTTATAAGTTTTGCAGTGCCCTGCTACAATTCGCAGGCGTATATGAAAAAGTGCATCGACAGCCTGCTCACCGGCGGCGAAGACGTCGAGATAATAATCGTCAACGACGGCTCCACCGACATAACGTTAAAGATCGCCGAAACTTACCGCGAAAATTTTCCCGGCACGGTAAAGGTGATAGACAAGCCCAACGGCGGGCACGGCTCCGGCGTTAACGCGGGGCTCAAAGCGGCGGAGGGGCTGTATTACAAGGTCGTGGATTCGGACGACTGGCTGGATACGGACGCGCTCGCAACGCTGCTTTCCACCATAAGGGCGCACGTATCCGCGGGCAGTCCGCCCGATATGTACGTTACCAACTTCGTCTACGACAAGCCTTCGGTAAACGACACGTTCGTTTCGCATTACCGCAAAAAGATGCCCGTCGGCAGGATATTCGGGTGGGACGAAGTAAAAAAGTTCCGCTTTTCCAAGATGATGCTGATGCACGCGCTGTTATACAAGCGCGAAAAGCTGCTCGAAAGCGGGACGGTGCTCCCGGAGCATACCTTTTACGTGGATAACTTGTTCGCCTATAAACCGCTGCCGTTCATGCGCACGCTGTTTTATCTGGACGTAGACCTGTATCATTACTTTATAGGCCGCACGGACCAATCGGTAAACGTAAAGAACATCGTGAGCCGCTATGCGCAGCAGCAGCGCGTGATGCGCGAGATGGCGGACGCCTATTCCCTTGAACAGATAAAGGCGATGGAAAAGGGGCTCCGGCACTATATGTGGCATTCGCTGGAAGTGATAATGGTGAACACGGTGTTCTTCACCTGCGCGGACAGCTCCGAAGACCGCCGCATAGACTTAAAGGCGCTGTGGGCGCACATAAAGGCGCGCGACAAGGCGCTTTACAAAAAGCTCCGCTATTTTTCTTACGTGTCGCTGCCCATGCTGCTGCCGTGGAGGCTGCGCGGCAGGGTGATGACGTGGGGATATAACTATCTTTGCAAAAAGATAAAGCTGGGCTGAAAGGATAAGATCACACATCTTTGCAGATTTTACTTTATTTTTCTCCTTATATGTATTGCGGCGGAAGGGTTTCTTTCCGCCGCAATGCATTTTTTCCGGCGGTTTTTGCGCCGTAAATTTTATAAATGCCTTAAAAAGCGCAAAACTTTATTGCAAACGGATATCGGATATGTTATAATTTTGGCGCAGAATCAATTTACAGGTGGTTTATATGAAAAGTCAAAGCGTCGTGACCGATCTCAGGCGCAAAATTTTTGCCGAGGTCGCAAGGGTGGCTTACAAGTCGGATTCCGTTGCGGGCGACATAGAGGCCATACCCTACATCATAACTCCCGACGAGGAGCCGAGGTACAGGGAGAACGTCTACCGCGAACGCCAGATAGCGGCGGAGCGCGTCCGCCTTGCCATGGGCCTTTCGCTGCGCCCCGCAAACAAACCCGTACATATAACCGAGGGGCTGGACGCGAGCAACATCTCCGATAAGTATTACGAGCCGCCGCTCATGCAGGTGATACCTTCGGCGTGCGACAAGTGCCCCGACAACGAATACGTGGTGAGCGACCAGTGCCGCAACTGCGTTTCGCACGCGTGCATAAAGGCGTGCCCCAAGGGCGCCGTTTCCATAGTCAACGGCCGCGCGTTCATCGATCAGAGCAAGTGCATAAAGTGCGGCAGGTGCAAGGCCGCCTGCCCTTACGACGCGATAGCGCACCACATCCGCCCCTGCGCGGCGGCGTGCGGCATAAAGTGCATTTCTTCCGACGAGTTCGGCAGGGCGAGGATAGACAACGACAAGTGCGTGGCTTGCGGCCAGTGCATGGCTGCCTGCCCCTTCGGCGCGATAGCCGATAAATCGCAGATATTCCAGCTGATACAGGCCATCAAAAAGGGCGACAAGGTGGTCGCCGCCGTCGCCCCCGCGATAATCGGGCAGTTCGGCCCCAAGGTAACGCCCGGCAAGACCAAGACCGCGCTTATGAAGCTGGGCTTCAAAGAGATATACGAGGTGGCTTACGGTGCGGACATGGGCTGCATAACCGAGGCGCATCATTACGTCAACTCCGTTGCCACGGGCAAACTGCCCTTCCTTTTCACCAGCTGCTGTCCCGCGTGGGTAGAGCTGACGCGCAGGCAGTTCCCCGACCTCGTGGGCGAGATCTCGCAGGAGCTTACGCCCATGGTCGCCACGGCAAGGCACATAAAGGAGCACGATCCCGACGCGCGCGTGGTGTTCATCGGCCCGTGCGCGGCAAAAAAGCTCGAAGCCTCGCGCACTTACGTCCGCAGCTACGTGGACTTCGTGATCACCTTCGAAGAGCTGGTCGGCATGTTCGACGCCTTCGACATCGTGCTCGAAGAGCAGGAGGAGAGCCCCATCGTGTTCACCGCGACGGGCGCGGGGCGCGGCTATGCCGTTGCCGGCGGCGTGGCGAGCGCGATAGAAAAGTGCATAAACGAATATTATCCCGGCACCGAGGTAAAGATCCAGCACGCCGAGGGGCTTGCCGAATGTAAAAAGATGCTCACCCTTGCAAAGGCGGGCAAGCTTAACGGCTGCATGATAGAGGGCATGGGCTGCCCCGGCGGCTGCGTTGCCGGCGTCGGCACCATAATCCCCGTGGAGCGCGCCAAGGCCACCGTGGAGATGATGGTAAAACAGAGCAACAAGTCCGTTCCCGACAAGGAGCTGGAAGAGGAGGGCGCGCGCCTTACGAGGATGTCGCCCCCCAAACAGCCCGAATGAACTTAAAAATTTGCGGCGTTGCAGGGCGTTGCCCTGCAATTTCCGTTTACGCGGGCGCTTTTAAGGTTAAAATATAACGGAGGGCAAGGGCGGATATATGTACGATTCGATAGTCATAGGCGGCGGTCCCGCGGCCGTTTCGGCGGCGATAAACCTTAAAATACTCAACAAAAATTTTCTGTGGCTGGGCGCGGCAAGCTCTAAAAAGGCGGCGTCGGCAGAGCTGGTGCGCAACTATCCCGGGCTCCCCGAAGTCACGGGCAGGCAGCTTATGTGGGCGTTCGAAAACCACGCCGGGCGGCTGGGCGCCGTGCGCAGGGCGGAGCTCGCGACGGCGGTGTACGACCTCGGCGGCAGGTTCGCCGTTGCCGCGGGCACGGAAACTTACGAGGGGAAGACGGTCATCCTGTGCACGGGCGTTTCGGCGCAGAAACCGATAGAGGGCGAAGAGGAGTTCCTCGGCCGCGGCGTAAGTTACTGCGCCACCTGCGACGGTTTTTTATATAAGGGCAAAAAGATAGCCGTGCTGCTGTTCGACAAGGCGTTCGAACACGAGGCGGAGTACCTGTGCACGCTTGCGGAAAAGGCGTACGTGATGCCGATGTACCGCGGCTGCGGCGTAAAGGCGGAAAACGCCGAAATAACGGTAAGGATGCCCGCGGCGATAAGGGGCGGCTTAAAGGCGGAAAAGCTTGTGTTTGCAGACGGCGAGCTGGCGGTGGACGGAATATTCGTGCTGCGCGCCTCTGTTTCTCCCGCGGTGCTGCTGCGCGGATTGCAGACCGAAGGCGGGCACGTGGTCGCGGACAGGCAGTGCCGCACCAACGTTGCCGGCGTGTTTGCGGCAGGCGACTGCACGGGCAGGCCGTATCAGTATGCAAAGGCGGTGGGCGAAGGCAATATAGCCGCCCACTCCGCCGCGGAATACCTCTCCGGACAAGGCAGGGCGTGAAAGTTGCTTTCGCAGTCCCCGCCGCGGCATCCCACCGCGGCGGGGCTTATGTTTTATAACGCCAACGCTTGCAAATCGGGCGGGTAAATGTTACAATATATCCGAGGACTAAAACGATGAAATTTACAGAGATAACCGTTCACACCGCCAGCGAGGGCAGCGAACTCGTTGCCGACGTACTCTGGCGCTATTCGAATTACGGCGTCGCCATCTCCGACGTAAAGGACGTTATAGCCCTGCAGCGCGACAAGGCGATGTATTGGGATTATATGGACGAAGAGCTCACCCGCGACACGGGCGAAGCGCTGGTAAAGGCGTTCGTCACGGAGGGGGATACGCCCGCATATATGCCGCAGATACGCGCCGATCTGGAGGAGTTGCGGCAAAACTGCGCGGGCTGCATGCAGCTCGGCTCGCTCGAGCTTACCTGCCGCACGGTGGAGGGCGACGATTGGATAGAGATCTGGCGCAAACACTTCCGCCCGATACATATCGGCGGCAGGGTGGTGGTCGTGCCCGAGTGGATAAAGTACGAAAAACGGCCCGGCGAAGCCGTAGTCAGGCTGGACAGCAACATGGCTTTCGGCACGGGCGAACACGAAACGACTTCCATGTGCCTGGAACTGCTGCAAGAAAATATAACTCCTTCCAGCGTCTGCCTGGATGTGGGTTGCGGCAGCGGTATTTTGGGCATATCCGCCGTCCTTTTGGGCGCAAAGAGCGCATATCTCACCGATATAGACGGCGTTGCGACCGACAGCGCGCTGCACAACTGCAAGCTCAACGGTGTGGACGACAGGTGCACGGTAAAGCGCACCGACCTCGTCGGCGACGAGGAGATAGTTGCCGACATAGCGCTTGCCAACATAACGGCGGACGTGCTCGCAAGGTTGGCGCCGGTGCTGCCTGCGCACGTAAAGGCGGGCGGGACGCTGATACTTTCGGGCATAATAAAGGAAAAGCTCGAAGGCGTGCTCGGCGCTTACGCCGAACGCGGGTTCGAACATATAAAGACGGTGAACAAGGGCGAATGGTACGCCGCCGTGTTTGCAAAGAGGGCGTGATATGGCTGCGCCTAAAAGATTTCTCGTGGAAGAGCGCATAAATTATCCCGGCGAAACGGAGGTAACGCTCTGCGGCGAACAGTTCAACCATGCCAGAAACGTGCTCCGCCTCGGCGTCGGGAGCGAGCTTACGCTGCTCGACGGCAGCGGCAGGGAATATACCGCCGTGATCGCCGCGTGCGGCAGGCACGGCATGACGGCGCACGTAACGGGCTTTACCGTGGGCGACAAGGAGCCGCGCACGCCCGTGCGGCTGCTTATCGGCGCGCTCAGGGGCGACAAGACCGAGCTTGTCGTGCAAAAGGCAACGGAGCTTGGCGTGAGTTCGGTGGGAGTGTTCACTTCGGAATACTGCTCGGCGTATCTAACGCCGTCCAAGCTCGAGCGGCTGAACAAGGTCGCGCGCGAGGCCACCAAACAGTGCTATCGCTCCGTCGCGCCGGAAGTGGAGTTTTTCGAGGGGCTGGAGGCGGCGCTCGCTTCCGCCCGTGATTGCAAAAACAAGTTGTTCGCGTGCGAGTTCGAAAGCCGTTCGCAGGCGGATATGCGCAAACTAACGGGCTCCGTTGCCATAGTGGTGGGCAGCGAGGGCGGCTTTACGGAGGGCGAATACGCGCTTGCCCGCGAAAAATACGGGTTTGCGGGCGTAACGCTCGGCAAGCGCATACTGCGCGCCGAAACGGCGGCCGTGGCGCTGACTTCGGTGGTAATGTTCGCGCTGGGTGAGCTGGGATGAAGGCGTGCGTTTTTACCCTCGGCTGCAAGGTGAACGAGGTGGAATCTGCGTCCGTCATGGCGGCGCTGCGCGATATGGGCGCGGAAGTCACCGACGGGTTGTGCCCCGCGGACGTCTATGTGCTGAACACCTGCGCCGTCACGCGGGAGGCGGAAAAAAAGAGCAGGCAGCTCGTCGCGCGCGTCCGCAGGTTCGATCCTGAAGCGGAGATATTCGTCGTGGGGTGCGCCTCCGGCAAAGACGCCGCCGCGTTTGCCCGCAAGGGCGTGCGGTACGTCGGCGGAGCCCGGGGTAAAAACAGGCTTATCGCGGCGCTCGCCGAAAAATTCGGCGGCACGTATGCCTGCACGGACAACGTTTACGGTTACGAAGAGCTGCCCGAACCCGTTCAGCCGCGCACGCGCGCTTTTATAAAGATAGAGGACGGCTGCACCAATTTTTGCAGTTACTGCATAATACCTTATCTTCGCGGCAGAGTGCGCAGCCGCGCGCCCGAAGATATCGTGCGCGAGGCGGAAAACTGCGGCAGGGAGGAGGTCGTGCTCACCGGCATAAACATCTCCGCTTACGATTTCGGCGGGGTGCGCCTTGCGGGGCTCGTGCGCATGCTTTCCGGCGTGCGCAGGCGCGTCCGCCTCGGTTCGGTGGAATGCACGGTGATAGACGAAGAGCTGCTCGGCGCGCTTAAAGGACTTAAAGATTTTGCGCCGCAGTTCCATCTTTCGCTGCAAAGCGGCAGCGACGGCGTGCTCAAAAGGATGAACCGCCGCTACACGCGGGCGCAGTATCTGGAAAAGTGCGCGCTCATATACGGGGCTTTCCCCGACGCGGCGATAACCACCGATATAATAGCGGGCTTCCCCGGCGAAAGCGAAGAAGATTTTGCGCTCAGCCTTTCCGTAATAGAAGAGGCGGGCCTGTCGCGGGTGCACGCGTTTGCCTTTTCCCCGCGCGAGGGCACGGCGGCTTACGCCATGCAGGACGTTCCCGCAGACGTAAAAAAGGAGCGCCTGCACCGCCTGCTTGCCGCAGGTAAAAGGGCGGCGGAAAGATTTATCTCCGCGCGGCTCGGCTGCCTGCGCGAGGTGATATTCGAAGACCGCGAAGGCGAATACACCGCGGGCTATACCCCGGAATATATAAAGGCCTATGCAAAGGGCGATTTCCGCGGCGCCGTAAAAACGGTAAGGCTGATCGCGCCGTACCTCGACGGAGCGCTGTGCGAGGTCGTTGAAAATTAAAAACGTGCGGCAATATGCCGCGATCGTCATAAAAAAGGAGTAATTATGCTTAAAGAAGATTGTTTGTTCTGCAAAATAATCAAAGGGGAGATCCCCTCCGCAAAGGTGTACGAAGACGATAAGATGCTCGTCTTCAAGGACATAGAGCCCAAGGCAAACGTGCACCTGCTCGCCGTGCCCAAAGACCACTTCAAACTGCTTTCGGAGATGGACGGCGGCAGGGCGGAGCTCCTGGCGCACATGCTGGAAAAGATCCCGCAGATAGCTGCGGAAAACGGCTGCGGCAACGGCTTCCGCCTTGTAATAAATCAGGGCGCGGACGCCGGGCAGACGGTGTTCCATCTGCATATACACGTCCTCGGCGGGCAGGAGCTGGGCTGGTAAACGCCGCCCCGTTCCGCCGCCTTGCAATATCAAACGGATAAAGGGGGAAGGATATGCTTCATTCTATAGAAAACCGATTTATAAAACTCACCGTCAACGACGAAGGCGGCGCGATGCACTCGCTGATATACAAGCCTGCGGGCGAAGAACGGCTGTGGCAGGGCGGCGAGGCGTGGCGCAGCCGCGACGTGGTCATCTTTCCGCTTATAGGCCATGCCGGCGGGTTTTCCGTGTGCGGGAAAAACTATTCGTTAAAGTCGCACGGGCTGGCGCGTTACGCGCGTCTTGCGGCAAAAAGCGAGGACGGTAAACTCGTGCTGTCCTTTTCTTCCGACGAGCGCACGAGGGAGGATTATCCCTTCGATTTCGATTTTTCGGTCGGCTACGAATTGCAGGAAAATGCGGTAAAGGTGGGCTGGTACGTGCGTTCAAAGGGCGGAACGATGCCCTTTTACGTGGGCGGGCATCCGGGAATGTACGCCCCCGGCGGCAGCGCGGTCATTGAGTTCGAAAACGAAGAGCGGCCCGTGGAGTACCCGCTTTCGGGCGGCGCTGTGCAGCTGCCGGCGATAAAGAAGTTCGTGGCGGACAAGGCGTTTTTTGCCGATTGCAAAACGCTGCAGCTGGGCGGCCTTTCCGGCGGGGCTATCCGTGCGCGCACGCAGGACGGATATACCTACGAATACCGTTCGGAATGTCCGCTGTGGGCGTTCTGGTCCAACGAAAACGGCGGCGATTACGTATGCGTGGAGCCGTGGTGGGGCATAAACGACGAGCCCTCCTTCCCGCGAGAGCTGTCGCTTAAACCCTTTATGAATTTCGAAAGGGGCGGGGGCAGTTCGTTCGGCTATACCCTTACGGTAACAAAGGAATAAAGACGTAAAACGGGGCTGCGCAAAAAGAGCGCGGCTCCGTTTTTTATGCAAAAAAATCTGCGCGGATCGCTCCGCGCAGACGGTTTTTTATTTAGGGAAAATCATTCCTTGCCCGCAAGCTTTTTATAATTTTCCAGCCTGTCCTTTGCCGACTCTTCGGTCTGCCTGAACAGTTCGCCCGCAACTTCGGCGCCCTGCGTCTTGACGAGCGAAGAATACCTCGTTTCGCCCGTGAGGAAGGACTGATAATTTTCGAAGTCGGGTTCCTTGCTGTCGAGGGTGAAGGTCTCGCCTTCGGGGTTGTACCTGTAAAGCTGCCAATAACCGCAGTCTACCGCCGCCTTTTCTTCCAGCTGGCTCTTCGTCATGTTGATGCCGTGGTTGATGCAGGGCGCGTAGCAGATTATAAGCGAAGGCCCGTGGTAAGCTTCTGCCTCGGAGATGGCTTTAAGGAACTGCGCGGGGTTGGCGCCCATCGAGCACTGCGCAACGTAAACGTAGCCGTAGCTCTTTGCCATCATGCCCAGATCCTTTTTCTTTACTCTCTTGCCCGCGGAAGCGAACTTGGCAACGGCGCCTATGTTGGTGGACTTGGAGGCCTGGCCGCCGGTGTTGGAGTAAACTTCGGTGTCGAGCACGAGTATGTTCACGTCCTCGCCCTCGGCGATAACGTGGTCGAGGCCGCCGTAGCCGATGTCGTAAGCCCAGCCGTCGCCGCCGAATATCCAGATGGATTTCTTGGCGAGACAGTCTTTGTCAGCAAGTATCTCTTTTACGAGCGCGTCCGCCTCGCAGCCGCAGTCCTTGCAGCTTTCAAGCAGCGCGACGAGCTTCTTGCTCGCCTTTTTGGAGGGCTCTCTGTCTTCGAACGCGGCAAGGTATTCCTCGCACGCGGCTTTCGCCTCGCCTTCCCAGAGCTGCGCAAGTTTTTCGACTTTGCCCTTTACGGCGTTGCGCCTTGCGCTGTAAGCAAGGTTCATGCCGTAACCGAATTCGGCGTTGTCTTCGAACAGCGAGTTCGCCCATGCGGGGCCGCGGCCCTCCTTGTTCTTGGTGTAAGGGCAGGTGGGGGAAGAACCGCCGTAAATGGAGGAGCAGCCCGTCGCGTTGGCGATTATCATATCCTCGCCGAACAGCTGGGTTATTACCTTTACGTAGGGCGTTTCGCCGCAGCCCGGGCAGGCACCGGAGAACTCGAACAGGGGCGTGCAGAACTGACAGCCCTTAACGGTCTCCTTCTTGAACTTGGAGGTGTCGACTTCGGGGAGCTCGACCGCGAACTCCCAATTCTTGTCCTCGCCCTTTTCCAGCGATTCCGCAAGCGGGATCATCTTTATGGCGCCGCCGTCCTTTACGGGGCATACGGTCGCGCACACGCCGCAGCCCATGCAGTCGAGGGGGGATACCTGCATCTTGTACTGATATCCGGGCAGGCCTATCGCCTTTTTCATCTCCATCGAGGCGGGCAGTTCCGTGCCGTCGGCAACGAGCGCGGGGCGCAGGCAGGCGTGAGGGCACACGAACGAGCAGGTGCCGCACTGTATGCACTTGTCCTGTATTATCTCGGGAACGGTAACGGCAACGCCGCGCTTTTCGAACTTGGTGGTGCCGGTGGGAACGTGGCCGTCGGCGTTGAACTGCGAGGATTTGAGTTTGTCGCCCTGCAGGTAGAGGATGGGCTTGATTATCTCCTGATAATACTTGTCCGCGTGTCCCTCTATCATCTCCGCGCCGGTGGTGGCGTTTGCCCAGCTTGCGGGCACGTCTATCTTTTTAAGGTTGTCGCCCGCGGCGCTGTCTATCGCGTTATAGTTCATCTGTACAACGGCGTCGCCCTTTCTGCCGAAGGACTTCTTTGCCATGTACTTCATATATTCTATCGCCTTGTCGTAAGGCATTATCTGCGGATTGACGCGGAAGAACGCCGACTGCAATATGGTGTTCGTCCTGCCGCGCAGCCCCAGCTGGCCGGCGATGTGTATCGCGTCTATAACGTAAAGATTGATGTGCTTGGTCGCTATGTCGCGCTTTACCTTTGCGGGCAGGAACTCTTCCAGCTTTTCGACGGTGGTCGCGTCGGTGTTTATAAGGAACGTACCGCCCTCTTTGATGTCGCTCGTCATGTCGTAACGGGTGATGTAAGAGGGGTTGGAGCACTGCACGAAGTCGGCAGAGTCGATGAGGTATTCGCTCTGTATGGGCTTGTCGCCGAAACGGAGGTGCGAAACGGTTATGCCGCCCGACTTTTTGGAATCGTAAAAGAAGTAAGCCTGGGCGTGCTTGTCGGTGTGGTCGCCTATTATCTTTATGGAGTTCTTGTTGGCGCCCACGGTGCCGTCGGAGCCGAGGCCGTAGAACTTGCACGAGGTCGAACCTGCGGGAGCGGCGTCGAACTTTTCCGAGAAGTCGAGCGAGCTGTTTGTAACGTCCTCGTAGATGCCTATGGTAAAGTGGTTCTTGGGTTCCGCCTTTTCAAGGTTCTTGTAAACGGCAAGCACCATCGAAGGGGTGAACTCCTTGGAGCCGAGGCCGTAGCGGCCGCCCACGACCTTGGCGCCGCTCACGCCCTTTTCGAAGAGCGCGGAGCATACGTCCAGATACAGAGGCTCGCCCAGGCTGCCGGGCTCCTTGGTCCTGTCCAGAACGGCAATCTTTTTTACCGTCTTGGGCAGCGCCGCAACGAACGCGTCTGCAACGAAAGGCCTGTAAAGGCGTACTTTCACGAGGCCGTATTTCTTGCCCGCGGCGTTAAGCTTGTTTATGCTCTCTTCCACCGTCTCGCAGGCGGAGCCCATCGCGACTATAACTTCCTCTGCGTCGGGCGCGCCCACGTAGTCGAACAGGTGATACTTTCTGCCGCACTTTGCGGAAACGATGTCCATCATCTTCTGAACGATGGCGGGCGCCGCCGCGTAGTAGCCGTTTGCCGTCTCTCTGTTCTGGAAATAGGTATCGCCGTTCTGCGCCGTGCCCTTCTGTATGGGGTGTTCGGGGTTGAGCGAGCGGCTCTTGAAGTCTGCAACGTCGGCGGCAATGCCCGCTTCCTCGCAGATCTTTCTTATCTCGGCGTAATCGTCGGCCTCGTCCCAGACGTCTATTTTGGCGACTTCGTGCGAGGTGCGGAAACCGTCGAAGAAGTTGATGAAGGGAACTTTCGACTTAAGGGTGGAGAGGTGCGCCACCAGCGCCAGGTCCATTACTTCCTGAACGGAGCCGTCGCACAGCATCGCAAAGCCCGTCTGGCGGCACGCCATAACGTCGGCGTGGTCGCCGAATATGTTAAGCGAATGTGCGGCAAGCGCGCGTGCCGAAACGTGCATGACCATGGGCAGCAGTTCGCCCGAGATCTTGTACATGTTGGGGATCATCAGCAGCAGCCCCTGCGAAGCGGTGAACGTGGTGGTAAGCGCGCCCGCGGAAAGCGATCCGTGAACGGCGCCCGCCGCGCCGCCTTCGGACTGCATCTCGGCGATCCTTACCTTCTGTCCCCACATGTTGGTCCTGCCTGCCGTGGCCCATTCGTCTGCGACTTCCGCCATGGGGGAAGAGGGCGTTATGGGATAAATGGCCGCTACTTCCGAAAAGGCGTAGGCAACGTGGCTGGCGGCGGTATTACCGTCGATAGTCAACTTTTTCATCAAAAAAAACCTCCGTTGAAATATGTCTTTCGAGATCGGGCCGGCGCGCGTGCTGGCGCGGTCCGGCCGTGTATTTTTCACACAAGGATATTATAAAACAAACGCCCGAAAAAGTCAACACCCGTGCGCGCATATGCACGCGAATATTTTTTTGGCGCGCAATATAAAAATACCGGGCGCAAACTGTTGTTAAAATCCGCCTTTTTTGCTATAATGCCTTAAAGATGGAAAACGAAGTGCAGGGCGGTCGGCCGCCCGAAAAAAACGAGGCCGGAAATAGCGAGGCCGTAATAGAGTTCAGGGACGTCACCTATTCTTACGACGAAAATTCCGCTCCCGCGGTGCGCGGCGTTTCGCTGTGCGTTAAAAAGGGGGAATTTCTTGCCGTGATAGGCCACAACGGCAGCGGCAAATCCACGCTCGCAAGGCTTACCAACGCGCTGCTCCTGCCCGACGAGGGCACGGTCACAGTGTTCGGGATGAACACTCTCGAGGGCAAGAATCCCGTCGATATCCGCCGCCGCGTGGGCATGGTGTTCCAGAATCCCGACAACCAGATGGTCGCCTCCATAATAGAGGACGACGTGGCGTTCGGCCCGGAAAACCTTGGCGTGGAGCGCGGGGAGATCGGCCGCCGCATAGAAAGTTCGCTCAAAGCCGTGGGCATGGAGGCATACCGCACTGGCACGCCCTCCCGCCTTTCGGGCGGGCAGAAACAGCGCGTAGCCATAGCCGGCGTGCTTGCGATAAAGCCCGACGTGCTCATCCTGGACGAATCCACCGCCATGCTCGATCCCCGCGGCAGAAGGGAGGTGATGGAGGTGGTCGCCCGCCTGAACAGGGAAGAGGGCATGACGGTAATGCTCATCACCCACTTCATGGAGGAGGCGCTGCTTGCCGACCGCACGATAGTCATGAACCGCGGCGAGATAGTCATGGAGGGGACGCCGGCAGACATATTCCTGCACAGCGAACGGCTGGAGCCTTACAACTTAAGCCTGCCGCGCATAGGCGTAATATGCAAGACGATCCAAAAGGCGGGCATACCCGTAAAGGACTGCCTCGAACCGGAAACGCTGGCGGAGGAGATAGACAAAGAGGTGGACGCGCGGAACGCAAAACGCGTTTCGTTGCCGTATATCCCCGCACCCGTCAAAGAAACCACCCACGAATGGGACATAGACGTAAAGGACCTTACCTTCACTTATTCGGCAAAATCGCCGTTTGCGTCCAGGGCGCTCAACGGCATAGATCTGCATATATCCGAGGGTGAATTTTTCGGCATAATAGGACACACGGGCAGCGGCAAATCCACGCTCGTGCAGCACCTCAACGCCCTGATAAAGCTGCCGCAGGCGCAGAAAAAATACCGCCCCAAAAAGGTGAAAAAGGGGCAGCCCGCCCCCGTTCTTCCGCAGATACGCGTGGGGAGCTTCGACCTTGCGGATAAAAAGTGCGATTTTGTAAAGCTGCGCGAAAGCGTGGGGATGGTGTTCCAATACCCCGAATATCAGCTGTTTGCCGAAACGGTGGCGGAGGACGTGGCGTTCGGGCTTAAAAATTTCCGCAAGGGCATCACCAAAGAACAAACGGAGGAAGCGGTGCGCGCCGCCCTGGAGATGGTGGGGCTGGACTATGCCGAGGTAAAGGACAAGTCGCCCTTCGACCTCTCCGGCGGACAGAAACGCCGCGTGGCGATAGCGGGCGTTATTGTCACCCGTCCGCACATACTCATCTTAGATGAGCCGGCCGCCGGCCTCGATCCGCTGGGCAAAAAGGAGATAATGGAACTATTGCACAAGCTCCACCGCGAGTGGTGCAGCACGGTAATGATAGTTTCGCACGATATGGACGAGATAGCGGACAACTGCACCACGGCAGCGGTGATATCGGAGGGGCGTGTCGTTTACTGCGCCTCCCCGCGCGAGCTGTTCGCAAACGCGGCGGAGCTTGACGCGCTGGGGCTGGACGTGCCTCTCACGGCAAAGGCGTGCGGAAAGCTGCGGGAATACGGCGTAACTATCGATACGGACTTCACCTGCGAAGATTTTTCGCAAAAAGTCGTTTCGCTGTTTGCAGGGGGTGAGCGCGATGCTTAACGACGTAACGTTCGGGCAGTATTACCCCGCAAGCTCGTGCATACACGACCTCGATCCGCGCACGAAACTGCTCTTTCTGATAGTATATATAGTAATGCTCTTCGTTGCGCAGACTTTTTACGGCATGCTGCTCTGCCTGGCGCTGCTGCTTGCGACAGTCGCGCTCGCGCGGGTGCCGTTCGGCTCGGTGCTGCGCTCGGTCAAGGGCATATTGTTCATACTCGTGCTCACGTCCGTGCTCAATATCTTTTTCCACGGCGGCGAGCACGTTCTGGTGGACCTCGGCGCGGCAAGCATAACGCGCGAATCGCTGGTGTTCACGGTGTTCCTGCTTTTAAGGCTGTTCCTTCTGGTGATGGCCTCGGCGGTGCTCACGCTCACCACCACTCCCGTGCGCCTGACGGACGGGCTGGAGAGCCTGCTCACCCCGCTCAAATGGATAAAGGTGCCCGTGCACGAGCTGGCGATGGTGATGAGCATAGCGCTGCGCTTCATCCCCACGCTGATAGACGAAACCAACCGCATAATCGCCGCCCAGAAAGCGCGCGGTGCGGATTTCGAAAGCGGCAACATATTCAGGCGCGTAAAGGCCGTGGTGCCCATACTTATCCCGCTGCTGATAAGCGCGTTCAGGCGCGCCGACGAGCTGGGCGACGCAATGGACGCCCGCTGTTATTCCGGTTCCAAAAACCGCACGCGCTATAAAAAGCTGCGTTTCAGCGCGGGCGACCTCGTAGCGCTCTTCGTTGCCGCGGCGCTCGTTGCGGGGGTGGTGCTGTTCAACGAATACGCGGCGCAGATCTGGCCGCAGATATACGAATATATCGTAATAAAATAGCGGCTGCGGGGAGTTTTCCGGGATATGAAATATGCGATACTTCTGGCGTACGACGGCGCGGGTTACTGCGGCTGGCAGACGCAGAACAACGGAATATCCGTGCAGAGCGTGCTGGAAAACGCCGCGGCGGAGGCGTTCGGCCGCAAGGTGAACGTAACGGCGAGCGGCCGCACGGACAGCGGAGTGCACGCGGCCGGGCAGGTGTGCAGCTTTTCCGCGGAGGTGACCATACCGCCGGAAAAGATAGCCGACGCCCTCAATTTCCGCCTTCCGCCCGATATATGCGTGCTTAAATCTGCCGCCGTGCCCGACGACTTCGACGCAAACCGCTCGGCAAAGCGGAAAACTTACCGTTACAGCATGTACTGCGCCCGCAGGGAGCATCCGTTAAAGGCGCGCCGCGCCGTCGCCGTAGGCGAGCCGGACGTGGCGCTTATGCAAAAAGGAGCGGCACTATATTGCGGCGAACACGATTTTGCCGCATACTGTGCAAGCGGTTCTTCGGCAAAGACCACCGTGCGCACCGTCTTTTTCGTAAAGGTGGAAGAGGGCTTTTCGCTCGGGAGCAAAGATATCTCCGTGCAGGTGTGCGGCGGCGGATTTCTTTATAACATGGTGCGCACCATGGCGGGCACGCTGCTCTATCTGGGGCTGGGCAGGCTGACTCTTGCGGACGTGGAGCGCAGCCTTGCTGCGGGCGACAGGTCGCTCGTGGGCAAAACCATGCCCGCAAAGGGGCTCACGATGGAGAGCGTCGATTACGGTTTTCCGCTGTTCTGAACGCGCACGCGCGATTATTTTATTTTATTTTCACAATTCTGTTTTACGGAATACATTAAAGCAAGCTATAATAATTTGTGCAAAATACCTTAAAAACTTATTTTGCGTGGAGCGTTATGGATTTCTTTCAGTTTGCCAACTATGCGAAACTTTTCGTCCCGTTCAATATGGATCCCGACGGAATAGTCGCCAACAGGCTGTGGATATGCCTGCTCGTGGGCGGTCTGTGTTTCCTCGTAGTGTACGTGTTCGAGGCGGTGGGGCTTTACACGATAGCCCGCCGCGAAGGTTACGCCCGCAAATGGATGGCTTTCGTTCCGTTCTTCAACCTGTATTATATCGGCGCGTGCGGCAGAAGGAACAAGGTCTACGCCATGGACGCACGCGCCTTTGCCGGCATATGCGTAGGGGTGGAGCTGCTGCTCGTCGCGGGGTATATCCTTTATTACGTTTCGGCGTTTGCCGTGTGGCCCTACATCCATTGGGAGCATACCACCGTCGGCGAGACGATATTCAGTTCGCCCGACGGGTTCGACGCCCTGCCGCAGTCGTACGAGTGGATGGGCTGGATATTCGGGCATCTCAACGATTACGTGCTGTATTGGATAGAACTTATATTCATAATCCTCAAACTGCTGCTTCTGATGTCCTTTTTCAAAACGTATTCTGCCAACCACTACCTGCTGTTTTCGTTCGTGGGCGCGCTGCTGCCCCTCACCGGGATACTCATCTATTCGGTGCGCAACAATACGGGCATGAACTACGCCGACTATATCCGCAGGATGCGCGAGCGTGAATACCGCATGTATCAGCAGCAGTACGGCGGCAGTCCTTACGGCGGAGCAAACGGCGGTTACGGCGGCAGTCCTTACGGCGGAGGCGGGCAGGGGCCCGATCCGTTCGGGGAATACGGCTCCTCCGGCAGTCCGTCTTCCGCTTCGGGCGGCGCGGATCCGGTCGGCGGCTCTCCGGACGAAACGGCCGGCACGAGCGGCCGGGGCAAGGACGATTCGCCGTTCGACGATTTCAACTGAAAGCGCAGGCGCGCGGGAAAGTTAAGTCCCGCGCGCCGCTTTTTGGCGCTTTAGCATGAATAAACCCCCAGTTCTACTGGGGGACAATAAAAAATACTTTAGTAAATAAAAACCTCCGTGTTAAAATAAGTGAAGGTTTGGCGACCGCATCACTTAAAATACAAGGAGGTTTTTACCGTGAAAATGAAATAAAGCATACAGCACACTCAACGTACCGGTGCGAATATCACATAGTATTCGCACCGAAATACAGGCGCAA
>CALVLW010000020.1 GCA_944341315.1 uncultured Clostridia bacterium
TCCGAGGTTTTTGCCGTGGACAGCATTTTTATCCACGAAACATGGTGCACTCAACAGGAGTTGAACCTGCATGGATCGCTCCACAAGATCCTTAGTCTTGCGCGTCTGCCAATTCCGCCATGAGTGCAAATTTGCTCACAAGCGAAAATTATTCTATAATAAATAGCCGATTATGTCAAGTCAATTTGCAAGGCTTTGCGCAATTTTTTTAACTTTTTCGCGCAGGGCGGCCATATCGCCGTCGTTGCGGACGACGAAGCATCCCGAAAGGTCGGCGCTGTCGTAATCGTACTGCGAACGTATGCGCGCGGCCACCTCTTCCGCCGTGAGTCCGCTGCGGCTCGTGACGGCCGCGATACGCGCTTCGGGCGGCCGCAACACCACTATAACGCCGTCGAACAGGTTTTCGTACCCACCTTCGAACAGCAGCGGGACCTCGCAAAAGACTGTGCCGCCTGCCGCTTTTCCTGCACGAGCGAGCAGTTCTGCCATCACCGGCGGATGAGTTATTGCGTTCAGCCGTGTAAGCGCCGCCGCGTTGCCGAACACTTTTTTTGCAAGGGCGTGCCTGTCGAGCGAGCCGTCGGGTGCGGTAACGCCTCCGAACTCGCTTTCGAGCCGCCGCACGAGTTTGCCGCCCTTCGTGAGTTCTGCATATATCCCGTCGCAGGAAAAAACGGGGTAACCCTCTTCCGCCAATATGTCCGAAACGGCCGATTTTCCGCTCCCTATGCCACCCGTAACGGCGTATATGCGCTTATTTTGCGTCATACCAATTCTTCCCGGCGTGCACTTCCACGGTAAGCGGAACGTTTAACTTTACGGCGTTTTCCATTTCCCGCCGCAGCAGTTCCGCCGCACTGTCCTTTTCTTCTTCCGGACAATCGAGCACAAGCTCGTCGTGCACCTGCAATATGAGTTTAGCGCGCAGCCCCTCCTCTTCCAGGCTGCGCTTTACGTTTATCATCGCTATCTTGATGATGTCGGCGCTCGAGCCCTGCAACGGCATGTTCATTGCGGCGCGCTCGCCGAACTGCCTGATATTGGCGTTGGAAGAGCGCAGCTCCGGAATAAAGCGCCGCCTGCCGGTAAGCGTGGAAACATAACCGTTTTCGCGCGCGAAAGCCACGTTGGCGTTCATATATTCCTTAACTTCGCTGTAAGTGGCAAAATATTTTTCTATATAGCTTTTGGCGGTGGCGTAAGGTATGCCCAGGTTGCGCGCCAGCCCGTATTCGCTTATTCCGTAGATTATTCCGAAGTTTACCGCTTTGGCTTCGCGCCGCATTTTGGGCGTCACCTCTTCGGGCGGGACTCCGAACACCTGCGAGGCGGTTATCGTGTGGATATCCCTGCCCTCGTTATAAGCCCCGATAAGCTCCTTGCAGCCGGAAAAATGGGCGAGCAGCCGCAGTTCTATCTGCGAATAATCGGCGTCGATGAACACGTTGCCGGGGCGGGGAACGAATACTTTGCGCAGCTCTCTGCCCTCGTCTTCGCGTATCGGGATATTCTGCAGATTGGGGTTGGCGCTCGAAAGCCTGCCGGTCGCCGTTATAGTCTGGTTATAGGTGGTGTGGATCAGCCCGTTTTTATCTATAAAGGGGCGCATGCCCTCTATATAAGTCGAAAGCAGTTTCTGATAGAACCTGAACTTTAACACCTTGCCGGCCACGGGGTTTTCCTCGGCGAGTTTTTCGAGTATCTCCGCATTTGTGGAGTACTTTCCGTTCCTGCCGCGCTTGCCAGATTTAAGTCCGAGTTTTTCGAACAACACTTGCCCCAGCTGCATCGGGGAATTTATGTTGAATTCGCAGCCGCAGTCCGCGTGTATCTCCGCGGTGAGCTCGCTTATCATGCCGGAATACTTTTTACCGAGCTTGTCAAGCTCTTCCGTGCTAACCGTAACGCCCGCCTTTTCCATGTCGTAAAGCACCCCGACGAGCGGTTTTTCCACCTCTTCGTAAAGGCGGGTGCAGCCGCTTTCGCGCAATGTTTTGCCGTATTCCTCGTAAAGCAGGTTTACGCAGAACGCGCGGTAAGCGTAATCGAGCATGCGGTTGTCGCACAGCTGTTTAAGCGTTTCGCCGCCCGATTCTCCGCACAGGTAAACCACGAGCGAAAGGTCTTCGAATTTGCAGCGGCACTCTATGCCGAAAGCTTCGAGCGCGTGCATTGCGGCCTTGCAGTCGTCTATGATTACCGTATTTTCGCCGTCGGAAAATATAAATTCAAGACATTTGGTGAACTGCTCGTGGTCGAGATATCGGTCCAAAAGGTCGGAGCTAAGCTTTAGCTCGTGCTCCGCCCCGCCCGCCCAGACGTGCAGGCAGCAGTTTTCGTACACGGCGTAATACCTTTTATCGGTATTCCCTATCGCCGCCGCGAACTCTTCCGCGGACTTATCCTTTACAAGTTCCGGGTAGTCGGCGTCGCTCTCCGCAGATTCGTCCACTTCTTCGAACAGGTCGTCTTTAAGCAGGCTGCGGAATTCAAACGCGGCGAACATCTTTTTTACCCCGGCGGAAAATTTTTGCGGAGGCACGCACGCGGAAAGGTCAATGTCTATGTCGCAGTCACGGTTTATCTTTGCCAGCTCGTAGGAAAGGTAAGCCGACTGCCTGCCCGTTTCGAGTTTGGTTTTTACCGCGCCCTTGATCTCCTCTATGTTTGCGTACACGCCGTCGAGGGTGCCGTATTTTTCTATCAGTCCGAACGCAGTCTTTTCGCCGATGCCCGCAACGCCCGGGATGTTGTCCGACTTGTCGCCCATAAGCGCTTTAAGGTCTATTACCTGCGCCGGCTCTATGCCCACTTCCTTACGGAAGTTTTCCTTGTTGAGCTTTACGAGGTCGCTGACTCCTTTGCGCGTGAAGCAGACGTCCGTCTTTTCGTCCACGAGCTGATAACTGTCTCTGTCGCCGGTATAGATATACGAATGAACGTCGAACTTTTTGGAGAGCGTGCCTATCACGTCGTCGGCTTCCAGCCCTTCCTTAGAGCACGTCGCCACGTGCATTTCAGAGAGCAGTTCTTTAAGCGGCTCTACCTGCGCGGCAAGCTCGTCCGGCATCGGTTTGCGCGTGGCTTTGTAACCTTCGTACATCCTGTGCCTGAACGTGGGCGCTTTCAGGTCGAAAGCCACGATAAGATACCGGGGCTTTACGTCCGAAAGTATTTTGAAAAGCAGTTTTATAAAACCGAATATCGCATTCGTGGGCCTGCCGTCGCGCGTGCTGAACATCGGCGTTGCATAAAAAGCCCGGTTGAGAAGGCTGTTGCCGTCTATCAGAACAAGTTTATCCATACTTAAATTTTACCATCAGGCGGCGTTAAAAGCAATAAAAACATGCACGTTGCGGCAAAATTGAAAAAAAGGGCGCGTCCTTCGAAGACACGCGCTGCACCTGCATCTCAGAATGCTGCGACGCAAACTTACCCCAATGGGGCAAATCTTCAGTTTGCGTCGCGACCACGTTATAACATAAGCGCAACGTAATTTTAACGCTTTATGAAAAATCAACGCGGCGAGCTGCCGCAAAAAAAATAATGCGGACCGCGATATTTACCGAAGTCCGCATTATTCAGATATGGTGCCGCTGATCGGGGTCGAACCGATACGGTATTGCTACCACAGGATTTTGAGTCCGGCGCGTCTGCCAATTCCACCACAGCGGCAAGCTATATCATTATATATTACCGCCGTTCAAAATGCAAGCGATTTGCTGCCCGCCGCCCAAATTGCGGACGCCGCTTTTACCCTTTGTCCTTAAAGCAGTTCCTCCAATATCAGCTTGTCCGCCACGAGCGCGATAAACTCGCTGTTTGTGGGGCGCTCGCTGCCTATGTACACGCGCACGCCGAATATGGCGTTTATCGCGTCCACCCTGCCGCGGTTCCACGCCACCTCTATCGCGTGCCTTATCGCGCGCTCTACCTTGCTTGCGCTGGTGCCGAATTTTTCCGCTATGTTGGGATAAAGCTCCTTTGTAACGTTATTTATTATCGAAGGATCCTCCACAGTCATCTTTATGCCTTCGCGCAGGTAAACGTAACCTTTGATGTGCGGCGGTATGCCGATGGATATGAATATGTTGCTTATCTTTTCGTCGAGCGAAGCCACCCTGCGCTTTGCCCTTACGTCTTCTGCCACTCTGTATTCCACGTCGCGGTCGCTGAGTATGTCGCTCACCCTGTCCGCCACGCTCTGCGGATCGACGGGCTTTACGAAATAATAACTCGCTCCGTGCGCTATGGCGGAGTTGACTATCTTTTCGTCGGCAAAGTTGGAAACGACTATCGCCTTGCAGTCGCGGCAGTTGTTCCGCATGTAGTCGAGCACGCCGAATCCGTCCCTTCCGCCGAGCACGAGGTTGAGTATGACAACGTCCGGCTTGAACCTGTCTATGTACCCGATGCCGGCGTTGCCGTTGCCCGTAACCGCGCACACGTTGAACTCATCCTTGCCTTCGAAGTAAGTTTTGAGTTCGTCCATAAAATCTTCGCTGCTTTCAAGTATTACTAAATTCGCAGTTTTCATAAAAATAAATCCTCCAAAAAAAATATGCTTGTAAGCGTTGGCAGATATGATTATACATTGCGTTTTCGTAAATGTAAAGCAATTCTGTAAAATAATATAAATTTAAGCAAAAATAATTTGTTAAATATGTGTATATTATGTCGATTATTGTTAAATACGCTTGTCGAACGCTCTGTTAAAGACAAAAAAACGCGGGGCGGGCGCAAAAGCGCCACGTCCCGCGCGGTTCATTCCGTTATAAGGTCGATATATTCGTCGTAAGTTATATTCTTGTCGAAAGTCTTGATGCCGTTTATCTCTATTATCCTGTTGCCGACGGTGTTCATCAGTTCCTGGTCGTGCGATGTGAACAGCATGCAGCCCTTAAAGTTCTGCATACCGTTGTTGAGCGCCGTTATGCTTTCGAGGTCGAGATGGTTGGTCGGTTCGTCGAAAATAAGGAAGTTGCCGCCCTCGAGCATCATCTTTGCCAGCATGCAGCGCACTTTTTCGCCACCCGAAAGGACTTTCGCCTGTTTCAGCGCCTCTTCGCCGGAGAACAGCATTCTGCCCAGCCAGCCGCGCAGATACTCCTCGTAATGGTCTTTGGAAAATTGGCTGAGCCACTGCACGAGCGTGAGCTCGCAGTTCTGGAAGTATTCGTTATTGTTTTCGGGGAAGTAAGAAGCCGACACCGTTTTGCCCCACTTTACCGTTCCGCCGTCCGGCTGCTGTTTGCCGGTAAGGATGTCGTAAAGCATGGATATCGTGGTGCTCTTGTCGGAGACGACGCCTATCTTGTCGCCCCGCTGAACGGTGAAAGACACGTCTTCGAAATATCCCTTTTTTGTCAGGTTCTCCACCATGAGGATATCGTTGCCGAGTTCCTTTTCGTACTTGAAGTCGATGTAAGGATATTTGCGCAGCGAAGGTTTGAAGTCGGTGATGGTCAGTTTTTCGAGCTCCTTTTTGCGGGAAGTCGCCTGCCGCGATTTGGAGGCGTTTGCGGCAAACCGGGCGATAAAGTCCTGCAATTCCTTTGCGCGCTGTTCGTTCTTTTTGTTTATCTCCCTCTGCTGGCGGGCAAGCAGCTGGTTGGTCTGATACCAGAAGTCGTAATTGCCGAGCATCATGTTTATCTTGCCGTAGTCCACGTCGCAGATGGGAGTGCACTCTTTGTTAAGGAAGTGCCTGTTGTGGGAAACTATTATTATCGTGTTTTCGAAGTCCAGCAGATAATTTTCCAGCCAGCGCACCGTTTTTATGTCGAGGTTGTTCGTAGGCTCGTCCAAAAGGAGCACGTCCGGGTTGCCGAACAGCGCCTGCGCAAGCAGTACCTTTACTTTGCGCTTTGCATCGAGATCTGCCATCAGCATTTGATGGCACTCTTCCGGGATATCGAGTTCGTTAAGCAGAGTCTGCGCCTCGTATTCGGCGTCCCAGCCGCCGAGTTCTGCAAATTCGGCCTCGAGTTCGCTGGCGCGCACGCCGTCTTCGTCGGAAAAATCCGCCTTTGCGTACAGCGCGTCCTTTTCGTCCATTATCTGCACGAGCTTTTTGTGCCCGAGCATCACCGCGCGCAGCACGGTCACGTTGTCGTAAGCGTTCTGGTTCTGCTGCAGCACGGACATGCGCTCCGTCCTGTCAAGCGTGACTTCGCCCTTGTTGGGCTCTATCTCGCCGCTGAGGATCTTCAAAAACGTGGATTTCCCCGCGCCGTTGGCGCCTATTATGCCGTAGCAGTTGCCCTTGGTGAATTTCAGATTTACGTCTTCGAACAGTTTTTTGCTGCCGTATTGCAGCGACACGTTATTTACCTGAAGCATTTATATCTCCGCCTGATTTCGTTTACCCGTCTATTATATAGTTTTTGCCGCCGTTCGTCAAACCGCAAACTGGCTGTTATACAGTTTATTGTAAAATCCGCCGAGCGCGATAAGCTGTTCGTGGCTGCCCTGCTCGATTATGGTGCCGTCCTTCATCACGAGTATCAGGTCGGCGTTCTTTACGGTGGACAGCCTGTGCGCGACGATAAAGCTCGTCCTGCCCTCCATCATCTTTGCAAAGGCGTGCTGTATCTGCATTTCCGTTCTGGTGTCTATCGACGACGTAGCCTCGTCCAAAATGAGCATCGGCGGCAGCGAAAGCATTATGCGCGTTATGCACAGGAGCTGTTTCTGCCCCTGCGAAAGATTGCCGCCGTCCTCCGATATCACGGTATCGTAACCGTTTTCCAGCTGGACGATGAATTTGTGCGAGTGCGCGTTTTTTGCCGCCTGCACTATCTCTTCGTCGGTGGCGTCCGGTTTGCCCATGGCGATATTCTGCTTTATCGTGCCGTTTTTCAGCCAGGTATCCTGTAAAACCATGCCGTAGTTGCTGCGCAGCGACGCGCGCGTTACGGAACGGACGTCGTTTCCGTCCACCGTTATGGCGCCGCCGTTCACGTCGTAAAAGCGCATCAGCAGATTTATGAGCGTTGTCTTGCCGCAGCCCGTGGGGCCCACTATCGCTATCCTCTGCCCCGCCTTTACCGAAACGTTGAGATCTTCTATGAGCTTTCTGTCCGGCGAGTAAGAAAAACTTACGCCGTCGAACTTTACGTCGCCCTTTACGTTTTCCAGCCGCTTTGCGTCGGGGGCGTCGGGTATCTGCAACGGCTCGTCGATGAGTTCGTATATCCTGCCCGCGCAGGCGACGGCGTTCTGTATTTCGGTTATCACGCCGGTTATCTCGTTGAACGGTTTCGTGTATTGGTTGGCGTAGCTGAGAAGCGTTCCGAGCTTGCCCACGTTGAACGCCACGGGCAGCACGGAGGGATATATTATGGTCAGCGCGCCGGCAAGCGCAACGGCCGCATATACGAGCGCGTTTACGAATCTCGTCGTCGGATTGGGCAAAGACGAAAAGAAAGTCGCGTCCTGCGAAGCCTTGGTCAGGCGTTCGTTTATTTCGTCGAACCTATCCGAATTGGCATCCTCGTGCGAGAATGCCTGAACGACTTTAAGGTTGCCCACCATCTCGTCTATAAAAGCCGTCTGTTCACCGCGTATCTGCGAATTTTTGCGGAAAAGCCTGTAAGTCTTTGCGGACACGAATTTTGCAATGAACAGCGAAAGGGGCGTGAGCACGAACACGGCGAGCGCGATTATCCAATTGAGCACGAACATCATCACGAGCGTGCTTATTATGGTTAATATGCCCGTAAAAAACTGCGTAAAGCCCATCAGCAGGCCGTCTGCAAACTGGTCGACGTCAGCCACGTTCCTGCTGACGAGGTCGCCGTAAGGATGGGCGTCGAGATATTTAAGGGGCAGTTTGTGGATATGTTCGAACGCCTCCTTTCTTATGTCCCGCGTGACCGAATAGGTTATCTTGTTGTTGACGATGTTCAGCAGCCACTGCGCTATGCACGTTACCGCAACGGAGACGGCGATAAGGACAAAGCATCGGAAGATGCCCTGCCAGTCGCTGGCGCCCTCCGCCATATAATTTATGGCGTCGCCGAAAAACACGGGCACGGCAAGGTTGCCCGCAACGGTCAGCATCGCCATGAGCACCGACAGGATCATATAGTGCGTATAGCCTTTAAGCTGCTTTAATATGCGCTTTATCGTCTGTTTCTGATCGAGAGGCCGCATGTCAAGCTTCCTCCTTTTCGTATTGCGAATAGTGGATCTCGCGGTAAAGCGGACAGCTTTCAAGCAGCTGTTCGTGCGTGCCGACGCCGGCAACGGCGCCGTGGTCGAGCACGATTATCTTGTCCGCGCCGCGTATGGACGAAGTGCGCTGCGAAACGATGAACACCGTGGGATCGTAGTCGAGCTCTTTAAGCGACCGTCTGAGTTTTGCGTCCGTGGCGTAATCGAGCGCGGAAGCGCTGTCGTCCAGGATAAGTATCTCCGGCCTTCGCACGAGCGCCCTGGCTATGGTAAGGCGCTGCTTCTGCCCGCCGGAAAAATTCAGGCCGCCCTGCTCCACTTTTTCGTACAGACCGTTCTTTTTTGCCTTCACCACGTCGGCAGCCTGCGCGCACTCCACCGCCCGCATCAGCTCTTCGTCGGTGGCGTCGGGCTTGCCCCAGCGCAGATTTTCGGCTATGGTGCCATTGAACAGCACGGCCTTTTGCGGCACGATGCCGCATTTTGCGCGGATCTCGTCGTCCGTGTATCCGTTCACGTTAACGCCGTCTATGCGCACCTCGCCTTCGCTTGCGTCGTAGAAATGAGGTATAAGATTGACGAGCGTGCTCTTGCCCGAACCCGTACCGCCGATTATGCCTATCGTGTCGCCGCGTTCCGCGGTGAAAGTTACGTCGGTCAGCGCGTTGCCCGCGTCCGGCGCGTATTTCATGCATACTTTGTCGAAACTGATAAAGGGCATGCCCTCTTTTTTGTCCTTTTCGCCGTGAACGAGCGAAGGCTGCATGGCAAGCACTTCCGCCAGCCTGCCGGCGCAGGCGAAGGATTTCGTAACGGTTATTATCAGGTTTGCAAGCTTAATGAGCTCCACTAGTATCTGCGAGATGTAATTGTACAGTGCCACCACTTCGCCCGTGGTGAGCGTGCCCGATTCCACCTTTACGGCGCCCGTGTAAAGCAGCGCTATGACGCCGGCGTTTATCACGGCGCAGGTGAGCGGGTTCATGAGCGCCGATACCCACCCCGCCACCGTCTGTGAGCGTTTAAGGGCGGCGTTCTGCGCGTTATAGGCAGCAATCTCCTTTTCTTCGTTGCAAAAGGCGCGTATCACCCTTGCCCCGGTAAGAGATTCGCGCGTGTACGCGGTTATGCCGTCGAGGTTGCCCTGCACCTTTCTGTAAAGAGGTATCGTCACGAGCAGTATCGCAAACACCACGACGCACAGCACAGCTATGGCGCCGGCAAATATCCCGCCCGCAAGCGCGTCGATGGCAAAAGCGCAAATCATGGCGCCGAACACTATCACGGGGGAACGCATAAACAGGCGCAGCACCATGTTTACGCCGTTCTGCACCTGGTTTACGTCGCTCGTCATGCGCGTTATCATGCGCGCGGTACCGAGGCTGTCTATCTCCGTATAAGAGAGCGACTGCATTTTGTTGAACAGGTCGCGCCTTAAAAACTTGGCAAAGCCCGCCGCCGCTTTTGCAGCAAAAAACTGCGCGAAGACGGCGCATACCAGCCCCACAGCACCGAGAGCCACGAGAACGCCGCACATCCCGACTACGTAAGCCGTGCCCCTGCCGCCCGTTATGCCGTTATCTATTATCGCGGACACGACGAGAGGAACTATCAGCTCGAAGCACGCTTCGAGAAATTTGAAAAGCGGTGCCAGAACGCTCTCTTTTTTATAACTTACAAGATATCTGATCAGACTGCCCATTTGAACAGATTATAACATTTTCGCGGACAAAAAGCAATTAGATTGCTTTTATTATTGCATTTACGGGCAAGCTTTGATAAACTATTTATATGTCTTACAGCGTCTATCTGAAAAAGAACGAAGAAAAGCGTATAATCGCGGGGCACAGCTGGGTGTACGCCAACGAGGTCGCGCGCACGGAGGGCAAGGATAAAAACGGTTCGCTTGCGACCGTGTATTCTTACGACGGCAGGTTCATAGGCAAGGGTTACATCAACCACGCCTCCAAGATACTCGTGCGCGTCTTTATCCGCGGCGACGAATGCGACGACCGCGAATTTTATATGAAAAAGCTTACGGCTGCGTGGGAATACCGCAAAAAGCTGGGCTACGGAAACTGCTGCCGCGTGGTTTTTGCCGAGGCGGACGGGCTGCCCGCACTTATCGTGGACAAGTACGGCGATTATCTCTCCGTGCAGTGCCTTTCGCTCGGCATAGACATGCGCAAGCAGACGATAACCGATTGCCTTGCGGAAATATTCCGCCCCAAGGGCATTTACGAACGCAGCGACGTCGCCCTGCGCAAAAAAGAGGGCCTGACCGAAGTAAAGGGCGTGCTTTTCGGCGAGGTGCCCGATCTGATAGCGATAGAGGAAAACGGTCTTGAAATGTTCGTTGACGTAAAAAACGGACAAAAGACCGGTTACTTTTTAGACCAGAAGGAAAACCGCTATGCCGCAAGGCGGTACGCCGCAGGCGGCGAGGTGCTCGACTGCTTTTGCAACAGCGGCGGGTTTTCGCTCAACTGCGCGGTAACGGCAAAGCACGTAACGGCGTGCGACATATCTCAGCCCGCGCTGGACTGCGTGTTGCGCAACGCAAAGGCAAACGGGCTGGAAAATATCGACACCGTGTGCGGAGACGCCTTTGCGCTGCTGCGCGAATTCAGGCGGAGCGGAAAAACGTTCGACCTTGTGATCCTGGATCCGCCCGCCTTTTGCAAGAGCGCCGCGGAAGTAAAGGACGCCTACCGCGGCTATAAGGATATAAACATCCAGGGGATGAAGCTCGTAAAGAGCGGCGGCTTTCTTATCACCTGTTCGTGTTCGCACTACATGACTTCCGCGCTGTTCGAAAGGATGCTTGCCGAAGCCGCCAAAGAGAGCGGGCGCAACGTGCGTTCCGCAGAGGTAAAAACGCAGGCACCCGACCACCCTTCGCTGCTCTGCGCCGACGAAACTCATTATCTGAAATTTTACGTCCTTAACGTCATATAGTTTTGCGGGCGCGCGGCTTGATGCCGCGCGCCCGTTGCGTTACGTTTTTTCAGATGGCCCAATTGCCGTCTTTGAATATCTGTATGCGTTCGCCCTTTGCGGTCACGCCTACTATCGACATATCCTTGCTGCCTATCATGAAATCGACGTGGATCATCGAATCGTTTATGCCGAGCTGCTTGCACTCTTCGAACGTATATTTGCCGTAATCTTCGAGGCAGTTGTTAAATCCCCTGCCCAGCGCAAGGTGGCAGCTCGCGTTTTCGTCGAACAGAGTGTTATAAAAGAGTATGCCCGTATTGTTTATGGGCGAATCGTATGCTATCAGCGCACATTCGCCGAGGTACGCTGCACCTTCGTCCATGTTCACCATCTGTTCGAGCAGATCGCCGTTCTTTTCGGCAAAGGTGCTTACTACCTTGCCGTCTTTGAATTCCATGCGGAAATTTTCGATCAGCTTGCCCTGATAGGAGAGCGGCTTGGTTGCCACCACGACGCCCTCCGCCTTGCCGCGCATGGGCGAGGTGAACACCTCTTCGCTGGGGATGTTGGGGTTGAAGTAAATATTGCTGCCGAGCGTAGTTTCGCCGCCGCCCGCAAAGACGCCTTTGTCTATGAGCCCTACCTTAAAGTCCGTGCCGTTGGAACTCTTGTATTCGAGGTATTCGAATTTGTGAGAGTTGAGAAAGGCGCAGCGTTCGGCAAGCGTTTTATTGTGCTTTTCCCATGCGGCAACGGGATCTTCGTCCACGCGGGAAGTGTAAAGGATGGCCTCCCACAGTTTTTCCATCGCCTCTTCGTCGGGGAGGCCGGGAAAAACTTTGCGCGCCCACGCCTTGCCGGGCACGGCGGCTATGCACCACTGGTACTTGTTTTCGAGCGCGTCGCTATAAGGTTTTATAAAAGGATACTTTGCCATGCGCGCCGCCGCTATCTTTTTGTCGTCGGTGCCGTTGAGCCCGTCGGGATCGTCGGAATCCAGCCAAAGCATGCACGAAAGCTTGTCAAGCCTGCGCTTGAGTTTTGCCTCTTCCACCGCGGTGAATTCCGAAAGCGATTCCTGCGTGCGGTAAATATAGTTCAGTTTTGTAACGGGCATATAGCTCCATTCCACGTCCACCTTTCCGGCGCCCGCTTTATAAAGCCGTTCCACCACCGTCGCCACAAATTCGGGCTGATCGAGGTCGCACCTTACTATAACTTCCTGCCCTTTCTGCACGTTCAACCCGCACTTTACCAAAAGTTCGGCATACTTTTCCAATCTCTTCTTGTCCATATGTACCTCTCAGCAAAATAAAATGCAATATTTTGACTCAAACCGAGCCCGAAAAAATAAAAAACGGGGCAAAACAGCTCATTTTGCCCCGTTTTGGCGCGGAGAAGAGGATTTGAACCTCCGGAGGCTTTTGACCTCACACGATTTCCAATCGTGCGCCTTAAACCGCTCAGCCATCTCCGCATCGCTTGCCGGCGTTTTTCAGCCGGACCTTAAATATGATATTAAATTTATGCAAAAAAAGCAAGCGATTTTATATGAAATAATCAAATCGGCAAATTTTTAGCGACCGCGCGGCGCATGGCGCCGCTATTTTATCGGGGCGGTCTGCCGTATTTCAGGAAACGACTCTTATCACCGAAACGACTTCGGCGATATCCGCCGTGGAGTTGATATCCTCCACCGCCTTTGCGATGCTCTTTTCCTTGGTGCGGTGAGTTATGAACACCAGCGGAACGCACGTTCCGTCGCCGCCGTCCTCCTGTATCATCTGCGCGAGCGATATGTTGTGCCGCGAGAAGATGGACGAAACTTTTGCAAGCACGCCCGCCTTGTCGTGCGCGTTGAGCCTTAAATAATAGGCGGACTTGAAGTTGTCGATGAATTTTGCCGAAGGATCGGCTTCCTCCGTGTTGGGGAAGGTGGAATAAGCAAACGTGGGGTGCGTCGCGCAGTAGAGCACGTCGCCGACTATGGCGCTTGCCGTGGGGCGGGCGCCTGCGCCGCGGCCGTATAACATGACGTCTTCGACGTAATCGCCCGTGACGTAAACGGCGTTGTAACTGTCCTTTACGCTTGCAAGCGGATGACTGCTCCTGATATAAGTAGGATGAACGCGCACCTCTATGCCGTCTTCCGTGTTCTTGCCGATCGCAAGCAGTTTAAGCACGTAGCCCAGCTGTTTGCCGTACTGTATGTCGTCCGGAGTGATGTGCGTTATCCCTTCGCGGTAGATCCGGGAAAACGGTATTTTGGTGTGGAACGCCAGGCTGGAGAGAATGGAGAGCTTGTAGGCCGCGTCGAATCCTTCTACGTCGGCCGTGGGATCCGCCTCGGCATAGCCCAGCTTTTGCGCCTCTTTAAGCACCTTTTCGTAAGACGCTCCGTCGTCGGTCATCTTCGTAAGGATATAATTGGTGGTGCCGTTGATTATACCCATTATGGAGAGTATCCTGTTGCCCTGCAGATTATCCAGAAGCGTGCGTATGACGGGCACGCCGCCGACGCACGTCGCCTCGTAAAACAGTCCGCAGCTATTCTTTTTTGCCGCCTTTTCCAGCTCGTGGCTGTGCTTGCAGAACAGCTCCTTGTTAGACGTCACGACGGACTTGCCGGCGTTCAGCGCCGAAAGCACGAAAGTTTTGGCCGGCTCCACCCCGCCCATTACTTCTATCACTATATCGACGTCGGGATTGGAACAAATCTCCGCGATATTGGCGGCTATCTTGCTCTCCGGCACGCCGAGAGCGAGCGCCTTTTGCCTGTTTAGTTCGAGCACGTTTTCCACGGTGACGTCCACGCCCTGCGTGTCCATGTAAAACTGCCTGTGCTCGGTGAGCATATTATAGGTGCCGCTTCCCACGACGCCGAGGCCGAGTATCGCCACTCCCACTTTTTTCATATTTTGCCTCCTGTTGCAAGGTACCGTTTCATTTATCCTGACTGTTCATATAGTACAGGTATTTCAGCCCGTCGAGCGTAAGGAATTTATCCACGCAGTCTATGCAGTCGATCTCCTTTGCGATGACTTCGGAAAAGCCGCCCGTGGCTACCGTCTTTACGGCGGGATCTTTGAGCTCCTTTTTTATCTTTTTGACGATATAGCCCACAAGCCCCGCAAAGCCGAAAACAATGCCCGCCTGCATGTTGGTGACGGTATTTTTGGCTATTATGCTTGAGGGGCGTTCTATCTCCACCCTCGGCAATTTTGCCGTGCCGTTCACAAGACTGTCGAGCGAACCTTTTATGCCAGGCGCGATCACGCCGCCGATAAATTCGCCCTTGCCGTCGAGGATATTGAACGTCGTTGCCGTGCCGAAATCGATTATGATAAGCGGCGCGCCGTATTTTTTAAGCCCGGCAACGTTGTTTACCACCCTGTCCGCGCCCACTTCGCGGGCGTTGTCCACCTTCATGTTCAGGCCCGTTTTAAGCCCCGGAACAAGGGAAAGCGGCTTTATGTGCAGATATGTCGAGCACATCCTTTCGAGCGTGTAATCCAGCTGCGGCACCACGGACGAGATTATGCCGCCCTTTATGAGCGCGACGTCTATCCCGTTATTTGAAAGTATGGTTAAAAGCTGGGCGCCGTATTCGTCCGACGTCTTTTTAACGTCGGTCGCGACGCGGAAACTGAGTGCCGGCTCCTCGCCGTCGAATATGGCGTATTTTATGTTGGTGTTGCCAACGTCAAGACAAATTATCATATATTTTCAAGTCAGCGCTCCTCTCTGCCGCGGATGCGCTTTTCCACTATCCTGTCTACCGTGTAAATAGCCGGCGCGAGCACGAGATTTACCGCAAGCTCTATCGCAAAATTTATCATGATGAGGCCGACGAAAACGTTGAACGCGCTGCCCACGCTTGCCTCGACTGCGTCGTACATGCACAGGCAGCCGAGCAGGAACACCCCGGTGTTGACGACGGGCGCGCAGGCCGCAGCGGCAAAAGCCGCGGCGTGTTTGTTTTTGCGGGCGATCGTCCTGAACAAAAGCGCCGGCAGCAAACCGGCAAGCGTGCCTTTTGCAAGCACGGTGAGCACCGCGAGCGCGGGCGTATAGTTCATAAGCGCCAGGCACATCGGATCGAAGATCGTGACGATGCCGAACGCAAAGCCGAGCAGTCCGCCTGCCGCCGGGCCGAGCAACATCCCGCCCACGAGTATGGGCACGAGCACGAACGACATAGAAGTGCCGCCGGGCATGGGAATAACGAGCCCGAAAAGCTGAAGAACTATCACGAGCGCAAGCAGCACGCCGAGCATGGCGATGTTCTTTGCGGTAAAAAACGAACTTTTTACCTTTTCCATAAAGTTGTACCTCCATCGGATTTCCGTCCGGAATATCCGCAGAAAAAAATCGTGGTGCCTAGTCGCGGTCGGGCTTTCCCGACGGAAATATCCGCCGCGGGCATCCGTTACGTTTTACAATTATATCATTACGTTGCGGTATAAAGCAAGCAAATGAAGCGGAGAGTAACATTTTTCGGGTAAATTAAATATTATTTAGTATAGGCAGAACTGCGGGGCAAGACGAAGTTACATACCGCCCCGCGGCCCGAAATTCAAGGAGGAACACATGAACATCTTTTCTGACTGCGGCTGCGGTAGCAACAGCTGTCTGTGGATACTTATACTTTTGCTCATAGCGGCAAGCTGCAGCGGCAACGGCATCGACTCCGTGCTCAGCGGGAGCTGCACTCCCATACTCGTTGCTCTTCTTTACGCTATGTGGAAAAACGGCACGCTTTCCGCCGTCTTCTGCGGCAAAGGCAATTCCTGCGGCTGCAACTGAATTTCATGCAAGCGCCGCCCGCGCATTGCGCGGGCGGCGCAGAAAGGGGCCTTCAAAGCCCCTTTTTATTTTTGCCGTAAACGTATTTGTACAGCGCGGCTATCGTCTTTGCGTCGCAAAGTTCTCCCCTTTCACACAGTTCAAGGCACTCGTCTATATCCATAAATCTGCAATCGACGAACTCGTCTTCGTCGAGATGCCGCTTTACGGATCGTGCCTCCGTGGCGAGGAACACGTATATTATCTCGTCGGTGTACCCCGGCGAGGGATATACCTCTACCAGCCTTTCAAGGTTTTGCGCCCGCCAGCCCGTTTCCTCTTCAAGCTCCCTTGCCGCCGCGGCGCGCGGATCTTCGCCCTTGTTCAGCTTGCCCGCGGGTATCTCCCATACGACTTTGCCGTAAGGGAACCTGAACTGCCTTTCCATAAGCGCCTTGCCGTCTTTTATCAGCAGAACAGCCGCTCCTCCCGGATGGCGCACCGCCTCGCGCAGGGCGCGCCTGCCGTCAGGCAGCCTGACCTCGGAAAGTTCGAGGTTTATTATTTTGCCGTCGTATCTCCGCTCCGTGGAGAGCGTCGTTTCTTTAAGCTCCTCATCCATTCCCGTTCCCCCTCAGTGCGGCAAGCTGTTCGGTCAGCCGAGAAAATCCGCCGTGACACGCCGAATAATAATCGTAACCGCGCAGGATGGCTTCGGCGGCGCCCGTTCTTCCCCCTTTAAGCGCGTCCTCCAGCCCGTCGAGCATGGCGAGCCCGTCACCCTTGTCCGAAGCGGACATCGCGGAAGCCGATATAACGTCGCGCTCGCGTGCAAGGATAAGCGAAAAAGCCGTTATGTCCCTTGCCCGTTCCGGATCCGCAGCGTTCTGCACGGCCTCGGCGGAGACGTCTTCGTCATCTTCCGCCAGCTGCCGCACTATCTCTTCGAACGGGGCTATCACGGCGTTGCAGAAGGAACGGAAACTCGAGCTGTAACTGCCGTCTTCGGGGAAATACCGCTGCAGGAAGTCGTTAAGATTCATCGTTCCCCGGTCAAATTCGGCAAGCAAGCAAAAAACGAACGCCAGCCTGTCAGCCGGCTGCGCCGGAAGGACGACTTTCCACCGCTGCGCAAACCCTTCGCCCGAAACGGAAAGGCAGCTGCGCTTTGCCGATATATAATCGAAGTCTTTGGTCACTTCGGCAAACAGCCCGTAAAGCGTTTCCGAAGCCGCTATCGCGGTAAGCACTTCCTTTATGTGCGTGGTAGCCATTATAAATTTGCATCTGCGGAGCTGCCCGCACTTTTCGAGAAAATCTTTTATCTGCCGTTCGCCGTCTTTCATTTATGACCTGCCGTTGATTTGTTCTTACGATATGATTATATCACAAATTTCCGCAAATCAAATTATTTTTAAGTAAATAGTTGCTTTTAATTTATAAATTATGTATAATTAAATCACTTTTTTTCTTATACGGATGAAATTGCGGGATCATGCTTAATACGGGTGAAACGTCTATAAACAAGCTTATAATCCTCTTCGTGTTCGACAAAATGGAGAGCGCCATTTCCGAGAGGACGATTCTGGACATGTGCTCCTCCTCCAACGACTGGATGGGTTACATGGATTGCGTGAACGTGATACATAAGCTTCTGGACGACAACTTCATATGCGTCGTGAGCGAGGACGAGGACACGCTTTACACCATCACGCCGGACGGGCGCGAAACGCTTGCGAATTTTTACATAAAGATACCCAAGAGCGTGCGCGAGGAGATCTCGCAGTTCGTAAAAAAGAACAGTTCGCGCTACCGCAACAAGCAGGAATGCCGCTCCGATTACTTTCAGAACAAAGACGGCACTTACACGGTCTACCTCAAGATCCTGGCGCCCGTACAGCCGATACTCGAGCTGAAATTCGTCGTTCCCGACAGAAAAACGGCAAACAAAATATACAAAAAATGGGAGGAAAAGGCCTCCGACCTCTACTCGGTCATTTACGAGAACCTTTCGGACTGAGATGTTTACTTACAGGACAAGCGGAACGTGCTCGCAGTCGGTTTCGTTCGACGTCGATAAATCCGGCAGACTGCACGACGTAAAATTTCAAGGCGGCTGCCGCGGCAATACGCAGGGCGTGCAGATGCTTGCAGAGGGCAGGGATCTTGACGAAGTGGAAAACCTGCTTTCCGGCATACAGTGCAGGAACGGGACTTCCTGCCCTGATCAGCTTGCAAAGGCCATTGCCGCTTACAAAAGAACGCTGAGATAACGAAAACTCCGCCGGAGCGGAGTTTTTTTATTTTGTGAGCAATTCGTAAAAAGCCTGCATGTTGCCGCCGCGCAGATCTATATAAAAGCATCTGCCGCCGTAACCGCGTTCCCGGGTATAGCGGTTAAGATTGAATCCCGCGTATTCCGGCTTTACTTCTATAAGCAGCTTTTCGAACGGCAGACCGTTTATGACGCGGCTTTCGGCAAAGCAGAATTCGGCCCATACGCCGCTCTGCATGGCATTGAGGGTATGTTCGTTAAGGCTGACGCCGAACGCCGGCATCACGACGGAGTTGACGGTCATTGCCTCCCACGCGTCCACTATCTCGCCAAACGGTTCACTGCCGGCGCCGTAAGTCTGTTTTACGCCGTCGCGTACGACGTTTATTTCCTCTGCAAGTGAAACGACCTGTTGTAATTGCATAGCGCACCTCTGCCGCATATGCGGCAGTTTTATTTTGCCCGACTGCCGCAAAGATATTCGTCTATCGCCTTTGCCGCCGTCTTGCCCGCGCCCATCGCGAGTATTACCGTTGCGGCTCCCGTAACGGCGTCGCCGCCCGCAAAAACGCCAGCCTTGCTGGTTTTTCCCGTGGACTCTTCCACCACGATCCCGCCGCGGCGGTTTACTTCCAGACCTGCCGTAGTGTTCTTTATGAGCGGGTTGGGGCTGGTGCCTATCGCCATTATCACACAGTCGACGTCCATTATGTATTCGCTGCCGGGCACTTCCACGGGGCGGCGCCTGCCCTTTTCGTCGGGCTCGCCGAGCTGACATTTTACGACCTTTATGCCCGTTACGAAGCCGTTTTTCGGATCGCGCCTGTCTTCCGGGTTGCGGTAGCCGAGTATCTCGACGGGATTGCGCAGTATATCGAATACTATGCCCTCCTCTTCCGCGTGCTCGACCTCTTCGCGGCGGGCGGGTATCTCCTCCATGGAGCGCCTGTAGATAACGTGCACGCTGTCTGCGCCCAACCTGAGCGCGGTGCGCGCAGCGTCCATCGCCACGTTGCCGCCGCCCACCACAGCAACGCGCTTTGCGTGCATAACGGGAGTGTCGGAATCGGCCTCGTAAGCCTTCATAAGATTGTTGCGGGTGAGAAATTCGTTGGCGGAATACACGCCTTTAAGGCTTTCGCCCGGTATGCCCATAAAGCGTGGCAGACCGGCGCCCGAGCCGATGAACACCGCCTCGTAACCCATATCGAACAGCTCGTCTACGGTCAGTGTTTTGCCTATCACGACGTTGGTATCCACCTCTACGCCGTATTGCTTTAAGTTTTCGACTTCCTTGCGGACGATGGCTTTGGGCAGACGGAATTCCGGTATCCCGTAAACGAGTACGCCGCCTGCAACGTGAAGAGCTTCGAATATCGTAACGCGGTAACCCTTTTTTGCAAGATCGCCGGCGCAGGTCAGCCCCGAAGGGCCGGAACCTATCACTGCTACCTTTTTACCGTTGGAAACGGGAACCTGCGCGGCTCCTTCGTTCGTTGCGTTGTGGCGGTCTGCAACGAAGCGCTCCAGCCTGCCTATCGCAACGGGCTCGAACTTTATGCCCAGCGTGCATTTCTGCTCGCACTGAGTCTCCTGCGGGCACACCCTGCCGCATACCGCGGGCAGCGACGAGCTCTGCGAAATTATTTTGTACGCCTCTTCGTATTCGCCCGTCTTTATTTTTCCGATAAACTCCGGTATGGATATGTTTACGGGGCAGCCCGCAACGCACGGCCTGTTTTTACAGTTGAGGCAGCGCTGCGCCTCCGCCACGGCGGTCTTTTCGTCGTAACCGAGCGCCACTTCCCCGAAATTCCTTGCGCGTACTTTGGGATCCTGAACGGGCATTTCGTGTTTATTAGGTCGTATAGCCATTATTCCGCCTCCTTTTTGAAGAGATTGCAGGCTTTATCCCTGGCATGACGCTCGAAATCGGAATACATGTTACCGCGCTCCATCGCCTCGTCGAAATCCACCTCGTAACCGTTGAAGTCCGGTCCGTCCACGCAGGCAAACTTCGTCTGCCCGCCCACGGTAAGGCGGCAGCCGCCGCACATCCCCGTGCCGTCTATCATTATGGGGTTCATAGACACCGTTACGGGCACGCCGAAAGGCCTGGCAGTCGCAACGACGAACTTCATCATTATGAGCGGGCCTATAGCGATTATCATATCGTAATTTTCGCCCTTTTCGAGCGCTTCTTTAAGCGGTTCGGTCACGACGCCCTTCCTGCCGTAACTTCCGTCGTCCGTGACAACGGTCAGCCTGTCGGAGCAAGCTTTGAATTCGTCTTCGAGAATGACGAGATCGCTGTTGCGGAAACCTATTACCGAGTGCACCTCGCAGCCGAGCTCGTGCAGTTTCTGCGCGACGGGCATGGCTATCGCGCAGCCCACGCCGCCGCCGACGATGCACGCCTTTTTTATACCTTCGGTTTCCGTTGCCCTGCCGAGCGGGCCGACGAAGTCGGCAAGGCAGTCGCCGACTTTCATATCGTTCAGCTTTATTGTGGTGGCGCCGACCACCTGGAAAATTATCTTTACCGTGCCCGCCTTTACGTTACAGCCCGCAACCGTGAGCGGTATCCTTTCCCCGTTCTCGTCGGAGCGCAGTATCACGAACTGTCCGGGCAGCGCCTTTTTTGCAACGAGCGGCGCAAAGATATCCATCATCGTTACCGTGGGGTTCAGCGAGCGTTTTTCGATTATTTTATACATCATATACTCTCCTTGCCGCTTTTTCACGACGTCTTTTATGCTCTTTATCAGGTAGACGGGATAGGGCGCTTCGGCGTCGCGCGCACGGAGCGTCTGTCTAACGACGCCCAGCTGCAGCCTGCTGTGCCTGCCGAGCGGGGCAAGCACCTCGTCGCCGCGCTCCACGTCCTCAATCGGGCATTCGTACCAATAACCGCGCCCCGCCACGTTGGGATCGTCTATAAAGTCTACCGACGCAAAATACCTTTCATCGTTCATTATACATTGAATTATAACACACGGCACGCCTTTTAACAACAAAATAAGGCTTGCTTTTTACGGCAAGCCTTATAAAAATTTACTTTTTATGCATAATTATTCATACTCGACCACGTCTATCCAGTGTTTGAGGAACGCCTTCTCCTCTTCGGGAGCCTTTACGAGACGGGACGCCGCAACGATGGGTATCCACCTCTGAACGTACTGGATGGCCGTATCGCTCTTTTTGCAGAACAGTTTGAGATACTTGTCGCCGATCTCGGCTTTGCCCTGCAGATAGAACAGAAGATAGGTGCGCGCCACGTCCGCCGCGGCGTTGCCCTGGGTGGCGTGCGCCCAGTCGATCACGTAGGGCGTGCCGTCCTTCGTTATTATCACGTTGCTGGGGTTGTAGTCGCCGTGGCAAAGCTTATAGTGCCTCTTCATGCCGTTGAGACGGGTATGAAGGTCGTAGCGGGTGGTCGCGTCGAGGTCTGCCGCGCTTATCTTCCTGTTCATCTTTTCGGTAAGGAAGTTGAGCATGGGCACGCGCTTGGACTGGATGTTTATCTGCACGTCCACGAACAGGCCGAGGTATTCGTCGAGCTTGTCGGGGTTCTGCTCCATGAGCTGTTCGAGGGTGGTGCCCTCTATGTAGTCCATGATTATCGACCACTTGCCGTCCACGGTGGAAACCGCCTGGACGTTGGGTATGTTCAGGTCGGTCTCTTCAACGCGCGCCTGATTGAGCGCTTCGTTGAGGATGTCGGCCTTGGAATAGCCCACGTCGAAGAGTTTTACGAGTTTGTCGCCGTCGCGGAAGATCTTTTTGCCCGGTCTTTCCGCAACGATATTTTCCTTTTTCATCATTTATCCTCCTTAATTTTTGCCGTAGTATGCGTTGAGATACATCTGTTTTATTTCGCTCATCAGCGGATAGCGGGGATTTGCGCCCGTGCACTGATCGTCGAAGGCCTGTTCGGTCATGTCGTCGAGACGAGCAAGGAAATCCTTTTCGTCGATGCCGTATTCCTTTATGGTCTTCTTGATGCCTATCTTGGCCTTGAGCTCGTCTATCGCTTTGATGAGGTTGTTCAGCTTTTCTTCGTCGTTCTTGCCGCCAAGGCCGAGCGCTTCGGCAACTTCGGCGTAGCGCCTTAACGTCTTGGGATGGTCGTACTGGCTGAACGTGCCCATCTTTGCGGGTGCTTCCGCCGCGTTGAAGCGGAGCACTTCGTCTATCATGAGCGCGTTTGCTATGCCGTGGGGCAGGTGATGGAACGCGCCGAGTTTGTGAGCCATCGAGTGGCATACGCCGAGGAACGCGTTGGCGAACGCCATGCCCGCCATGGTAGCGGCGTTTGCCATCTTCTCCCTTGCCTCTACGTCCGTCTGGCCGTTTTCGTAAGCGCGGGGAAGATATTTGAATATTACTTTGAGCGCCTGGATGGCAAGCCCGTCGGTATAGTCGGTCGCCATAACCGAAGCGTAAGCCTCCAGCGCGTGCGTGACCGCGTCTATACCGGAAGCCGAGGTGAGGCCCTTGGGAGCGCTCATATGCAGGTCGGTGTCGACGATGGCCATGTTGGGAAGAAGCTCGTAGTCGGCAAGAGGATACTTAACGCCCGTCTTTTCGTCGGTTATGACTGCAAACGGCGTAACTTCGGAGCCGGTGCCCGCCGGAGTGGGTATGGCGATAAAGTAAGCCTTTTCGCCCATTCTGGGGAAGGTGTAAACCCTCTTGCGGATGTCTATGAAGCGAATCGCCATGTCGAGGAAGTCTGCTTCGGGATGTTCGTAAAGCACCCACATTATCTTTGCAGCGTCCATCGCGCTGCCGCCGCCGAGCGCGATTATGGTGTCGGGCTCGAAGTTGCGCATCTGCGCAACGCCTTCCAGCGCGCAGGCAAGCGTTGGATCGGGAGCGACGTTGGAGAACGTGTCGTGTGCGATGCCCAGCTCGTCGAGCTTGTCGGTTATGCACTTGGTGAAGCCGCTCTTATAGAGGAAGCTGTCGGTAACGATAAACGCCTTCTTCTTGCCCATGACGGTCTTGAGCTCGTCGAGAGCAACGGGCAGGCAGCCCTTTTTGATATACACTTTCTGAGGTGCCCTGAACCACAGCATGTTTTCTCTCCTTTCGGCAACGGATTTGATGTTGAGCAGATGCTTTACGCCAACGTTTTCGGAAACGGAATTACCGCCCCAGGTGCCGCAGCCGAGCGTGAGCGAGGGCGCGAGCTTGAAGTTGTAAAGGTCGCCTATGCCGCCGAACGAAGAGGGCGTGTTGAGCAGCACGCGGCAGGTCTTCATGCGGGAGCAGAATTCCTCGTACCTGTCCTTTGCCTCGCGTTCGTTGATATATATGGAAGAAGTGTGTCCGTAGCCGCCGTCGGCGATGAGCTTTTCCGCCTTTGCGAGCGCGTCTTCGAAGTCCTTTGCCCTGTACATTGCAAGCACGGGCGAAAGCTTTTCGTGGGCGAACTCTTCGGAAATGTCGACCGATTCAACTTCGCCTATGAGCACCTTGGTGCTTTCGGGCACTTCCACGCCGGCAAGCTGCGCTATCTTGTAAGCGCTCTGGCCTACTATCTTGGCATTGAGCGCGCCGTTGATTATGATGGTCTTCCTTACCTTGTCAAGCTCCTTGCCTTTAAGGAAATAGCAGCCGCGGTAAGCAAATTCCTTTTTTACTTTGTCGTAAAGCTTGTCCGCCACTATGACCGACTGCTCGGAAGCGCAGATCATGCCGTTATCGAACGTTTTGGAGTGGATTATGGAACTTACGGCAAGCAGGATGTCGGCACTCTCGTCGATTATTGCGGGAGTGTTGCCCGCGCCAACGCCGAGCGCGGGTTTGCCGCTGGAATAGGCCGCCTTTACCATGCCGGGGCCGCCGGTCGCGAGAATGGTGTCGGACTCGGTCATGAGGAGGTTCGTCATCTCGAGCGAAGGAACGTCTATCCAGCCGATTATGCCTTCGGGTGCGCCCGCCTGCACCGCCGCTTCGTAAACCACCTTTGCCGCAGCGATGGTGGATTTTTTTGCGCGGGGATGAGGGCTGATGATAACGCCGTTACGCGTTTTAAGGCAGATGAGCGTTTTGAATATCGCCGTAGACGTAGGGTTGGTCGTGGGGATGACCGCGGAAATAAGGCCTATGGGTTCGGCTATCTTTTTGAAGCCGTAGGACTTGTCCTCTTCTATAACGCCGCAAGTCTTTGTGAACTTGTACTTGTTATAGATGTATTCGGCGGCGTAGTTGTTTTTGATTACCTTGTCTTCCACCACGCCCATGCCCGTTTCTTCAACGGCAAGCTTTGCAAGCGGTATTCTCGCCTTGTTGGCGGCAATAGCGCATGCCAGAAAGATCTTGTCGACCTGCTCCTGCGAATAGGTCGAAAAAATCTTCTGCGCCTCTCTTACTCTCTTTATCTGCGCTTCGAGTTTTTCAACGCTGTCGCAGATATCGTAGGTAAACTTAAATTCCATAACGATCTCCTCTTGTAGAATTTGCACGGAAGTGCATAGTTAATCGTAATTTTTTTATCAATAAAATTTTATCAAATAAAACGAAAACAAGCAAGCCCGCAAAGCCTCAAATCAGAAACGCCTCTTTTCTGTTAAAATCAAAAGAAAACAGTTAGCTGTAAACACAAGCCGACTACATTATACAGCATATTTCCGCCGAGTGCAATAGGTAAATCAAATAAAAGTCGGTTATTTTGATTTATTCGATAAACCGCAATCTTTATCCGTCGGGAAAAACTCGTCGCGATCGTCGCCATCGGCAGGCGTTTCGCGTTTAAGCGCTTTTTTTTGCCTGCGTGCGTCTGCCCGTATTGTACCACGGGTTCGCCACGCCGTCAATAGTTATTTGCCTCACGCGGCTTAAAGCGGCAGCGAATAAAAACATGGGAAAATCATGTTGATTTGGCTTGACAAGCGAAAGAGTATCTATTATAATATGCAATGTTTTTGCGGATATGGCGGAATTGGCAGACGCGCAGGTTTCAGGTTCCTGTGGGCGACCGTGCAGGTTCAACTCCTGTTATCCGCACCAATCCCTCGGACGGGGCAACCCCTCGTGCGAGGGATTTTTTTGTGCGGAGGATCAGGAGTTGAGGGGAGGCAAGCAAGCGTTACGCTTGCGCAGGTCGGAGGATTCGACCGACGACAAAACAGCGGACACCCGCTGTTTTCCGTGCGCGTCCGCTCAAGGCGCAACTCCTGTTATCCGCACCAATCCCTCGGACGGGGCACCCCCTCGTGCGAGGGATTTTTTTGTGCCGCAAACCGGAAAACGCGGCGATAAAGAGCAAAAAACAATTCGTCGTTTTTTACATATTTTCCCTGCGCGGTCTGCAATTTTGCGGCTTTCCTTGACACGATAAGATTTTTATATTATCATATAAAGAGCGGGCCGTGCAAAGGCCGCGCCACAATCAACGAAAGGAGCTCTGATTTGATAAAGACAAGGATAACCGGACTGCTCGGCATAACCTATCCGATATTTCAGGGAGGCATGGCATGGGTAGCAGACGCGGCTCTTGCCGCCGCCGTTTCCAATGCGGGCGGGCTGGGCATAATCGCCGGTATGAATATGAACGGCGAGCAGCTGCGCGCCGAGATACGCAAGCTGCGCGAAGTCTGCGACGGGCCGTTTGCCGTAAACGTTATGCTTATGAGTCCGCACGCCGCGGAAGTCGCCGACGTCATAGTGGAAGAACGCGTGCCGATAGTTACTACCGGCGCAGGCAATCCGCTCACTTTTATGAAAAAGTGGAACGAAGCCGGCGTTAAGGTGATACCGGTGGTCGCGTCCGTCGCGCTCGCCAAAATGGTGGAAAAACGCGGCGCCGCCGCGGTCGTTGCCGAAGGCGGAGAATCGGGCGGGCATATAGGCGAGGCGAACACGATGGCTTTGGTTCCGCAGGTTGCGGACGCCGTGGATATACCCGTTATAGCCGCGGGCGGCATTGCGGACGGCAGGGGCTACGCCGCGGCGCTGATGCTCGGCGCGGAGGGCATACAGATGGGGACGCGTTTCCTTGCGGCAACCGAATGCAACGTCCACCCCAATTACAAAGCCAAAGTGCTGAGCGCCGGCGACACCGCGACGATAGTGAGCGGCAGAAGGCTCGGCCACCCCGTGCGTTCGCTCAAAACGCCGTTTTCGCGCAGGTTTGCCGAGATGGAAAAGGACGCCGCGGTCTCCGACGAAGAGCTCGAAGCTTACGGCACCGGCGCACTGCGTAAAGCCGTCACGGAAGGCGACGAGGCGAACGGAGCGTTCATGTGCGGCCAGGTCGCGGGACTCGTTAAAAAGGAGCAGTCCTGCAAAGAGATACTCGAAGAGATGACCGCGCAGGCCGAAGACATACTCGGCGGCGCAAAAAAATACATTTCGTAAGGACAAGAAAATGAACAGAGGCGAGATAAAACGGATACTCCCCCACCGCGAACCCATGCTGCTCGTGGACGAGGCGTTCACCGACGAAGAAGGCAGGTCGCACGGGCGTTACACCGTGCGCGGCGACGAATTCTTTTTGCAGGGGCATTTCCCCGGCACGCCCGTGGTCCCCGGCGTTATCCTGTGCGAGATGGCGTCGCAGTCTTCCTGCGCGATGATGGCGGACAAACTCGGCGACAGGCTGCCGCTGTTTGCGGGAATGAACAACGTGCGGTTCAAAACGCCCGTGCGCCCCGGCGACACCGTCGAGTTCGTGTGCGAACTTAAACGCTGCATGGCCGCGTGCTACGTGATAAAAGCCGAAGGCGCCGTAGGCGGAAAACTTTGCGTCAGCGGCGAATTCACTTTCTTTTTCGTTGACAAAGACAAAATTAAAAATTAAATCGAAAGGAGCTTAAAATGTATCAGTTATTCTGTGACTCGAATTGCGAACTTTGGTACACAACGGTGGCCGAACTCGGGCTTAACGTCATACGCATGCCCTACACCGTGGGCGACAAGGAATACTTTTACGATATGGGCGAAAAGACCGACTTCAAGGCGTTTTTCGATCAGATGCGCGCAGGCGCCGTTCCCAAGACTTCGGCGCTCAACGAATACGCATACACCGAATACTTCGAGCCCGTGCTCGCCCGCGGTGAAGACATCTATTACGTAACGTTCTCGCACAAGATGAGCGCAACGTTCAACGCGATGGACGCGGCGATAGCCAGGCTCAAAGAAAAATATCCCGAAAGAAAGATAATGACAAAGGACGCCAAGACCATCTCGCTGGGCAGCGGGTTCGTAAGCTATTACGCCGCGCTCAAAAAGAAGGAAGGCGCCACGATGGAAGAGCTTGACGCTTACCTCGACGAACTCATCCCCCACACCGCCACTTATTTTGCCGTTGACGATCTCACCTATCTGCACCGCGGCGGCAGGATCTCCGGCGCGACCAAAATAGTCGGCGGACTGCTTAACATAAAGCCCATACTCCACTTTGACGAAGAGGGCAAAATCGTGAGCATCTCCAAGGCGAGAGGTTTCAGGAACGCACTCACGAAGCTGCTCGAATACGTGGAACAAAAGGGCAGCGAGCTGGACAAATACAAGATGTTCGTACTGCAGGCAGACTGCGAGGCGCTTGCCGAAGGGTTTGCCGATACTCTGCGCGAGCGTTTCGACGCAGACGTAACGGTGCAGCCCGTAGGTCCCGTAATCGGCGCGCACTGCGGCCCCGGCACTATAGGCCTCATCTTCCACTGCTCCGAAAGATAAAATTGCAATTATGCATAGTACTATGCGTAATGTAACATCCTGAAATTTATATACTGATTATAAAAGATCCCGCCGCGGCGAATATGCGCCGCGGCGGGAAAATTTTTGATTCGTTTATTTGCAGTATTTTTTCTCGATTTCGGTAATCTTGTTTACCCTGCGCTCGTGCCTACCGCCTTCGAACTCCGTCGTGAGGAACTTTTCCACTATTTTAAGGGCATAGCCGGAGCCAACCACCTTTTCGCCCATGGCAAGCATGTTGGCGTCGTTGTGCAGGCGGGTAAATTCGGCGCAGTAAGTATCGTGGCAATGCGCGCAGCGGACGCCCGGTACCTTGTTGGCGACGATGGAAACGCCTATTCCCGTGGAGCAGACGACTATGCCGAGGTCACATTCGCCGTTTGCCACCGCCTCTGCGGCGGGCAGCGCGTGATCGGGATAATCGCAGCTTTCGGGGGAATCCGTGCCGAAATCCTTGTATTCATAGCCGTGTTCTTCGAGGTATTTTCTGACCTCGTTTTTGAGTTTCAGGCCGCCGTGGTCGCAGGCAAGCGCAATCTTCATATATATGACTCCTTAAAAAAATTATTGACTTTGTGTATCTCCTGCGGCAAGCACTATCTTGTCTATTATAACGTCGCACGCGCGGCTTATTGCGTCGCGCGTGGCGCGGTAGACCTCTTTGCCGCAGCCGTAAGGATCGGGTATGTCGAACCCGCACAGCTCTTTTATGCTGTATATTTTGCCGCAGGCCTCTATCACCTGCTTCTGCCGCTCCGTCATGCAGATAACGGCGCAGCTCCTGTCAATAAGCTTCTGGCTGAGCTGCCGCGGCGCAAAGTTTTTTACTGAAACGCCTATTTCCGAAAGCGCCTCGGCGCTTCCTTCGGACAGCGTTCCCCCGACTTCGGCAAACAACCCGCACGAAGAAACGTCCCACCACTTTATCCCGCGCTGCTTTATTTTGCTGCGCAGGATCGCCTCTGCCATAGGGCTCCGGCAGGTATTGCCCGTGCACACGAACAGAATTTTCCTGCGCTTCATCTTAACCCCCGCAGGCTTTGGTCAGCCTGTTCATTACTCCCGCCATCACGCCGTCCTGCCGTTCGGGCGCGACGGCTATTATCACGTCTGCCTTGCGCTCGCCTTCGCGCAGCTTATCGTAAAGGTTTGCCGCTATCTGCTCGGGCGTTTTTCCCAAGGCAAGCAGGTTGTCCGGCAAAAACTCGGCAGCCACGGCGTCGTCGCACATAAGATACGCGCGCTGCCCCTCGCCGTTGAGCCGCTCGTATTCCCCGTAAGCCGCCGCCCTGTCCGCGTATGTAAAGAGCATCGTGCGACAATCGGGCGAGTAATGCTTATATTTCATCCCCGGCGAGCGCACCTTTTCGCCCGGCCGAGGCACGAACACGCCGCAATCTCCCGCCACTTCGGCTATCATTTCGCGAGTCACGAGCCCGCTGCGCAAAATGCAGGGCACCGCCCCCGTGCAGTCGAGCACGGTGCTCTCTATCCCGCCGGCGCACTTGCCGCCGTCGAGTATCAGCGGTATCCTGCCGTTCAGGTCGGCATAGACGTGCCGCGCGGTGACGGGGCTGACGTGCTTTGAAACGTTGGCGGACGGAGCGGCTATCGGCAGGTCCACGCAGCGCAGGAACGCCTGCGCCTGCGGGTGCGACGGCACCCTGATCCCCACGGTGTCCAGCCCGCACGAGACTGCGGGCGAAACGGCGCCTTTGCTCCTGAATACCATGGTGAGCGGCCCGGGAAGATATTTTTCCGCAAGTTTTTTTGCGTACTCGGGTATGTCGCACACTATACCGGAGATGTCGTAATCTTTGTGCACGTGAACAATGAGCGGGTTATCCTGCGGCCTGCCCTTAACTTCGTATATAGAGTGCACGGCGTCGCCGTCGAAGGCGTTTGCGCCCAAGCCGTAAACCGTTTCCGTGGGAAAAGCCACGAGTCCGCCGCTCTTTATTATTTTTGCGGCAAGAGCAAGACTCCCGCCGTCGGGTTCAAGTATCTGCGTTTGCATGATCTGCCGCCGTTACTCCTCTTCGCCGTAATCCGCGTAACCTTCGTCGCTGAACACCGTTCCGTCGTCGGGCGCGTTTTCGCGCTCGACGCCCTTTTTGTGCGCGGCTTCCGGCTGTTTTCCGGCGTTTCTTGCAAGCTCTTTAAGCTCTTCCGGATCGGGAGTCACGAACTTGGTATATTCGCCCTTGAAGCGGAGCTGCGTCCTGCCCGTTTCGCCGTTGCGGTGCTTTGCGATGATCAGATCCGCCATGCCGCGGATTATCTTCTTCTTTTCTATCTCTTCGGGCGTGGCGGTCATGTCGGGCCTGTTTATGAAAATTACCATATCGGCGTCCTGCTCTATCGCGCCCGATTCGCGCAGGTCGGAGAGCTGCGGTTCGCCCACCATACGGCGCAGCTGCGAAAGCGCTATGACGGGAACGTTGAGCTCCTTTGCCATGATCTTAAGGTCGCCCGTTATGTGCGCTATCTCGCGCGTGCGGTTTTCGTCCTGCTTGTATCCGCTGGACATCAGCTGGATATAGTCTATCATAACGAGGTCGAGCCTGCCGCCGTTCTTTGCCTTGATCCTCCTGCATTTGGAGAGTATCTCCGCAGGCGTAACGCGCGAAGAATCGTCGATTATTATCGACAGCTTTTTAAGCTCTTCGCCCGTCTGTATGAGCGCCTTCCAATCGTTGGGCGTAAGTTTGCCGGACAGCGCGTCCGACATACTGACCTTCGCGCTGGCGCAAAGCAGCCTTTGAACTATCTGGCTTTTGGGCATTTCCAGCGAAAATACCGCGCACACGTTGCCCTGAAAAGCGGCGGCTTCGACGATGTTCATCGCAAGCGAAGTCTTGCCGCTGCCGGGGCGCGCGGCTATTACGATGAGGTCGGAACGCTGAAAACCGTTGGTTATCCTGTTTAGGAAAGGAAATCCCGTAGGTATGCCGCGCAACGCGTCTTTGTCGCGCGCAATCGTTTCGAACCTGTCGATGACCTCGCCCACCATGTTGCTTTCGCGTATGTCGTCCATTGTGGAACTGTCGCCCTTTTTGGAGATATCGTAGATGAGCTTTTCGGCGTAATGCACGCTTTGCAGGCCGTCGCTGCTCGTCATGGAATTTTCGATTATGCTGCGCGAAGCGCGTATAAGCTCGCGGTTGACGCTGTCGCGCTTGACTATCTCGAAATAAGACTTGTAGTTTGCGGCGGAAGGTATCTCCATCAGCTTGGTCACATACTCTATGCCGCCGACCTTTTCGAGGTTGCCGTCCTTTTCCAGGCAGTCGGTTATCGTTACGAGGTCTGTGGGCTTGCGCTGATTGAAAACTTTAAGTATGGCGGACATGATGAGCTTGTGCGATTCCTGATAAAAATCGTCGTCGCCGAGCTTGTCCACCACTTCGGAAAGGACGTCGTTATCTATGAGTATGCACCCGAGAAGCGACTGTTCTGCCTCGAGATTGTTGGGTAAAACGTTAGTTTTGTCTGACATAGTACTTTATATTTTCATCATTTTTTCGAATTCGTCGAGCGTTTCGGCAAATTCGTTCATTGCAAACCTGAACGGCTGCTCGCTTTCGAGGTCTACGCCGGCAAGCCTGAGCAGCGAAACCGGATCGGACGACGAGCCGCCGGAGAGAAACTTAAAGTAATCTTTTACCGCCTCTTCGCCCTCGCTGAGTATCCTGTGCGCGATATTTATGGCGGCGGTTATGCCAGTGGCGTATTTATAAACGTAGAACGCCCTGTAAAAATGAGGGATCCTCGACCATTCGCAGGCTATGTGCGCGTCGTGCTCGACGGCATCGCCGTAATATTCCCTGCCTATCCTGCCGTAAACTTCGCCGAGCAGTTCCTTGGTGAGCGGTTCACCCTTTTCCGCAAGCGTGTGCGCTTCGTATTCGAATTCCGCAAACATCGTCTGGCGATGCAGAGTCGCGCGGATAGTGTCAAGATAATAATTCAGCAGGTATTTGCGCAGATTTGCGTCCCGAGTGTCGGCAAGCATATATTTAAGCAGCAGCACTTCGTTTACCGTGCTTGCTACTTCGGCAACGAATATCTTGTAGTCCGCCTTTGCATAAGGCTGGTTATGCGAAGAAAAATAGGTGTGGAGCGAGTGCCCCATCTCGTGTGCGATGGTGAACACATCGCTTATCGTGGGCTTGTAGTTGAGCAGCACGAACGGATGAACGCCGTAACAGCCCGTGCTGTAAGCGCCGCTGCACTTGCCCTCCGTTTCCTCCACGTCTATCCAGCGCTCGTCGTGGCCGCGCCGCAGGAGCGCCTGATATTCGCCGCCGAGGGGCGCAAGCCCCTTTACCACGTAATCGTAGGCGGCGTCGTAATCCATCTTTACGTCCACGTCGGAAACGAGCGGCGCATATACGTCGTAAAAATACAGCTTGTCGTAGCCGAGGATCTTTTTCCTGTCTGCCACATAGCGGTGCATGGCGGAGATGTTGCCCCTTACCGCGTTTATGAGGTTTTTATATACGCGTTCGTCCACGTCTTCGGAGGAGAGCGCCATTTCCAGGCAGGAGCCGTACTTATACGCCCTGCTTAAAAACACGTCCTTTTTTACGTTGCCGTAATAGGTTGCGGTTATCGTGTTTATGAGGCTCTCGTATGCGCCGTAATATTTTTCGTAGGCCTCCCTGCGCTTTTCCCTGTCGCCCGAACGCAGGATCACGGCGTAAGTGCCGTGCGTGAGTTTGGTCTTTTTACCTTCGAACTCTATCTCCGGCAGAGGCAGGTCGGCGTTGTCTATCATGGAAAAGATGTCCGAAAAAGTGCCGAAAGTTTCGCCGGCCATGGCGACGAGCCTCTCCTGCTCCTCCGGAATGACGTGTTTTTTGCGTTTGAGCAGCAGCGAAAGCATATAATCGTAATCGGAAAAATCCTTATCCGCGATAAGCGATTTAAGGTAATCCTCGCTCTGCGCCGCCATTTCCGGCTCGAAAAACGCCATAGCCGCGCTGTAACGCGAAAAGAGCGCCGCGCATTTGGAATCGTATGCGGTATATTTCGATACGCGCTTGTCCTCGTCGGACTTCATGGAGGCGTACACGAAGACTCTTTCTATCTTTTTGCTTACCTCGTCGTTCTTTTTAAGCAGCTCGAGCAGCCGTTCTTTTTCGCCGAGTTTGCCGGAATAAGCGGAAAAATCCAAAAGACCGTCCGCCTCGGCATAAGCCTTTTCCCAATCCTTGTCGGAAGCAAAGATATCGTCCGTCTTCCACGTAAGCCTTTTTTCGACCTGATTTCTTTCCATAACCTGTTTCCTTATATCAGTTTTTATTAGAGTGTATGGGCGCAGGGATAAGCCCGCCGCGCGCAATGAATTTGGAGCTCGATTCGCCGTGTACCGGCATGACGGACGCCCTGCCCAAAAGCCCGCCGAAGTTCACGCAGTCGCCCACTCCCTTGCCGGGCGCGGGGATAACTCTTACGGCGGTGGTCTTGTTGTTTATCATTCCTATTGCCGCCTCGTCGGCGATTATCGCGCTTATTGTATCCGCGGGGGTGTCGCCCGGTATGGCTATCATGTCCAGCCCGACGGAGCACACCGCCGTCATCGCCTCGAGCTTGTCTATGCACAGTCCGCCGCGTTCCGCCGCCTCTATCATGCCGATATCCTCGGAAACGGGTATGAACGCGCCCGAAAGCCCGCCCACGCGCGAACTTGCCATTACTCCGCCCTTTTTAACGGCGTCGTTGAGCATCGCAAGACACGCGGTTGTGCCGTGCGTTCCCACGCTTTCCAGCCCCATCTCTTCAAGTATCTGCGCCACGGAATCGCCCCTTGCCGGCGTGGGCGCAAGCGAGAGGTCGACTATGCCGAACTCTGCGCCGAGGCGCTTTGCCGCCTCCCTTGCCACCAGCTGGCCTGCGCGCGTTATCTTGAACGCGGTGCGCTTTATCATCTCGGCAAGCTCGGTAAGGTCGGCGCCGGGAATGCTCTCTATGGCGTGCTGCACCACTCCCGGCCCGCATACGCCCACGTTTATCACGGTGCCGCTCTCGCCAACGCCGTGGAACGCGCCCGCCATAAAGGGATTATCCTCCACCGCGTTGCAGAACACCACGAGCTTTGCGCAGCCGAAGCCGTCCTTTTCCGCGGTGCGCGCGGCCGTCTCTTTGATTATGCCGCCCATAAGCTTTACCGCGTCCATGTTTATGCCGGACTTGGAGGAGCCTATGTTTACGGAGGAGCACAATTTTTCCGTCGTTGAAAGCACTTCGGGTATGGTTTCGATGAAAGTCTTTTCGTAATCGGCCATACCCTTGTGCACGAGCGCGGAATATCCGCCGAGGAAATCTATGCCCAGAGTGCGAGCGGCGTCGTCGAGCGCCCTGCCCACCTTTGCCGATTGCGCCGCAAACGGGGCGCAGACGATGCTTGCTGGCGTAACGGATACGCGCTTGTTTACTATGGGGATGCCGTATTCCATGGAGAGCGACTCCGCAACTTTTACGAGGTCTTCCGCCTGCGAGCACACCCTGTCGTAAACTTTTTTGGCGGTCGCGTCGGCAGTCCCCGCAACGCAGGGCAGCAGCGATATACCCATCGTAATGGTGCGTATATCCAGATGCTCGCGCTCTATCATCTCTATCGTTTCGAGTACGTCGTATTTATTGAACATCGGCGCACCTCACACCCTGTGCATGGCGTTGAATATGGCTTCGTGCTGAAGGTGGATGCTCATGCCGATGCTCTTGCCGAGTTCGGCGGCGCTTTCCGCAAGCGCTGCAAGCTCTTCCTTGGCGCCGGATATGTCCACGAGCATTATCATTGCAAAGTAATCCTGCAAAATGGTCTGGCTGATATCTTCGATGTTTACTCCCTTTCCGGCAAGGAAAGCGCTGACTTTGGCGATTATGCCCGTCTTGTCTTTGCCGACTACGGTTACGACTGCATGCATAAATAAATTTCTCCTGTAAGTGTAATATTTGTTGAGCTGCGGCCCGTAAACGTTGTTTTACAGCCACATAAGATTGTTTACGGCAAACCGCTCCGGGCAGGATATGCTGAACCTGAGTTTTGCGCAGAAACCGGCAATGTGTATGCCCTGGTCGCTTTTGAAATCCTTGTCTTCCAGCAGAACGCTCTGCCATATGCCGCCGGCGGCGCGGTACACCGCGTAATAAACGGTGCCGCCGGCCATGTCGCGCATGCGGAAAGTCACCTCGCAATCCTTTTCGCAGCAGATATCGAGTTTGAGCACGGCGTCCTGTCCGGGGGCATACCGCGGCGTGTTCGAACGGAACGTCATGAGCCCGCATGGCGAATAAGCGCCTTTAAGACCGCTCTCCTCCACGACCTGCGGAAGCACCGCCGACGAAGTGAGGAACGCCCCGCCGAGCGCCACGGAACGATCCGCAATGGAAAGACTGTCCGCGCCGTTTTTAGATGAATACATCACGCGGCAGCGCTTTTGCATGTTCCTGAATTTGCCGCCGAGCTTTTTTACCGCCATGCGCGACCAGACGGTAAAGCCGTTGGTGTAGCGCGCATACGAAAAGGCGTACACGGCCGAAGCTTTTTCGTAGACATTGAGATAGAAGTCCGCGGTCTGCCCGTCGCCGCCCTTAAAGGGCGCGGGAGTCCATTCGCGCACGGCGGGATCGGCGCAGTCCTCCGCCATATAAACCCCGCACTCTTCAGGTACGCCCTGCGGATCGAATTCGCAGCGGGCGATCAGGTTCTGCTCTTCGTCCGCCATTACCGTGATGACGGCGGGTTTGGGCAGAAAGACCTGTCTTTCCCTTATGAACTTATCCAAAAACAGGAACATATCCTTGGTGCCGCCGATATCTATGCATCCGTTGCAGTGCACCGAATACGATATGACGCTGTCGCCCACGAAGCGTTCGTTTATACGCGAAAACGTGTCGTACGCCCTGTCGCAGTCGAATCTTTCGTCGTTGGTGGAACATAGCATGAGCACCGGACACCTGACGAACGGGGCGTACGCCTGAGAATCGACCGCAGCCATAAAGCGGTAGCGTTCGTCGTCGAACACCGGTTCCGCGGAGCCGAACTTATAAAAGCCGCGATACGTCTGCCAGCCTGCGGAACACACGGTAACAAGGCAGGCAAGCTGCGTGCCCGCGGCAAGTTTCCAGCCTATCTCGCCCCCGTCGCGTATGCCGACGGCGCCTATCTTGTAAAAGCCGCGCGACCTGAGATACGTGCAGCAATAGCGCGCCACCGCCACCCATTCGTACCAGCAGGTCTTTGCCGCGTCTTCGTCGGCGTGGTCCTTATGCCTGCCGCACTTTACGAGATTGGCGTAACCCACGTTGGACGGATAAACGGTGTAATTGTTCGTTCGCTCCCATTCGCCGCGGTAATCGGGCATGAGCACGCTGTGCCCCTGCTTTACGAAAAAGCGCATCAGCTCTTCGTCCACCGTGCCGAAACTGTCGGGTAAAAGCAGCACCGCCGTTTCGGAGGGCTCCGTCTCCCCCGAAGCGAAGGCGGCGTAGATCTTTACCCGCCCCTCACCCGTGTCGCGGCCGTAAAAATAAAGATATTGCGTTCTGACGCCGTCGGCCGTCTTTTCGGATATTACCTCGGCGGCGGTGTCGAGCCCGTCGTCGAAATTTTTCCATAGCGATACCGGTGTAAGAATGTTAGTCAAAAACTGCTCCTCAGCAACTCAACTTTATGGTCGAACCGTGACTTTCGGTTGCTTTGCTTACTAAAATTTTACTGCTTATCCTGTGTTTAAGCTCCTCCACATGGCTGATGAGACCGATGGAAAAGTTGTCGTTTTTAAGTTTTTCGAGCGCCGCGAGCACGGTGTCGATGAGGTCGCCGTCGAGCGTGCCGAACCCTTCGTCGAGGAAGAAAAACTCTATCGACTTCATCGAACGGCGGCATATCGTGGCGCTGAGCGCCAGAGCGAGCGAAAGCGAAACGAGAAAAGTTTCGCCGCCGGAAAGCGTTTTGACTTTTCTGAGCTCGCCGCCGTTGAAGTTATCGCCCACGCAGAAATTATTGTCGGTGTATGAAAGATAATACCTGCCGTCGGTCAGATCTATCAGCGTGCGCGACGCCGCGTGCGAGATATCGGTCAGATGCTCGCTTGCTATATATTCCATGAATTTATTGTCGCGTATAAGGCTCTTTAACCTGCCGATAAGGTCGCGTTCGCGGCCTGCCAGGACAAACAGCTTTTCGTACTTTTTGCGCTCCGTAAGCCTTGCCTGCATATCGGACGCGGCCTTACCCGCCATTGCCGCTGCGGCGACGTTTTCCGAATACTCTTCCGCGGCGGCATTCTTTGCCAGCAATGCCGAACGGACGTCGTCTTCGCTGACTTCAAGCGCCTCCGAGCTGCATTCCGCAGCCTTAAAAGCGCCGCGGGCGGCGGAATATTCCGCCGTGAATTTAAGGCAGCGCGCGTTTGCGGAATCGTAACTGCCGTATTTTTCCAGCAGCGCCAGGCACTCCTCCGCCGAAGAAAAACCGGCGGAACCCGCAAGGGCGGAACACTCTTTCAGAGCCGACGACAGCTGATCCGACGTAAGTTCCGCCTGAGCCGCGTTTGCTTTTTCCGCCCCTTCGGCTTCGCTCAGCCGCGCGCGCACGCGTTCCAACTCCTTTTCGAGCGACCGGCTGCGCGCAGTCAGATCGGCTGCAAGTTTTTCCGCCGCGGCAACGGCGGCCGCGTAATCTTTGCAGTCCGCCCCGAATACGCCGTCGAGCCCGGACTTCAACCCGTCCGCCTCTTCCCTAAGCCGCGTGCCCTTTTGCTTTATCTCTTCAAGGCGCCGTTCGGCGTTCTTTACCTTTTCCTCTGCCGCCGCGACTTCCGATGCGAGAGTGCTTACGGCAAGCTCGTCGCTCTTGTATCTGCGGCTCAGCCCCTCAAATTCCGCAAGGGCGCGGGCGACGTCCGTGCGGCCGTCCTTTACGGCGACGATGAGCCCCCTGTATTCGTCCGCGTATCTGTTCAGCTCGCCGCGGACAAAGTCGTAGAGCTGCGAATCGTCGTTGAATCTGCTCATTTGCGCCTGCAGCTCTCTGATGTTGCAGACGGCGCGGGCGTATTCTTCCCTGAGTATCCCCCCGCGCAGTTCGTTGCGGAAAAACGCCTCCAGGTCGGGCTGCTTTTCCGACGCGAATTTTTTTGACGCGGCGGCGTATTCCGCCGACTTTTCACCGAGCAGTTTAACCGCGGCGGCGTGTTCTTTCCTGTATTCTTCGAATCCGGCGCGGCATTCTTCAAGCTCCTTTACCCGCAGAGCATAAGTGCTTGCCGAGGCGCGCATGCCCTGCATGAGGGCGAACCGCCTTGCCGCCTCGTCGGCCTCCTGCCGCGAAAACAAACGGAACTTTTCCTCCGCCTCTTTAAGTTCGGCTTTAAGCCGCAGGATGTCCTCCGCCAGCCGTTTGCCGTTATCCTGCAACCGCGCAAGCGCGCCGCCGTATTTTTCCGCCTCCAGCGCCTTCGCGCACGCCCTTTCGCACGCCCCGAGCACGGGCAGCGCCTTTTCCAGCTCGTCGTATAACGGTTTGGCGCGTTCGAGTTTTTCAAGCTCCGCCGCCGCCTTTTCGTAAGCGGTGCGCCGTTCAAACAGACGGGCGACGCGTCCGTGCTCCTTTTCCGCTTTTTCCGCAGCCGCTTTAAGCGCAGGAGAAGCGGCCGAAAGCTCCTCCGCCCTCGCTTTGAGTTCGGCAAATTTTTCCTCGCTCGCGTCCTCGTAAGCTTTGAGCGTGCCTTCCAGCGAGCTGTACCTGTTCTGCGCGTCCCTTTCGCGTTCGGCGAGTTTTGCCTTTAAGCCCTTGCCGTATTTTTGCAGGCCGAACAGCCTTTCGATAAGCTCCACCCTGTCTGCCGGAACGGAGTTTACGAACTGCGCGAACTCGCCTTGCGGAAGAGCGATGCACTTGCGGAAATCTTCCTTGTTTATGCCTATTATCCCCGCTATCGCGTCGTTTACCGATTTTACGTTGTCCGCCAACGCGACGGAGCCTTCCGCCGCCAATTCGTACAGCATCGCCTTGTGCGTGCCGCTCCTGCGCTTTATGGAGCGCTCCACGAGATACGTTCTGCGGGCGCCGTCGGAATATATGTCGAAAGTAAAATTCACGAACAGCTCTTCGCTGCGGAAGTTTATCTTGTCGAGCTTGTCGGAGTTGCGCTCTATATCTCCGTAGAGCGCGAAATTTATCGCGTCGAGAATGGTGGATTTGCCGCTGCCCGTTTCGCCGAAGATTCCGAAGATGCCGCTTGCGAGCAATGGAGCAAAATCTATCTCCGCCCTTTCGGAAAAGCTGTTAAGCCCGTTGAATTCAAGTCTTATCGGTCTCATTCTTCCTCCGTGAGCGAAAGGAACAGTTCCAAAAGGTCTTCCGGCACGTCCGAATTATAGCGCGAAGAGTAATAGTCCGAAAACAGCTGCGAGGAGCTCTTGCCGGAATTGCGCACCGTAAAGCCCGAAGGCAGTTCGGATTCCACCGCCATTTTAAGCGAATAAAGATTCGAGCACGCGCGCAGCTGAGCAATTTCGGAGGGCGCGAGGGGCGTTTTGAGGTTTAAGGTAAGTTCGGCAACGGCGTCCGCGTTTGCCTCGAGCAGCTTTACGCCGTCCGCGGCGCAGTTGGCCTGCAGTCGCACGAGCTTTGCGCACGAACGGAGCGGCACCGCCTTAAAGTTCTTTACCCCCTCTTTGCCGAGGTCGAACACGTTTATGCATTTTTCCTGGCCCGCCTCGTCGAAAGTAAAGCGCATTATCGCGCCGCTGTAATATATATTGCCGCCGAGTTTCTGCCTTCTGTGCAGGTGGCCGAGCGCGCCGTAATCGCAGTCCGGAAACAGGTCGAGCCCCACGGCGCGCGCGCCGCCGAGATCTATCTCGCGTTCGCTGTCGCCCGCCTTGCCGCCAGCGGCAAAGATGTGCGAAAGGAACACCGAAGGCATCCCCGGGGTTTTGCCGCGTTCGCCGTAAGCTATCCAACGCGCCATTTTTTCGGAAAATCTTTCGTCGCTCCTGCCCTCCTTAAAGCGCGCTTCGTTAGGATAGGGCAGCATATTTATATATACCCGTTCGCCCGCGCGGTTTTCGAACACGGCGTAGCCGCCTTCCGAACGCACGGGATAGCACCTGCCGCGGCGCTTGCAGTCGAGCGGTTTAAGGTTGTTGCCCACGGTGTAAATGTTGAGCTCTTCGGAGAGCGCCTGCGCCGCCGTAAGGCGCACGTAGTCGTCGTGATTGCCGCTGATTATCAGCACGGCGCATTCGGCGGACATTGCCTTTACCGCGGAATAAAATATCTCTTCCGCCTCCGCGGACGGCGTGTAAGTATCGAACACGTCGCCGGCGACGAGCAGAAGGTCTACGCCTTCCTCCCTGCAGACGTCTGCTATTTCCGCAAGGACGTTTTTGAATTCTTCCGATCTTTCGTGCCCCATCAGCTTTTTGCCGATGTGCCAGTCGGACGTGTGGGCTATCTTCATAAAACAACTATGGCTTTGCCTGCGCGGATCGCCGCAAACAGTTGCATTCCGCGCGCGTTTGAGTTATACTTTTAACGTATCGCTGCCAAAGCGGCGTACAGTAATTATATTCCTTTTGCGCAAATAAATCAAGCATAAACACGGAAAAACGAAATGGCTTTTATATCGCTTTCGCCCGAACTTAAAGCGAGATCCTTTACGGGCGTGGAAAACAAGTTCATAACCAAGTATATGCCCGCGCTCGACGGGCTGGCGGTAAAGGTCTACCTTTACGGACTGTATCTTAGCCAGACCGCCGGCGATCTTACCGCCGCCGACCTTGCCGCGGCGCTGAAAATCGGCGAAGAACAGGTTTTTGAGTGTTTTGAATGTCTGGACGAATTCGAGCTCGTAAAAATAACCTGCCGCGCCCCTCTGGAAGTTACCTACCTCGACGCGGAGGACGTTTCCGGCACGCCGAAAAAATACAAACCGGAAAAATACGCCGACTTTGCGCGCAGCGTTCAGTCTATAATAAAGGGCCGCATGATCTCCACCAGCGAGTACCGCGAGTACTTTTACCTTATGGACGAATACGGCTTTGAACAGAGCGCCCTTCTGATGATAGTAAATTACTGCGTGAGCATGAAGGGCGACGACATACGCGTGCAGTACATAAAGAAAGTCGCAAAAAGTTTTGCCGCCGAAGGAGCCGTTACCGCAAAAAAAGTGGACGAAAAACTTGCAAGCTTCACCACCGCCACCCCCGCGCTGCTTAAGATCTTTGCGGCGGCCGGCATCTCGCGCAGGCCGGGCATAGAGGACGAAAAGCTTTATAAAAAATGGAGCGAAGAGCTCGGCTTTTCCGACGAAGCCGTCGCCGCGTGCGCCAGACTGTTCAGGGCCAAAACCGTGGAGCGCATAGACTCCGCGCTGGACGAGCTTTACGCCAACAAAAAGTTCGACGTAAAGGAGATAGAGTATTACTGCAAGGTAAGAAATTCGGTGCACGACGCCACGATGGAGATTGCAAAATCGCTCGGGCTGTACATTCAGAACGCGGCGCCCTATATAGAAAATTACGTAGGCGTGTGGTGCGACCGCGGCTACGAGCTGCCCACGCTTAAAAAGCTTGCCTCCTACTGCTTTATGCACGGCAAAAAGTCCTTCGAGGCGATGGACGGCTTTCTGGACGAGATGTATAAAAAGGGCGTCATAGACGACGGAGCCGTTGCGGCTTACACGCAGGCACTCGACGCCGAAGACGAATTCATAAAAAAGATACTGACGGCGTGCGGGCTCACGCGGAGGCCCGTCCCCTCCGACAAGACGTTTGCCGAACGCTGGCGCGAATGGGCGTTTTCCGACGAGATGATATTAAAGGCGGCCGAACTCGCCGCAGGCAAGAGCAATCCGCTGGCATATATGAACGGCGTGCTCTCTTCGTGGAAGCAGCGCGGCGCCTTTACGCCGGAGAGCGTGAGCGAAGACAGGCCCGCGCGGACGGCGGGTTCCGCAATAGACAGGTCTGTGATAGAGCGCCACTACGCCGGCCTGCGCCAGATAGCCGAAGACAGGGCGGAAAAGGCGCTCGACCGCGCGCTCGAAGACGGACGATACGCCGCTCTTCACGCCGAGATTAGGTCGCTCGGCATCAGCCTTGCCATAGCCGAGGCAAAAAACGACGGCAACGCTTCCGCGTTGGAAAGAAAGATCACGGAGGCAGAAAGCGCCGCGGACACCCGGCTGAAGGAGCTGGGGATAGACAAGGCGGACTTTACGCCCCGCTACAGCTGCAGCGCGTGCGGCGACACCGGCTACGACGCAAACGGGCTGCCCTGCGCCTGTCTTAAAAAATTTATCGCCGAAAATTTCTGATATTACAAAATTAGGCGAATTTTTAGGCGTCACCCGCCGAAATTTGATTGACAACGCTCATTGTTTAACATATAATATCAAAGTAATCTTCCGCCGGGGCGCACGGCGGAAAGTTGCTGCTATGGCTCAGCAGGTAGAGCACGTCCTTGGTAAGGAATATCGGGGCGAAAAGCGGGGTGAGCCGAAACCCCTCAAAATTCGGCAAAAACTTCATTTGCTGATATGGCTCAGTAGGTAGAGCACGTCCTTGGTAAGGACGAGGTCGCGGGTTCAAATCCCGCTATCAGCTCCACAGGAAAACCACAAGATATTGTGGTTTTTTCTTTATTT
>CALVLW010000021.1 GCA_944341315.1 uncultured Clostridia bacterium
GCAGCCGGCAAACGCGCTGTCGCCTATCGTTATCGGCGCGCCGCCCTCTTCGAAGTATATCTCCGTTATATACGGCACGTCGTCGCCGTTTGCAGAGAACAGCACCGCGGGTATGCGCGTCACGTCCTTGCCTATATAAACGGTCAGCCCGCCGGCGTCCCTGCCCGCGTTGCCGAATATGCCCAAAGTCTGGCAGTTTTCGGCGCTTACCGCGTCGTAACGCACGCAGGCCAGCTTTACGCAGCCGGCAAACGCGCCGCCGCTTACGGTTTTTACCGTCCGAGGTATGTTTATTTCTTCAAGCCGCGTGCAGTTCGCGAACGCGTTCCTGCCTATCTTTTCTATCCCGTCCGGCAGCAGTACGGAGGTGATTTCCGCGTTGCCCTCGAACGCGCCTTGCGATATGCCCGTCACGGGCAGGCCCTCGTGCGCGGCGGGGATGACCAGCCGCGAGACCGCGCCTTCTGCGCCCGTCACGGTATAGCTTTCGCCGTCCTGCTCGAATTTCAGCCCCTCGGTGGCAGGCACGTCGCCCGTTTCGCGTTCGGCGGCGCCGCAGACGGAGCAGACGTAGTCCGTGTAAGGCGCGCCTTCGGGCGTACAGCCTTCCTCCGCGACCTGCCAATCGTGGCCGGCGGGCCCGGTGTAGGAGGCCTCGTCCGTATAGCGGTCGCCGCAGGCCTTGCAGACGTATTCGGTATATCCGCGCTCCGTGCACGAAGGCGGCACGACGTGCGGCTCGCGGTCGTGCGGCGCCTTTGCGGTGAAGCCGTCTTTATATTCGTCGCCGCAGCGGGTGCAGCGGTGCAGGGTGTAACCTTCCGCGGTGCAGGTCGGCGGCACGACGGTCTCTTTATGATCGTGCCCCGTCGCGTCGGTATGCCGCAGCTCAGTATATCCGCAGCCGCGGCAGGCAAACAGCTGCTCGCCGCCGTTGTCGCAGCCGGCCGCGGAGATCTCTTTGCGCAGATACATGTCGTGCGCGGCGGGAGTGTAAGAATCTTCGTCTACGTAAGCGTGCCCGCAAGCGGTGCACGCGTATTCGGTGTATCCCCGTTCGGTGCAGGATGGAGGCACGGTGTGTGGCTCGTAAGAATGGTCCGCAGCGGGCAGGATCATCTCGCGCTCGTCCGCGGGCAGGGTGCAGTCCCGGTCTTCGAAACATTCGCCGCACGCAGCGCACGTCCAGAAAGGCAGGTTGCCCCGTTCGGTGCAGGTGGGCGCCTTACCCTCAGTAAATACGGGCACGTGCGTGTGCGCGGCTGCGCCGGAGCCCTCGGTCTCCTGCTGCGGCGGAGCGGAAGTTCCGCCCTCCGGCAAGGTCGGCCGCGTGCACGCGCAAACGAACGCCGCGGCCGCCGCCGCGGCAAAAACCGCAATTATTCGCAATTTCATCATCTTTACCTTATCTTTGGCATCGGCGGGCGGCGGAGCCGCGTTGCGCCGTCCGTATGATTATAACACCGGCGGCCGCGGCAGGCAAACGGTTTTTGCACCCTCCGGCGGCGTTGAGCGAAATTTACAAACTTTCCGGCCGGAAAGTATATCCCGCCGCGTAAAAAACCGCGCCGCCCGCAGAATTTTTCTGCGGGGCGCCATTGTGCGATTTGCTCTTGTAAAACGGAAAATTGTGTGCTATAATTATATCGACTTTGATTTTTGCCGGAGGGAAAACATGCAAAAGCAAAATTGCGCGCCTATAAACGTCGCGCGCTGGAAACGGCGGGGACAGTTCGAAAACTTTATCGGTTACGACTTCCCCGTGTTTTCCGTTGCGTCGCGCATAGACGTGACGGGGCTTACGGACTACTGCAAAAAGAGCGGCAGGTCGCTGTTTACGTCTTTTTTATATATAGTCGCGTCCGAGCTGAACGGGATAGAAGAATTCCGCACGCGCATATCGGACGGCGCGCCCGTGCTTTACGACGCGGTCGATCCGAGCTACGTCGTGATGTACGACGGAGACAGGATAACCGGCCGCCGCACCGCGTTCACGCGCGATTTCGGCGACTTTTATTCCCGGTGCCGCGCCGATATAGCCGAGGCGCGCTCGCGGAAGGGGTTCGTGCCGTTCGAAGGGAGCGGAGGCTGCGACTGCTTTTACGTGTCCTGCCTGCCCTGGCTGGACATGTGCTCCTTTTCCAATCCGTATAACTTCAAAGACGCCGCGCAGTCGAGCATACCCCGCATAACGTGGGGCAAGATAACAAAGGAGGGCGGGCGCGACTTCGTTTATTTCGACGTTCAGGCGCACCACGCGCTTGCCGACGGTTTCCATTCGGCGGCGCTGATAAACAACGTTGCCGCCGCGGCGGCAAACGCCGGGGCATATATAGGGGGGAACGGCGGTGAAAGATAAGATATTCATAGGATGGAGCGGCTCCAACAAAGAGGCGCTGGCGATAAAAAGCATACTCGAACACAAGTATAACTACGTCTGTTCGATAGGCGGCAACGCCGACAACAATTCGCGCTATTCCTCGGTGGGCGACACCGTTATCCAGCAGATAAGGGAGTGCAATCAGGCGATAATGATCTTCCAGAACAGGGCGGACGGCGCCGTGAGCAACAACCTGTTTTTCGAGCTGGGATACGTGCTTGCCATGTACGGCACCAAAAAGGTGCACTGCGTAAAGCGCAGGGACGAAAAGGTGGTGCTGCCCTCCGATTTCGACAGCGCCTTCGTGGAGCCGATAGACGATTCCGCGGGCGCGGGCGCCTTTGCCGACGGCATAGTCGATTACTTTATGGGCAGGCAGAAGATGTCCGTGAACGACAACAAGATGTACCTCATCAACAACAGGTATATGATGCACGACAAGATAATGGCGCACTATTCCGAAACGGGCTCCAAGTGCTCCGATTACGAGCTGGCGCAGTACATACTCTTTTACACGCAGGCGGCGCATATGTTCGGCGACGTAAAAAAGGTGCAGCGCGAGCTGGAGGAATTCAAACAGAAACACAACTTTGAGTTCTCCTCCGAGCTGGCGCTTTCGGTGAACATATGCCTTTCGTTTTTCGAGATGCTCAACGGCATAAAGGAGGAGGACGAGGGCTCCGAGGTGTATATCGAAAAGAACACCTTCTGGGAATTCCGCAACGATTACCTGCACTACGCGCAGGAGATAGTGCCGGACGATCTGGGCATATTCGACGAATGGGCAAAGGTCATCATATACGACCACCTCAACTTTGCGCACATGCTGTTCGCCAACAACAAGTCGCTGGAAGAGGACATGCGCAAAAAACTTTACGTTATGTGCGCGGATTACGCGATGAAGGCGCTCGATGCGATAGCTGAGCTCGAAAAGAGCGCTCCCTGCAAGGAGAACAACGACGAAAAGGGGCTGATCTCGCTGTTCCGGGCGTATATATACCGCAATCTGTTCGTGTCCAAACATTACCTCGGCGAGGACGCGGAGGCTAACGAGTGGCTCGGGCTCACGCTTAAAGAGCGCGCGTCCCTTAAAAACACGTTCGGCAGAGGCACGATAGACACCCAGCTTTACAACAATTTCTGCATGGAATATTATCTTGCGCTCATCGATTATCTGACTTACTCCAAGGACGTGGACGCCTTCGAAACTTATATGTACAAGAGCGAGATGCTCGATTATCTCGAATCGGTAAGAAAAGACGATTCGGAGAACGCGTACTTGAAGCAGATAGCGTATTGGTGTGCAAAGCATTGACGGCGTAACGCCGCCGCGCGCAAAAAAATGCGCGCGGCGGCGCGATATCTGCCCGCGATCGCTTGATAACGCGCGCGAAATCGGGTAAAATCAAAGGGCAACAACTTTTCGGAGAGGGCTATGCAGGGAGTAATTTTCGACCTTGACGGCACGCTGCTCGATTCCATGCCGCTCTGGCGCATGGCGGCGCGCACTTATCTGCTGAACGATCACGGCATATATGCGGACGAATCGCTCGCGGACGAGGTGTTAAAACTTACCATAACGGAGGCGGCGGAGCTGCTTAAAACGCGCTATTCCCTTTCCGCCGGCACTGCCGAGATAGTCGCCGGCGTGAACGGCGTTATGGAGGAGGGGTACTTCGGTACGATAAAGCCGATGCCCGGCGCGGAGGAACTGCTTAAAGCGCTCGCTTTGCGCGGCGTTCCCGCGGCGATAGCCACCGCCACCGACAGATACCTCGTGGAGGGCGTGCTTTCCAGGCTCGGCTGGGGCGGTTATTTCCGCTGCGTATGCACCTGCACGGAGGCGGGCGCGGGCAAGCGCGAAAGCCCCGCTGTCTACGACGCGGCGATGGCAGGTTTCGGCGGCGAACGGCGGAACACCGCCGTGGCGGAGGATTCGGCGCACGCGGCGCTCACCGCAAAAAACGCCGGCTACCGCGTAGTGGGGGTGGGCGACGCCGTGCCCGAGCGCTGCTGCACGGAACGGCTGGCCTCTTTTTTGCCGACGGAGCGCGCGTTAAAGGCGCTCGGCCTGTAAACGGTTGCGGCATATGCGGCGCCCTTTAAGTCCGCGCGCGTGATTTTTACGCCGCGATAAGCGCATGATAAGATAATAAGCAAGGAGGACTAAGTGGAAGAATTCTGGCAGGCGATAGAAAATTTCTTCAAAAATTTTGCAAGCGGGGGCGGGCTGGCGATAGTGCGCACCCTGGCGTTTGCGCTGCTCGGGCTGGTGGTGCTTAAAATAGTGCGCTCGCTCACGCGGAGGGCGGCGCTGAGGAGCAAGCTCGACAACGCCGCGGCAACGTTCGTGATCTCGCTTATCACGGTGCTGCTTTACGTCGCGCTCGTGATACTCATAGTAAGTTCCCTCGGCGTGTCCACGGCGGGCATAATAGCGGCGTTTTCCGCCGTAGCCCTTGCGGTGGCGCTCGCCCTTAAAGACAGCCTCGGCAGCCTTGCCAACGGCGTGATAATAACCTTTACAAGGCCCTTCAAAAGGGCGACACGGTCATAATAAACGGTCAGGAGGGCACCGTTCAGGACATCCGCCTGTTCAACACCAAGATACTCACCTTTAACAACGAAGAGGTGATAGTGCCCAACAGCGACGTGCTTTCGGAAACGCTGATAAACGAAAGCACCCGTCCGCTGCGCCGCGTGGAGCTGTCGTTTTACATCTCGTATAACGCCGACGCCGACGCAGTCCGTTCCGAGATAGCCGCGCGCCTCAACGCGCACGGGCTGATACTCGGCAAGCCCGCGCCCTCGGTGGCGTTCGACGGCTTCGGCGAAAGCGCGGTGCGCTGCACGGCTTACGCGTGGTCGGCGACCGACGATTATTCCGCCGCAAAAACGGCGGTCAAGGACGTGATATACGCCGTCCTGCGCGAGCTGGGCGCCGAACCTTCGTCGCGGAAACTTAACGTGAGCGTGAGCGGCGCAAAGGAGGGGAAAGATGAGTGAATTGCTGCTTGCCGCGGCGGAAGACGCGGCGGAAACGCCCGCGGCCCTTTCCGGCTGGGACCTCGCGCTGCAATATATCGTTTACGGCGCGATAATAGTGCTGTGCGTATTCATACTCGCGCTGATACGCCGCCGCACCCGCCTGCCGCGCCACGCGGACGTAAAGGCGCGGCTGGACGAACTGCTCGAAAAGGCGGAAACGCTTTCCGCACCCGCGGAAAACAGGATAGAGTTCATAAAGCGCGTCACGCGCGTCCTTTATATGACGGACGAACTTGCCTACGTAACGGCGCTGCTCTCTTCCAAGGAGCGCTACTCCGACCTCGGCACCGTGTCCGCGCTGCTCGAACAGGCGCGCACGGAGCTCGCCCCTTATAAATACGGAAAAAAGGAATCGGGCGAAAACGACGGCATTGCCGCCGCCGCGGAAAAGATAGCGCAGGCGGTAACGGTAATGGAGGGCGTGCTGGAAAGGGACGCCGCCATGAGCAAAAAATAAAAACCCGCATTGCGGCAGACAGAAACCCCGCACCTGCGGCTGTCGTGCCGAAAGCGGCGCCCGTCCCGGCGGACGGGCGCTCCGTGCAGGGGAAGAGTATTCGTAAAAAAATTTTTTTAACAAAGCGTTTAAGCGCGGGCGGAGGGAGTTATATATAAAGTGAAAAAACAACGAGGCCTTAAAAGGGCTCCGCAAACGGAAAAGGAGATGACTTTTATGAAAAACTATCTTACCAAACGCAACGATTACACGAGGGATCCCTTCTTTGAAGCATTCGACGACTTTTTCAGGCCGGTGTTCTACGACGACAGGGCAGACAGCATGCGCACCGACATAAGGGAAACGGATAACGGCTATCAGCTGGATATCGAGATGCCCGGCTTCGACAAAAAGGACGTAAAGGTGGCGCTGGAAAACGGTTACCTTACCGTCACCGCCGAAAAGAGCGAAAAGGAAGAGGACAAGAACGGCAAGTATCTGCGCAAGGAGCGCAGCGTATCGTGCAGCCGCAGCTATTACGTCGGCGACGATATCGAAAGGGAGAACGTAAAGGCCAAATACGAAAACGGCATGCTCACGCTCAACCTGCCCAAGTCGCAGCCCAAACAGCTGCCTTCGCACAATATAGAGATAGAGTAAAGGCGGCTTTCGGACGCCGCGGAAAAGCGGCGCTTTTTGCAAAGGCGGAGGAAGATCCGCCCTGCGTGGCACGCGGAACGTTCGTTCCGCAAAAAATTGCATTGTCTGCGCCTTAAAGGCGGCAAATAAATCTCTCCAAACGGGGGCGCCGCGGCACATTAGTGCCGCGGCGCCCCCTCGTTTTTTTGCTCCCGCCGCCCGCGCAAAGGGGCGCACGGCCCGTTTTTTTGCCGTAAGGGTTGCAAAAACCGATACGCCTGAAAAAAATTTTTTAACGTGTAAAAAAAATTTTACACCCCCGCAAAAGGGCGCAAAAACCGCGTTGTTTCGGGCATATCCGGGCACGTTTTGTTTTGGTAGGGGGGGGTGGCCTCTCAACGCCGCAAAGCGGCAAAAAACCTTTATTTTTGCCGTTGACATTATTTGCATAGTGTACTATAATATACATACTTATTGTGCGGGTTTAACATAACATGAAAAATCTTGCAGCCCCCGCGGGGGCTGTGTGCTGTTGAAAACAGCACACAAACAACATCTCTTAAACCGCGCGATAAAATTTTACAGGAGGATCTTTCCAAACATGACTCATGCAAAAAAGAAGGGCTTGCTGGCGTTCCTGCTTGCCCTGCTTGCATCGGCTGTGGTCTCGGGCGCGATGCTGATCGCCCCCGTCTCCGCAAAAGCCGCAACGAGCACGGAAACGGCAGCCGACGGCACCGTGGTGGTGTCGGGCGTAAGCAACGGCAACGAGCTGTTTTCCGCGGTAACGACGGGCGGCGAAGCGGGCAAACCCCTCGTCATCCGTCTTGCGGAAGGCACCGACCTTTCGTTCGTCACGGGCGAAGACGGCAACCTCGTCGATTCCGAAACGGGGGATAAGCTCGGCGCGGGCAACTTCGTCATCTACAAGCAGTACACCGTTGCAAGCGACATAACTCTCGACCTCAACGGCGGCTCTATAACGCTCGACACCCAAAGTATAAAGTCGCTCGACGTCCTGGGCGTAGACCTTACCATCATGAACGGCGCGATAAAGGGCACGGCAAGCGAGAACCTCGCCACCAGCGATTCCGCCGTTACGCTGGAAAACGTCGACATAACCTTTAATTATACGCCCGAGGCAACGCCTGCGGGCGGCGCGGCCGTTAAAACGGGCGGCGCCCTCACCCTTGCGGGCGCGCGGTTCACGTTGAACGGCGAAGGCGCAAAGCAATACGAGGCGACGGATGTTAAGCAATATTCCGCAAAAGCCGGCGGCGCTTACTACGAAACGCTTTCGGCAGCCGTAAGCGCAGCCAAAGAAGGCGAAACGGTAACGCTGCTCGCAGACGTGACGGAAGATATCACCGTTGCGGAGGGTGCAGACTTAACGCTCGACCTTGCCGGCAACACGCTCACGAGCGTGAACAGCCACGCGATAGCCAACAGCGGCACGCTCACGGTAACGGGCGAAGGCTCGGTCGTGGCGGCAACGCAAAGCAAGGCCGCCGT
>CALVLW010000022.1 GCA_944341315.1 uncultured Clostridia bacterium
GAACGCAAGGATTTTGCCTTTATCGGAAGATTTTTACACCTTTTGTTTACACCCAAATTACACCCATACAGAAATACATAAGATGAAAGCTGCCGCGTATAACGCAAAAAAGACAAAAAAATAAACGCTCATAGTGGACAAAACGTCTTAAAAAGGCTATAATGCACACTATAACGCTTAATTCTTATTGCTCCTAAGGGGCCGTTGTGGGTTCGATTCCCGCCGGGAGTACCATTGCAAAACACTGCGCCGCGGCTGATCGCCGCGGCGCAGTGTTTTATTTTACTTTTTCGATATATTTTATGCCGTCCTGTCCGTTATAAAAGTCGTGTACGGCAAAATAGTCCGTCTTGAGCACCGCGTCGCGCATGGTCTGATCGCTGTAATAATCGGCCGCCTCGTAGAGGAAGTTGAGCACATACTGCCCGAACCCGCCCGTAGTATAAGTATCGGTGAAAGGATACCGCGTCCAGACGCTGCCGTTTTCCACGTACACGTCTATCGTGGAAAAGTAAACGTCGTCTATAAAGATGCCCGACTCGTGGCTGACGAACACGCTTTCGAGCTTGGAAAACATGCTCACGCCGTGATACAGTTTGGTGTTATAGCTGTAACCGCTCAGATGCAGCAACGTAGGCAGCACGTCGTATGTATTACAGAACTTATCTATGCGCATGCCGGGCTGCAGCGCGCTGCCCTTATCCTTGACGGCCGTAAAGCTTATGTCCGAATATTCTTGCAGCCCGTTGGCGCTCACGTTGAGATCCATGCTGCCGCCGTACCATATAAAGCAGGGCACGCTGTAAACGTTGGTGTTGTAGAACTCCGAAGAATCTATGCCCTTCATAAGGTAGTTCATCTGGTCGTAATAAGCCGAATGGTCGGCATAGAACATAAATACCGTATCGTCGAGCTTGCCCTGTTCTTCCAGGTCTTTGACGAGCATGTTCACGCCGAGGTCGAGGTCCATTATGCCCGCCTGGTAGCGTTTGTAGCGCAGGAACATCTCTTCGTAGCGCTCCTGCTCCATCAGATAATCTTCGTTTACGCCCACGGTGCCGCTGACATAGGTCTGCGGGAACCTGTCTATGAGCGTGTAGTACTCTTCGAGATTTTTAACGAGGCACTTTTCCGAGAACTTTTCCTTTTCTTCCTCGCTCATCTCGCCGGAAGAGACCTCTCCCTTTGCCGTCGGCGCGGTTTCGAACGGATAGTTCCCGAGATCGACGAGATCCTTATAAGTGCCGTGGGAGACGAGCGTCATCATCTGCGTAAAGAACGGCCCGCCGTCCGTTTTCGTGAACTCTTCGGAATAATACCTGAACACGTTGGAGTCCTTGTCGAGGTCGTTGAACCCGTCCTTATCGGTATATCCGGGGAGCATGGGAAGGTCTTCGAGGAAGTGCGTGTACTTATAGCCGTACATGCTGCCGAACACCTTGTTCCTGTCGTAATAATCGCCCGTGTTGATATGGAAATAATTGGTCGTGTAACCCTCCCGAGAGAGGATGTTGGCGTAAGTATAGGGGATCTCCGTGCCCTGTATCTTGGCGGGCTCGAGCCCCGTTACCGAGGGATAGCTGCCCATTATGGAGAGCGCCTCCGAGCAGTTCGTCTTGTCCCTTGCGTGGAAATCGGTCATGGCGACGCCGCCTTCCGCCATGGCGTACAGCGTGGGCGTGTACTCCTTGTTTATTACGTACCATTCGCCCGACTCGATAACGACGAGCACCACGTTCTTGCCGTCTATGGCGCCGGTATAGATATCGTCGCCGTAGATGCTGCGGCTCATCTCGCCCGACCTGAAATATTCGTCTATCTCTTCGTCGCCGATCTCGTCCACGTACGTGGAGCCGGAGAGTGTGTTGCCTATGTTCACCACGAAGTAACCGTAAGTGCCGAACTCCTTGAACGCCTTGGCGGTGAACTTCTGGTCGGCATACAGCTCCGATTCGTCGTAAAAGATGCTGAGTTTATCCTTTTCTTCTGCATACAGTTCGTCCGCGGCGGAAAAACTTTCCACGGTGAACGCATAAAGTATGCCAGCACAGCACTCGGCAAGTATGAACGCAACGAGCATTATTATAACTGCGTTGCGGGTGACGAGCCCCTTGGGTACGGCGTATTTGCGCGTAAAAACTATAAGCCCCGCCAGCGAACCGGCAAAAAGCAGAACCGCACCCACTATGAGCCACCAATTGAGGAAGCTTGCGTCCACCACGCCCGTGACTTCGGAAACGAGATTGAGCATGCTGAAACTGAACACCATGCCGCTCATGGAATAGAGCGCCTCGTTGGCGATGGACAACACTATCTGCAGCACGAGCAAAAGCGAAAATACCGTAAGCTGCGCAGGCGCGTTGGGTATGATGAATATTATGAACGCTATCATGAATATCACGGCGAGGTCCAGCCCGAAATAAGTGGGAAGGACGCCCAGCCCCATGCATACGAACGTAAGCACTTCGAGCAATACGGCAAGCAGGATATAGCTGCCGGCAAACAGAGTGTTTCTTATGAGTAGTCTTTTCATTTATCTGGTTCACTCCCGGGGAAAGGCGGTTTTGCTCCGCCCGGAATATCCGACGGCGGGGCATGTATGCACATGCCCCGCGCGGTCCGATTATTTACTGTTCTTCGGTCTTGTCCGCGTCAGCCGCAGGTTTTGCCGCGTTTGCAGCAAGCAGTTCCTTTATGTCGGTGAGCAGCTCTTCGACGGTAGGTTTGGCAGGCTCGGCAGGTGCGGGAGCGTGAGCCGCGGCATACTCTTCTTCTGCCTTTGCCCTTGCCTCTTCCTTGGCAACGCCCTGCTTAACGAGCTTCTTTTCGAGCTTTTTGATCTCCTTCTCCTTCTTCGCGGCGTCGCCGAGCTTGCTGCCGGCGTCGCGCACGGTGTTGATCACCTTGACTATGGCGAATACCACGATGGCGATAAGGATGAAGTCGAGGATCGCCTGGATGAGCGTGCCCCAATTGATCACGAGAGAGTTTTCGAGGTCGATAACCTGTTTGCCCGTACCGTCGTCCATATAGACCGCTTTGAGCACGGTGCAGAGCGAAGCGAGGCCGTTTTCCTCTCCGCCCACCGCCCAATTGATGAGCGGCATGATGATGTTGTTCGTGAGGCTGGTGACGATAGCGGTGAACGCTGCGCCGATCACTACGCCTACGGCAAGGTCGATAACGTTGCCGCGGGTAATGAATTTTTTGAATTCAGCCCACAGGTTTTTGAGTGCCTTCATAATATTTCTCCTTTGAAAACTTTTGTCAGTCAATCAGTGCCGCGGCAAGCGCCTCGAGCTCAGCAACGTTCTCCTGCGAGAACGCGGCGCGCACCTTTACGGTGCTTTCGATAAATTCGAGGTCTTTGCAGCCGGAGAGCCTGTCCCGCATCAGCTTTGCGGCGACGGGCGACCACGTGCCGTTTTCTATAAATCCCACTTTACGCGCACGGAAATTGCGCTCCGCAAGGCAGTCGATGAACTCGCGCATGCAAGGAAAGACGTCTGCGTTGTAAGTTACGGATGCGAGCACGAGTTTGCTGCACATGAACGCGTCCGCCACGCACTTTGCCCTGTCCGTGCGCGCAAGGTCGGCAATCACGACCTCTTTGCCCGCGTCTTTAAGCATTTTTGCGAGTCTTTCGGCGACCGCCTTGGTATGGCCGTAAACGGACGCGTAAGCTATCATGACCGCCTCACTTTCCGGGCGGTAAGACGACCACGCGTCGTAAAGCGACAGATAGTGCGAAAGGTCGCCTTCGAGCACGGGCCCGTGCAGCGGACAGATCTTTTTTACGGCGAGGGCGGCAGCCTTTTTAAGCACGTTCTGCACCTGCACGCCGTATTTGCCAACGATGCCTATGTAATAGCGCCTCGCCTCTTCGTCCCAGGGCGCGGGCACGTCGAGCGCGCCGAACCTGCCGAACGCGTCGGCGGAAAACAATATGCCGTCCGCCTCGTCGAAAGAGAACATTACTTCCGGCCAATGCACGAGCGGCGCAGTTATAAAGCGCAGCGTATGCCTGCCCAGAGAAAGCGTTTCCCCCTCGCTTACCGCAAGCTTGTTTTCCGGCTCTTTGCCGAAATACTCCTTTATCATGGTAAAGGTCTTGGCGTTGCCCACCACCCGCGCAGAGGGATATTCTTTAAGAAAGGCAAATATATTCGCCGAATGGTCGGGCTCCATATGGTGCACCACGAGATAATCGGGCTGCCTGCCGCCGAGGGCTTTGCGGATATTTTCCAGCCATTCGGCGCCGAAAGCCGCGTCCACGGTGTCGAGCACGGCGACCTTTTCGTCTGCAATAACGTAAGAATTGTAAGAAATGCCGTCCGGCACGCAGTACATACCTTCGAACAGATCGACGGAATGGTCGTTTACGCCGACGTAAAACACGTCCTTTTCGACATCAAACATAATAAAAACTTATCGTTCCCCTGAATTTATGAATTTGCGTACATTGATATTATATATATTGCGACAGGTGTTGTCAAATTTTTGGACACAAATAATACGGGAGGGAAATTATGTAAATTCCCCTCCCTTTATGAAAATATCAGTCTTACCTTATCTGCCCTTCGCCGCGCACGACGTACTTATACGACGTAAGCTCGTTCAGCCCCATGGGCCCGCGGGCGTGCAGTTTTTGCGTGGAGATGCCCATCTCGCAGCCAAGTCCGAATTCGCCCCCGTCGGTAAAGCGCGTGGAAGCGTTCACGTACACGGCGGCGCTGTCCACGGCGTTTACGAAACGATCGGCGGCGGCGGCGTCTTCGGTTATTATGCAGTCGCTGTGTCCCGTGGAATGTACGGCGATATGCCCGATCGCCTCGCGCACGGAATCCACCACCTTTACCGCCATGACGTAATCGAGAAATTCCCTATCGAAGTCGCCCTCGCCTGCGGGCACGCAGTTTTCTCTTCCGCCGAGTATCGCAAATGCGCGCTCGTCCAGCTTAAAAAGCACGGGGGACGCGGCGCGCTCCGCCACGAGCCGCCGCCACAATTCAGGAAGAAAATCCTGCGCGACGGCGGAGTTGACGAGGCAGACCTCCATGGCGTTGCACACCGAGGGACGGCTGCATTTTGCGTTTTCCGCTATATCAAGCGCCATGCCGATATCGGCTGCGGCGTCGACGTAAACGTGACAGATGCCCGTGCCCGTCTGTATGCAGGGCACCTTTGCATTGCGGACACATGCGTCTATCAGCCCCTTGCCGCCGCGCGGGATGAGCAGATCGACCAGCCCCGTTGCCGCCATGATATCGGCGGAACTCTGCCGCGTGGTATCTTCCGCAAGGTTCACGAGCCTGCGGTCGAGCCCGCATTTTTGCAGGCCCGCGCGCATCGCCTCCACTATGGCGGACGCGGAGCGGTATGCCTCCCTGCCTATGCGCAGCACGCACACGTTGCCGCTTTTAAGGCACAGCGCCGCTGCGTCCGAAGTAACGTTGGGGCGGCTTTCGTAAATTATAGCCACGACGCCGAGAGGAACGCTTACCTTGGTTATCTTTAACCCGTTGGGGCGGGTTATACTTTCCAGCCGCCTGCCCACGGGATCGGGAAGCGCGGCAACCTGCCGCATGCCCTCCGCCATTCCCTCTATGCGCTTTTTATCCAGGCGCAGCCTGTCGGCCATCACCTCCGAAACGGAATCCTTTGCCGCGGCCAGGTCCTGCGCGTTGGCGGCGAGTATCGCGTCGGTGCAGCCGACGAGGCAGTCCGCCATGGCAAAGAGCGCGGCGTTCTTTTCTTCCGGAGTGAGCGCAGCCACCTGCGCCTTTACCTTGTTTGCTTCCGTAAGCATCTCGCGCGTGGTCATATTTTTTTACCCTTAAAGCGCGTGCCCGCGCTCTTACCTTCCAGAATATCGTAAAGCACCGCTGGTTCGCTGCCGCGCGCTATAACCATGTCGATGCCGTTGTCCATGCACGTCTTTGCCGCCTGCAGCTTCGTGCACATGCCGCCCGTGCCCAGCAAAGAACCAGAGCCGCCGGCGGCGGCGTAAAGTTCGGGAGTTATCTCCTCCACCACGTCCACGAGGCGGGCGCCGGCGTCCGTGCGCGGATCGCCCGTGTAAAGCCCGTCCGTATCGGTGAGCAGCACGAGAAGATCCGCCCCGACACTTACCGCCACTATCGCGGCGAGCGTGTCGTTGTCGCCCACGGCGATCTCACCCGTGGCAACGGTGTCGTTTTCGTTTATTACGGGTATGACGCCCAGCGAGAGCAGCCTGCCGAGAGTGTTTTCGAAGTTAACCCTCCGCTCCTCGTCCTTCACGTCGTCGGCGGTGAGCAGTATCTGCGCCACGGTGCGGTCGTAATCGGAAAAGCACTTATCGTAAGCATACATAAGTTCGCACTGCCCCACCGCAGCCGCCGCCTGCTTGCCGGGAATATCGGCGGGGCGCTGCGCAAGTTTGAGTTTGCCCACGCCCATCGCTATCGCGCCGGAAGACACCAGAATGACTTCGTTGCCGCCGTTATCGAGGTCGGCAAGCACCCTGCAAAGCTTGTCTATAATGCGTAAATTTACTTTGCCCGTCTTGTGCGAAAGCGTGGACGAGCCGACTTTTACTACCAATCTCATGTCTTTTACCTTTGTAATATTTTATAATATCGCAACGATTTAGTCAATTAAACTACGCAAAAAACGACGGAGCCGTAGAATTTTACAGCCCCGCCGCAATGCCATGGAGTGATTCTTTTTATACTACGCCCTGAGCCAGCATGGCCTCAGCCACCTTTACGAAGCCCGCTATGTTGGCGCCCATCACGTAGTTGCCCTCGTAACCGTAATCCTTTGCCGCTTTGTCGATATTGCGATAGATGTTGACCATTATGCCCTTGAGCTTTGCGTCCACCTCTTCGAACGACCAGAACATCCTGCCGGAGGACTGAGCCATCTCGAGCGCAGAGGTGGCAACGCCGCCTGCGTTTGCCGCCTTTGCGGGAAGGAACACCACGCCGTTCTTCATGAATATGTCTATGGCCTCGAGCGTGGAGGGCATGTTTGCGCCCTCGCCCACATACTTGCAGCCGTTGTTTACAAGCGCGGTTGCCGATTCGGCGTCTATTTCGTTCTGCGTTGCGCAGGGAAGCGCTATGTCGCAGGGGATAGTCCATATGCCCTTGCAGCCCTCGGTGTAAACGGAACCGGGCACGCGCTCGGCGTATTCCTTTATCCTGCCGCGCTTTACTTCCTTTATGTCCTTTACGACGGCGAGGTCTATGCCGTTCTTATCGTAGATATAGCCGTTGGAGTCGTACATGGCAACGACCTTTGCGCCGAGGGACTGCGCTTTCTGGCAGGCGTAGATGGCAACGTTGCCCGAACCGGAGATGACCACCGTCTTGCCCTCGAAACTGTCGCCGCGGGCTTTGAGCGCCTCTTCAGTGATATAAATAAGGCCGTAGCCGGTGGCCTCCGTCCTTACGAGGCTGCCGCCGTAAGTAAGCCCCCTGCCCGTGAGCACGCCGACGTGTTCGTTGCGTATCTTTTTATACTGGCCGAACATAAAGCCTATCTCCCTGCCGCCTACGCCTATGTCGCCGGCGGGCACGTCGGTATCCGCGCCGATATGGCGGTAAAGCTCCGTCATGAACGCCTGGCAGAACGCCATTATCTCGCGGTCGGACTTGCCCTTGGGATCAAAATCCGAACCGCCCTTGCCGCCGCCGATGGGAAGGCCGGTAAGGCTGTTTTTAAGTATCTGTTCGAGGCCGAGGAATTTTATTATCGAAAGATTTACCGAAGGATGGAAGCGAAGTCCGCCCTTGTAAGGGCCGATGGCGCTGTTGAACTGCACCCTGTAACCTTTGTTGACCTGCACTTTGCCCTTGTCGTCTACCCAGGGCACGCGGAACATTATCACCCTTTCAGGCTCCACGAACCTTTCCAGAAGGCCCGCCTTTTCGTATTCGGGATGCTTTTCCACTACGGGCGCAAGTGTGGTGAGTATCTCCGTAGCCGCCTGATGGAACTCCGGCTCGCCGGGGTTGCGCTTTTTAAGGTCGCTTAAAACTCTTTCAACATATGTCATCTGAACTGCTCCTTTCGCGGCGTTGCCGCGCTTGATTGAACTGAGGCAATTATAACATACGCTTAACGTTTTGCCAAATTTATGAACGGCGTTTCTTTATAACGATTTTTTATAAAAGTTATAAGTTTTGCTAATAAATTAACAAAACAGGGCATTTTTATGCAATTTGCCCTTTGTAAATATGTTTTGCATAAAAAAATTTAATATAAGATTTACTTATGAAACGATTGACGACAGGCCGTAAACCGGGATATCGCCGCAAAAAATCCGTCATCTTGAACAACGATAAATAAGCCGATTTGCGGCAAACGACGGATAAAATTAAAAAAACGCCGAAATGAACGGAAAAACGCTTGAAATTTATCCCGAAATGTTATAAAATCAAATGGTCACGCAGAGATGGCGGAGTGGTCGAACGCGCACGACTCGAAATCGTGTTACGTGGGAACACGTACGGGGTGACTTTATCTTAGGAGCTGCGTTTAGCCAAGTCTTTGTACATGCTAAATCTGAAAAAAGTATAAACAATTACAGACATAAAGGTTCCGACCACTCCTTCCAAGCAACTTTATATACAGGAAAATCCTTCTTCC
>CALVLW010000023.1 GCA_944341315.1 uncultured Clostridia bacterium
CCAGCTCCACGTTGCCGAGAATGGTCTGGTGGGGAATGAGGTTGTAGGTCTGGAACACGAAACCGATGCGGTGGTTGCGATAGGTATCCCAATCGCCGTCCTTATAGTCCTTGGTGGACTTGCCCTCTATGATGAGATCGCCCGAGGTGTATTGGTCGAGCCCGCCGATTATGTTGAGCAGCGTGGTCTTGCCGCAGCCGGACGCGCCGAGTATGGACACAAACTCGTTGCGGCGGAAGGAAAGATTTATGCCCTTGAGTGCCCGGACTTTGCTGTCGCCTACGGCATAGTCCTTTGTGATGTTGCGAAGTTGTAACATGTTCTCCTCTTAAAAAGCCCGATAAATAATTGTTTTTTATTAATATAATTAGTATAGCGCCGGATTGTAAACTTTATATAAAATACATGAAAAAACTGTGTGCAATAATTTCAGTCCGCGCCGCCTTTTCCGCCGTCCGCGTCCCCGCCTTCGTCTGCAGAGACTTCGGCTCCGTCGCCCTTTTTATGCCTGCGCGGAGATCCGGCCTCGCGCTCTTTGAGGTAATCGGCGAGCATTTCGCGCATGCTCTTATCCGACCTGAACGAAAACAGAAAGCTCGCCTTCCGCTTTTTCAGCTTGCCGCGGGCCCGCTCCAGACTTTCGGAGGCGCGCGCCCTGCCGCGCTCGATACTCTCCTTTATGCTCTCTTTAAGCTTTTCGAAGTGCACCACCACGCCGTGTTCGGCGGCGAACCTGCGGATCTTTACGGATATGTCCAGCGAGTGCGCGAGATCGACGAAGAACACGCCGAAGAACGCCCCCACGAAAAAGGCAAAGCCGAGGTGCCCCACGAACCACGCCACCCAGCCCGTTACAAAGCCGTGGACGAAAAAGACGTAGATCGCCGCGGCGCCCGTCCACAGCATCGAAAAGAGCGGGCATATTATGCCCTGAACGTTGCCCGGACGATCGGAATAATCCCACAGTTTGATCTTCATCCCCTTAACGAATATCAGTCCCGCCACGTATTCGAGCGCCGTTAAAACGACGCCCGATATCAGAACGAGCAGCAGCTTGTCCGCCCAGACGGCGCCCGTGCGGACGGGAATGAAGCTTATGCCGTACATAAAGGTGAGACCGAAGCCGTAAAGCGGCAGATACGGCCCCGTGAGAAAGCCGGGGTTTATCCACTTTTTTGCGCCGAAACAGCGGCGGAAGACCACCTCTATGCACCAGCCGAGGCAGCTGCCCACAAAGAACAGAAAGGCGAGCTGCAAAAGAACGGAGGAAACGCTCATTGCAGGCTTTCCGCCGCGCGCGCCATGCGCGCGAGCGAGCGTTCCGCGCCGAGTATGCGCATTATGGTGCACAGGTCGGGGGAGTTGGGGCTGCCCGTTACGGCTATGCGCACCGCCTCCGCCGCGTCCGACACGCTGCCCGAAAAGCTTTCGGGCGAGGCCTTGTAAGAGGCGTTGTCCGTTGCGAACCCCGCCTTGCCCGCCGCAAGTTTAAGCTTTTCGAACCACTCGGCATTGCCGTCGTTAGCGTCGTATATAGCGGCGAAGCCCGTAAGCATCGCGCGCACCGCCTGCTTTTCGGAGCGGAAGTCGTATTCGGGCGCGAACGTATCGTCGAAGAAGTAGTCGACGAGCCTTACGCCCTGTTCGGCGCGCACTATGTCCTTGCGGCGCTTTTTCTGCCCCGCGCCCGTTACGAGGGCGAGGACGCTTATCATATAATCTTTGTCGGCAAAGTGCTTTTTATCCGCGTCGGTGCCGAATTCGTCCGCCCAGGTCCTGAGGAAAACGTAAGTTTCCTCCGGGGAGAGCTTTGCAAGCTCGTCGCGGGAGACGTCGTTGAGCTTGTCCAGATCGCACAGCGCGACGCTCTTGCACATCGTTGTACCGGAGAAGGGGAACTGCGTATAGTCCTTTTCGGGATTCTTTGCCGACCACTCCTCGAAATTGGAATTGAGGATGGTCATCAGATATTTGATCACGGCGGCGGGATAATAGCCCGCGGCGCGGTAGAAGTCGAGCGAGAGTTCGGGATCTTTGCGCTTGGAGAGCTTGCGCTTGGTGCCGCCGTCCACCTTCATAAGCGAACAGGTGTGCCCGTAACGGGGCAGCGGGAAGCCGAGCACCTTGAACAGCTCGATGTGTATGGGCAGGCTGGAGAGCCACTCTTCGCCCCTTATCACCAGCGTGGTGCGCATGAAATGATCGTCTATCGCGTGCGCGAAGTGATAGGTGGGTATGCCGTCCGATTTGAGTATCACGACGTCCTGGTCGTTTTCCGTTACGGTTATGCTGCCCTTTATCGCGTCGCGGAAGGAGTGCTTTACGCTTACGTCCCCCTGCGATTTAAGCCTTATGACGAAAGGCATGCCGGCGTCGAGGTTTTTATATATCTGCTCTTCGGAAAGGCCGCGGCATTTTGCGTATTTGCCGTAGTAGCCCGTTATCTCCTTGTTTTCGGTCTGCACCCTGCGCGTTTCGTTCAGCTCGTCCTCCGTGCAGAAGCAGGGATATGCCAGCCCGCGCTCCAGAAGGTCTTTGGCAAAGGCGCGGTATATCTGCGCGCGCCTGCGCTGATAATACGGGCCGTAGGCGTTTTCGCCGTCTATCTCGGCGCCTTCGTCGAACCTGAGCCCGAAGTAATCGAGCGAGCGTATCACCGATTCCACGGCGCCCTCCACCTTGCGCTTTTCGTCGGTGTCCTCTATGCGCAGGTAAAACACGCCGCCCGTGGTGTGCGCGGCGCGTTCGTCGGCGAGCGCGCTGTAAAGATTGCCGAGGTGTATAAAACCCGTGGGCGAGGGCGCGAGCCTGGTCACCTCCGCCCCTTCCGGCAGGTCACGCGGGGGATAAGCCCTTTCGCAGTCGGCAAGGGAAGGCAGGTCTTCGTCCGGGATCAGCCTGGAAGCAAGTTTTTTAAGATCCATCGTATATCTCCTTAGTTATCTTATAACGGCCTGAGTTCAAAGTAAAGCGCCGCGGGCACGACATGCTTTACGCGCGGCACGGCCCGCGCCTGCGGCGAAAAAAACGAGGTGTGCGCACAGCCGCGCGAGCGCGATGCACGAAAAGGCGTACGCGCTTAAAAGCAGCATGCCAGAAAAAAGCGCAAAGCTGCCGCGCATGAGCGCGGCGAAGGCGACGATAAGCCCGCCGCCCGGAACGAGCGGCACCGCCGCCGTTTTGGCAAGTGAGGGGCTTTTTAGCAAAAAGCACGCCGAATATGCCGCAAACATTGCAACGAAAGTGCCCGTAAACAGGCACGCCGCACTACACAAAAACGCACAAAGCGCGCCCCTGAACGGGCGCGGCACGCCGAGCATGAGCGCGAATCCGAAGGCCCCCGCCGCGCCCCAGAACAGGCAGGGAGGCGGGAACGAAGATACGGGCGGCACGAACAGCGCGTGCCCCGCCGCCATTGCAAACGCGCCGCACAACGAGCGCAGCACGGTTTTTGCCGCGCCCTTTTTCGCGCGCAGCAGCCCGTACAGTCCGTTGCAGAGCGCAAGCCCGGGCACGAACGGCATCGCCGTGCCGAGGACGAACGCCGCGCAGAGTCCGGAAACGCGCGCCGCAAAGGCGCACGCCGCCGCCACCGCAAAAAGACGGAACGGGCGCGGTACGTACGGCGCCGCCGCGTACAGCAGCGCGCCGGAGGCAAACGCCGCGGCGGCGCATTTAAGGCAGCCGCCGAAGAACATGCAGAAAGCAAAGCAGGCTATGCCCGCGCCGCATACGGATATCAGCGAACGAGTCTTCACGCATATATCATATGCGGTGCTGCGGCCATTTCAGCTTACGGAACACGAACCAGAAGATTATAAGCAGCTGGAACACCGCCGCCGCGACGAATATCAGCCAGGTGCTCTGTATTTCCGTGAACAGGTATATGAAAGTAAATATTATCGCGGCTATCGACCACAGCAGGAACGAGCTGGCGAGCGCCGTGGTAAGGCGGTTGCCCCACAGCGCCGAAAACACGGTGAGCACCACCGCCGCGGGCAGAAGGGCGCACACGAACACGAGGTATTCGCGGTCTATGCCGTCGATAAGGCTGAGGATAACGAATATGCCCGTGGCGATGAACCATACCAGCGCGGACGACAGCAGCGTTATAAGGGCGCGCTTTTTGCGCTTGTTGAGCTCCGGCTTTACGTGCTTTTCCGCGGGGCGGGTGACGAGGTCGTCCAGCTTTACGTTATATATCCCCGCTATCTGCACGAGCACGCGTATGTCGGGCACCGATTCCCCCCTCTCCCACTTGGAGACGGCTTTGTCGGAATAGTTGAGCAGGTCTGCAAGCTGCGCCTGCGTAAGCCCCGACTGCGTGCGGAAGCGCAAAAGGTTTTCTGCGATTATCTCTTTTATATCTTCTCCGCTCATACCATAATTTTAGCATATAACGGCAGGCAAAGCAACAAATTTGCAAACTCTACCGTGAGTAGAGCGTGAAATTTTTGCGGTAGAGCGGCGCATACGGTCGGTTTACGGCGCAAAAAAATCCGTAGAAGGCGGGCGCGCAACATTAGGGTGTGCGCGCGGCGGTCACGGTGTATAATACAGATACGGGCAAACGCGTAAGCGCAGCGCCCGCAACAAACGGACGTTCACGAGGGCGCGCGGCGCCCGCTTAAAAAAACATAAAGGAGCGAACATGAACGAAAAATTCGATATCTACGCCGATTCTTCGGCAAACCTTACGGAAAAGATGATAGCCGACTGCGGGATAAAAGTCATCCCCTACGAGTGCACCTGCGACGGGAAAAAGATCGTCTGCTATAACGGCAGGCCGTTTTCCGAGGACGCGCACGATTTTTACGACGCGATGAGCCGCGGCGCGGACGTTTCCACATCCCTTATCACGGCGCAGCGCTTTTACGAAGAAGCGGAAAATTCGCTTAAAGAGGGCAGGGACGCGCTGATGATAATCATCTCCGCGCAGGTGAGCGGCACTTACAGGCAGGCGTGCCTTGCCGCGGAACAGCTGGAAAAAGATTACCCCGGGCACAGGGCTTACGTGTTCGATTCGGCAAACTCGGGCTTTGGCGAAGGGCTTTTGGCGGTGCAGGCCGCCCGCCTTAAAAACATGGGCGAGAGCGCGGAAGTGTGCTTCCGTTGGTTGGAGAGCAACCGTTTCAGGCTGAATTCTTACTTTACCGTAGCCGACCTGAAATACCTTAAAAAGGGCGGAAGGATCTCGGGCGCGGTGGCGCTTGCGGGCACTCTTTTGAACATAAAACCCATCCTGAAAGCGGACGGCAACGGCAAGATAGCGATGTGCGGCAAGGTGCGCGGCAGGAGGAGATCGGTCGCCGAGCTTGCGGAATGTTATAAAAACTTTGCCGTATTCCCCGAAGGCAGCACGGTGGCGATAAGCCACTGCAACTGCGAGGAAGACGCGCTTGCGCTTGCAGAGACGGTGCGCGGCATGGGCGCCGAAGACGTTACGATAGAATACTTCGACATAGTAAGCGGGGCGCACGTCGGCCCCGGTTCGCTGGGGATATTCTTTATGGGCAAAGACAGGCGCGGCGCAAAAGACGCGGCCGCAGTACCCGCCGCCGGAAAGACCGTGCGGGCAAAAAACTGAACGCGTTCACGACGGATTTTCACGAAAGCGCGCCGCGCGGCTTAAAGCCGCGCGGCGCGCTTTTGCTTTACGTTTTTGTTTTCCGCGCTCCCTATCCCCCCTCGGCGCCGTTTCACTGCGCCGTCCCCCCTTTAGGCAAGGGGGGCAAGAGAGAAATTTTTCGTGACCGCCGCCCGTTACACCTTTGATTAAGCGCGCAACAATGAAATGCGCCGCAATCCCGTTCGTTTAACCCTCGGAGATGCAAGCAAGACAAGGAGCGTGCGCAAACGACGACGGGAGCGTACACCGACGTACGTGACCGAGGAGTGTGCAAGCGCGACACCGTATTGCGACGCATATCCCGCCCGTTTAACCCTTGGAGATGCGAGCAAGACAAGGAGCGTGCGCAAACGACGACGGGAGCGTACACCGACGTACGTGACCGAGGAGTGCGCAAGCGCGACACAGTATTGCGACGCATATCCGAGGGAAAGCGGCGTAAAAAGAATGTTGAAATCTACTCCGCCGCAGCCAGCACCGCCCTTGCCACCTCCACCGCCGAACGCGACGAAACGACGTCCGCGCCGAGTTCCAGCAGGGTGGCTATGCGCGCGGGGGTGTCGGCGCCGCACGCTTTTATCTTTAACCTGCCGCGGACGGCGGAACTTATCTGCGAGAGCTCTTCGTCCGCACAGGCGGAACTGCCCACCCGCACGCACGTTACGCCGCAGTCCGCGGCAAGCAGGCACAGCCGTTCCGCTTCCTTTACGGTGAGCAGCGGGGCTTCCGCCGTTATCCTCAGTTCGGTCTTTTTTGCGGCGGAGCGCAGTTTTTTAAGTTCCCTGCGCACGTAACTCCACGCGCCCTCCTTTATGGCGGGCACGGGCGCGGTGACCTCGGCGGCGGCAGCGCCCGAGCGCACGGCGCGCCTGAGCTGGAACACCTTGGCTTCGGACGTTTCCGCGCCGCCGAACGGCGATATGCAGCACACCACCGCGGGCTTTGCCGCAAGCCGCGCGCACATGCTTACGAAGTACGGCGGCACCGCCACCCCGCCCAGCCCGCACTTTTCGGCGTCCTTTACCGCGGAGAGCACCGCGGGAGCGTCCGCCCCGGGCTGCATCAGGTCGAGCTCCATCCTGGCGGCAACGGCGCGCGCCTCCGCAATGCGCTTGCGCCGCTTGTACTCTTCGAATTCCTCCCGCTCCTGCGCGGTGATCACGACGTTTTCTTCATTTTCCATTATGGCACCTCTTTTATATAAAGTAATACATTATTCCCGCAATATCCGCAAAATATACGCGCGCTGCGGCGTTATAATGCAGGCATGGAAGCGATCGGCATACTTTATCTTTTTATACTGTTTATTGCCTGTTTTATTGCGGTGCACGCGGTAAAACTTGCCCTGCTCGGACTTAAAAGCCTGCGGCGCACGGAAGAAAAAAAGCCCGGGCCGCAGGAAAAACCCGAACGGCCGGAGCCCGTTTATTACATAGTGGAAAAAAAGCAGAAGCGCAGGCGGCAGGAATACCGCGCCCCGCGCGAGATAAAGTTCAAATAGATAGCGGCGGCACTTTGCGTGCCGCCGCGCTTTACGTTTTTATTTTCTGTTTTTTATCGCCCTGCCGCCCGTGAGCACTATCATCTTTACCGCCTCGAGCGAGAAGTCGTCGGCAACGACGACGAGCGGTTTGGTAAGCGTGCCGCGCGCGAGCACCTTTACGTAAGTGACGTTGTTTGCGACGAACGGCACGCGGCGCTTTATTTCGCCGAGAGTAACCTTTTCGCCCTCCGCAAAGAACTTGTCGAGCGTGTCTACGTTCACGACTGCCGCCTTGCTCCTGTCGGAGAGGGCTTCGCCCTGCTGGACGCGCAGCTTTGCCCTGTCGTCCGCCATAAGCGAGCCCGCGTCTGCCGCGCTGACCTCTTCCAGCTCGTCGTCCTCTTCGTCTTCAAAGTCCTCGCCCGCAAAATCGTCGTCGTCCTCGTATTCCTCCGCGGCGCCCCCTTCCTCCGCGGCCACCTCGCGGTAGCTTACTATGCGGACGAGGTCGCGCTCCACGAGCGACTGCGTATCCTCGTAGGGGATATCGGAAAAGTCCTCCTGCGGAGGAACGGCGCCCTCGGCGTCCGCGAACAGCGCGGCGACGAGCTCCTTGGCGTAACGGCAGCGGCGGTCGTTCTTTATCCTGTAAAGCAGCGGCGTGGCGGCGAACTTTGAATAGCGCGACATATCGTCGATTATGTACTTGCTTTCGGCGTACGCCGCGGGATCGAGCGCAAGGCACAGGCAGAGCGTTTTGCCGCGTATGACGAACTTTGCCGCCGTGGGCCTGCCAAAGCGGAAACTTTCGTGCCGCCAGCTCGTGCGGGGCGTGACCTTTTTATAGGAGAGCAGCGCCTTTTTAAGCTCGGAATACCACCGCTTGACCTTATCTTCCGACTGTATGAGCTTTGCGGTGAAACTGCGGTTGTAGCGGTAACGGATGAGCATGCCCGGACGGGGCTTTACGAACGTTATCCTGCCCTCCGCGGGCTGCGCCGCAACTTCAGCGGGGACGTCTTCCGCAGAAAGCACCGCCTGCGGCTGCTCCGTTTCGGGCGCTTCCGGCGCGGGATATGCGGCGTTCTGCGGCGATATCCGTTCCTCGGCCTCCTCCCTTACTTCCCGCGCGGCGGAAAGATCGCCGCCGGGTACGCTTTCAAGCCGTGCGCCGCTCCTTTCCTGCCTGCGGATGCGGCTGATTTTTACGGCGCATACGACCACGACGACGGCCGCCGCCGCGGCTACCGCCGCGCATACGGCGATTATCGCCCAATTGAGATTTTCCGTAAGAAAAGATTTTACGTCCGTCCATACGGACAGCAACAGATCGTTCATATTCCGTGCCGCAAAACGCGGCGCCCCCTTGCTTATTCCGCCGCCGCGCAAAGGCAAAAAAGCGGCGGTACGACGGAGCCCGATAACGGCGCCCGACACATTAGATTATACATATGTGCCGTCCATTTGTCAATACCGGATAAGAAAATCGTATAAGCGATAAAAGTCGTAAAAAGGAAGATAACGCAAAAAAAACGCCCGCGGCGGAGCCGCGGGCGCCACGTTTTTTACTGCGTGACGGCCACTACGCTTATCGTGACCTTGGTGCTTACGCCCTCGAACAGGCGGAGCTCCACCTCCCTTTCGCCCGCCTCGCGCAGGGGCGAGGAAAGGATTATCTTTTTTTTGTCCACGCGATAGCCCGCCTCGGCAAGCGCTTCCGCGATGTCCGCCGCGGTGACCGAACCGAACAGCCTGCCGCCTGCGCCCGCCTTTACGCTTACCGAAAAGCGCCTGCCTTTAAGCTCTCCGGCGAGTTCGCGCGCGGCCTTTTCCTCTTCCGCCCTGTGGAAGTCCGCCGCCGCCTTTTTCTGGGCGATGTCGTTTATCTTTACCGCCGTGGCCTGTTCGGCATAGCCGCCTTTGATGAGATAGTTGCGGGCGTAGCTGTCGCTCACCTCCACGAGGTCGCCCTTTTTGCCCTGTCCTTTTACGTCTTTAAGCAATATAACGCGCATAGCCGCACTCCTTTGGTTTATTCGTTTTTTTATATTATAGGCCGTTTTGCGCGATTTGTCAAGGGTGTATATAACGGCGCGGGACGGGGCACAATATATCGGGAGGTGTTTTATGAAGAACATAAACACGGGCGTGGCTTGCGACGTAAAGAACTGCAAGTACAACAGCGAGGGCGCCAACTGCACCCTCGGCAAGATCCGCATCGGCTGCGGCAGCGAGCAGTGCACCTGCTGCGAAAGTTTTTGCGAAAAGAACTTCTGACCGGGCGAAAGAGGAGCGCCCGCGGCTTTTGCCGCGGGCGCGCTTTTTTTGTTTTTACGCAAACCAGCCGCGTACAGGCAGATCTGCTATGAATTTCAAGCCGTTGAGCGGATTGGCATCGTAGAATACGGAGGCTATCGCCGCGGGCTTTACGGTGCCGTCGGACGCGGTGTAATGCATGTATCCGTCGAACGCCGCCATCATGTCGAGGTCGCGCAGCGAATAGAGCACCGCGCCGGCAAAGAGCATTATCGCACATACGACGGCGAACGCCACCACGGCGCCTATTATGCCGTCCGCAGTATTGAACGCGGCGCCGTCGCGCGCGCGGCCGATTATTCCGCCCACCACCGCGCCGATCACGACCGACACTATTATCAGGATAAGCGACATCGCCGCCGTTATGACGAGCTGGCACACCGTTACGTCGGTGACTTTGCTCATGCCGAGGCCGTTCATTATTTCCGCGCACCTGTCCGCCGCGCCGCCGAACGCGCCGTTTGCAAGCGAGCCGGCCGTGGAGATGAAAGACGCGTTGTTGAAGCTGAGCCAATAGGAGAGATATACCGAGCCGCCTATCATGCCCAGAACGGCGACGGCCCAGAGCACGCTTATCACGCCCGAGCGGAAGCCCGATCTTATGGCAAAGAATATGACGCCTATCGCAACGAAATCGAACAGGAATTTGGAAACGAACTTCCAGACGCCGCTTTCGTACACTTTGCCGAGCTTTTCCGCAACGAAGGGGAGCTGAGTAAAGTCGAGCACGGCGAACACCGCCATGGCGACGAGCCCGAATACCACTACGGCCTTTATCATGAGCGTTATCGCGCCGCAGACGGCGTTTGCAACGCCCGCGCCGCCGCTGCTTTCGGGAAATTCGCGCTTGGTGAGGCTCTTATACGCCCGCTCGTCGCCCTTTTCTATCGCGTCGAGTATCTGCAGCCTGTTCTGTTCGCGCGCGCCGTACTGCTTGTAATACGAACGCTTGCGCGACTTTGCCATGGCGTTTTCCAGCATGCTCTTGCCGCGGGAAGAGAGCAGCGCGAACAGCAGCATGAACACGACCGCCGTGCCTATTTTAAGCGAGAACGCCAGCCACGGCTTCATGCCGGAGAGGTCTGCAAGCGCGTAGACGAGCACCGACAGTATCACCGTGAAGAGGTATTCCGTTGCCCACGTCTTCGTGTTGGTGAAACCCTTTACGAGGCCGGTTATAAGGGCAATAAGCAGAATCACCGCCACGGCGGATATTGCTATTACGTTTACTAACATAAAACTCCTCCGCCCCCGAAGGCGGGGGCAAACTTACGGGCGGAGCCCGCGCGTTTTATTGCTTTTATTTATTGAACGTATCCTTTAAGGAGACTATTTCCGAAAGTACGAGCGCGCCGCCCTGCGTGCATTTTTTGAAGTAGCCCGTGCGCATCAGCTGGAAGGGGGTATCCTCCTCCGCTTCGGCAAGGTAAGGCTCCGCCTTGCCCGCAAAGACGTGCTCGCTGTCGTAATTGAGCCGACCAGGACTACGCCGAACGGCTCAAAGACGTGCTCGCTGTCGTAATTGAGCCGTTCGGCGTAGTCCTGGTCGGGGTACTGCTCGTCTTTGAGCAGGCTTTCGTAGCGGCGGAACTCGGCGTCCGCGCCGTATTTTGCGTCCACCCACTGAATAACGCCCTTTGCCTTTACGGCGCAGGGAAGGTCGCTGCCGCTGCGGCTTTCGGGGAAATACGTGCATTTGAGTTCGGTCACTACGCCGTCCTTATCCTGCACCGCCTCGTCGCAGCGGACGATGTAAGCGCCTTTCAGGCGCACGGTGCCGCCCACCGTGAGGCGCTTGTATTTGGGAGGTGGAACAAGCGCGAAGTCTTCGCGGTCGATATACGCGCTGCCGGAAAACTTTATTTTGCGCGTGCCGCAGCCGGGCTTTACGGGATTTTTTTCGAAGTCCAGCTCCTCCTCGCCCTCGTAATTGGTTATCGTGAGCTTTAAGGGGGAGAGCACCGCCATGGCGCGTTCGGCGTTTTCGTTGAGGAAATCGCGTACGCAGCTGTCGAGCTGGGCGGAGCTTACCACGCCGTAAGCCTTTGCCACGCCCACGTCCGAGACGAATTTTTTGAGCGCGGGCGCGGGCACGCCCCTGTTTTTGAGTCCGGCGAGCGTGGGCATGCGGGGATCGTCCCAGCCCCTTACCACGCCTTCGTCCACCAGCTTTTTGAGGTAGCGCTTGGACATGAGCGTGTTGGTTATGTTCAGCCTTGCAAACTCTATCTGCCTGGGCACGGGCGCGGGGAAACCCGCCTTTTCGATGAACCAGTTATAGAGCGGACGGTGATTTTCGAATTCCAGCGAGCACAGCGAATGGGTTATGCCCTCGATGGCGTCCGAAACGGGATGCGCGAAGTCGTACATGGGATATATGCACCACTTGTCGCCCGTGCGGTAGTGCGAAACGTGCGCTATGCGGTAGACTACGGGATCGCGCATGTTTATGTTGGGCGAAGCCATGTCTATCTTTTCGCGCAGCACCTTTGCGCCGTCGGGATACTTTCCCGCCTTCATCTCGCGGAAGAGGCGCAGGTTTTCTTCCGCGCTCCTGTTCCTGTACGGCGAGGGCGTGCCCGGCTCCGTAAGAGTGCCGCGGGTGGCGGTTATCTCCTCCGCGGAGAGGTCGCACACGTAGGCGTTGCCGTCCAGGATATACTTTTCGGCTATTTCGTACAGCCTGTCGTAATAATCGGACGCAAACACCAGACGGTCGTATTTTATGCCCAGCCATTCAAGGGACTTTATTATGGCGTTTACGTATTCGTAGTCCTCTTTGGCGGGATTGGTGTCGTCCATGCGCAGGTTGAATTCGGCACGGTACTTTTCCTTTACCGCGTAGTTGATGGAGAGCGCTTTGACGTGGCCTATGTGCAGGTAGCCGTTAGGCTCCGGCGGGAAGCGCACCCTCAGCTTGTTGCCCACGCTTTCGAACTTGCCGGCGGCAAGCTCTTCGTTTATTATCTGTTCTATAAAGTTAGACGCCTCGGGTAATCCGAGTTCTTTGTTTTCTGCCATATATCTGATCCGGACCGTGTATGAAAGATTTTTCGTGGATTCAGCTCAATCCCGTTACGTTGCCGTCGGCATCCGTGTCTATGCGCTCCGCCGCGGGCACCTTGCCCAGCCCGGGCATGAGATTTATATCGCCCGCTACGGCGACCACGAACCCCGCGCCGCCCTTATAGACGACGTCGCGCACGGTTATCCTGAAGCCCTGCGGGCGGGCGAGCTTTTTGGGATCGTCCGAAAGGGAATACTGCGTTTTTGCTATTATCACGGGCACGCCCTTTATCCCCTTGCCCTCTATGTCGGCCACGGCGCGCTCGGCCTCTTCGGTGTAGTCGGCGCCGTCGCCGCCGTAAACTTTGGTGACTATGTCGTTTATCTTGGTCTTTATATCCGCGCCGAGGTCGTAAGCATAGGTGAGTTCACTGTGCTTTTCGCACATCCACACCACTTTTTCGGCAAGCGCCTTTCCGCCCTCGCCGCCCTTTAAGAACACGTCGGTGAACACGGCGGGCGCGCCCGCTTCGTCGCAGGCGGAGAGCACCGCCTCTATCTCCGCGCGGGTGTCGGTGGCAAACCTGTTCATTGCCACGACCACGGGCTTGGAATAGACCTTTTTCATGTTTTCGACGTGCTTCAAAAGATTGGGCAGCCCTGCGGCGAGCGCTTTGAGATCCTCTTTGGCAAGCTCCGCCTTGTTTGCGCCGCCGTGCAGTTTTAGCGCCTTTACCGTTGCCACCACCACTATGCAGTCGGGCTGGATGCCCGCGACGCGGCACTTGGTGTCGAGGAATTTTTCCGCGCCGAGGTCTGCGCCGAATCCCGCCTCCGTTACGGCGTAGTCGGCAAGCGTCATCGCGGTGTAAGTGGCGCGCACGGAGTTGCAGCCGTGGGCTATGTTGGCAAACGGCCCGCCGTGCACTATCGCGGGGGTACCCTCGAGCGTCTGCACCAGGTTGGGCTTTATCGCGTCTTTCAAAAGAACAGCCATGGCGCCCGCAACGCGCAGATCGCGCGCGTAAACGAAGTCGCCGTTTTCGTTTTCGCCCACCACTATGTTTTCCAGCCTGCGCTTTAAGTCGGCAAGGTCCGTGGCAAGGCAGAGCACCGCCATTATCTCCGAGGCGGCGGTTATGTCGAAGTGCTCCCTGCGCGTATAGCTCCGGCAGCCCTTCATGCTGCCGGCCTCGCAATTTATCGTGAGATCGCGCAGGGCGCGGTCGTTCATGTCCATGCAGCGATGGAAATATACTTCCTTTATTTTAAGTTCGTTGCCGCGGAATATGTGGTTGTCTATCACGGCGCAGAGCAGGTTGTTTGCCGCCGTTATTGCGTGCAGGTCGCCCGTGAAGTGCAGGTTTATGTCCGCCATGGGCACGACCTGGGCGTATCCGCCGCCCGCCGCGCCGCCCTTTATGCCGAACACCGGCCCGAGCGAAGGTTCGCGCAGGGCGAGGCACACCTTTTTGCCCAGCTTTTTCATGCCGTCGGCAAGACCGATGGACACGGTGGTCTTGCCCTCGCCCGCGGGCGTAGGGTTTATGGACGTAACGAGCACGAGTTTCGCCTTGGGCTTTACTTTTTTAAGGTTTATCTTTGCCTTATACCTGCCGTAAAGTTCCAGCTCGTCCTCCGAAAGGCCGAGCGTCGCGGCGACGCGCGTTATCGGCTGCATAACGCAGCTTTCTGCAATTTCTATGTCGGAGAGCATCTTTCACCTTGTAAAATAAATCTCGCTTTACACGATTATATCACAACATGCACCCGAAAGTACATAGTTTATCGCAATATTTTTTATAATAAAGCAGATTTTTTTGGGCAAAGGTGCGGCGGCGCGGTAATTGCGAGTTCAATCGCTTGACTTGCATACGCTTTTTTACTAAAATTTATGTGACTCAAATACCCGCGTGCGCGTTGCGGCGCGGAATTCTTCGGGAGAAATACTTATGGCAGACAAAAAGAGAGCGGTAACGCAGGAAAAGCTGGTGGCCCTTTGCAAGAACAGGGGCTTTATATTCCCGGGCAGCGAGATATACGGCGGGCTTGCCAACACCTGGGATTACGGCCCCCTGGGCGTGGAGCTTAAAAACAACGTAAAGCGCGCGTGGTGGAAAAAATTCGTGCAGGAGAACGTTTATAACACGGGGCTCGACTGCGCGATACTGATGAACCCGCGCACCTGGAAGGCCTCCGGCCACATAGGCGGCTTTTCCGATCCGCTTATGGATTGCAGGAACTGCAAAACGAGGCACAGGGCGGACAACCTTATCGAAGATTACTGCAAAAAACACGGCCTCGACGTAAAGGTGGAAGCCATGGACAACGGGCAGATGGAGCAGTTCATAGCCGAGCACAAGATAGTCTGCCCCGCGTGCGGCAAGAGCGATTTTACGCCCATAAGAAAGTTCAACCTGATGTTCAAGACCTTTCAGGGCGTAACGGAGGACAGCACCAACACCGTTTACCTCCGCCCCGAAACGGCGCAGGGCATATTCGTGGACTTCAAAAACGTGCAGCGCTCCGCGCGCATGCGCGTGCCCTTCGGCATAGGGCAGATAGGAAAGAGCTTCCGCAACGAGATAACTCCGGGCAACTTTATATTCCGCGTGCGCGAGTTCGAGCAGATGGAGCTGGAATTTTTCTGCAAGCCGGGCACCGACCTCGAATGGTTCGGATATTGGAAAGATTACTGCCGCGACTGGCTGCTTTCGATAGGCATAAAAGAGGAGAACATAAAGCTGCGCGACCACTCGCCCGAAGAGCTGTGCTTTTATTCCAAGGCGACTACGGACTTCGAATATAACTTCGCGTTCGGCTGGGGAGAGCTGTGGGGCGTTGCCGACAGGACGGACTACGACCTTACGCAGCACCAGAACGAGAGCGGCGAGAGCATGGAATACACCGATCCCGTAACGGGCGAAAAATACATCCCATACGTTATAGAACCTTCGCTGGGCGTGGAGCGCACCGTGCTTGCCGTGCTGACCGACGCTTACGACGAGCAGGTGCTGGACGCCGAAAAGAACGACGTGCGCACCGTGCTGCACCTGCACCCCTTCCTTGCGCCCTACAAGGCGGCGGTACTGCCGCTGCAGAAGAACCTTGCGGAAAAGGCGCAGGAACTTTACGCCGAGCTTGCAAAGAGCTTTTCCGTTACTTACGACGTGACGGGCAGCATAGGCAAGCGTTACCGCAGGCAGGACGAGATAGGCACTCCCTGCTGCATAACGGTGGACTTCCAAACGCTGGAAGACGGCACCGTTACCGTGCGCGACCGCGACAGCATGGAACAGATACGCATAAGCGCGGACGAGCTGGAAAGCTACCTGTTCAAACTTACGAAATTCTGAAATACGCTCTTTTTGCAAAAGGGGCGCGCCGCATACTGCGGCGCGCCCCCGTTTTTTTATGCGCCCGGACGGGCTTATTTGCCGTCGTCCAGGTAACTTTTGACTATCGATTTTCCTATCTTTTTGCCCAGGTCCATCAGCCTCGTCTTTATCGTGCGGCGGGGCTTTTTTTCCGGGCCGTTGAGCTTATCGTCCAGCTCCATAGCGCGGGTGGGATCGGAATTGACGTAGCCGCACTCCGCGGCGTAGCCGAACACGCGTTTGAACACGCCCTCCGCGATGCCGCGCAGCTCCTCCGGCGCCGCCTCCACGGTGTTGTATATGTCCTGCGCGCTTACGGAGGTTATGTATTTTTTTCCGAGCGCGGGGATGAGGTAGCCGTCTATGCAGCGGTTGATGTCGGCAACGTATTTGGGGGATATCCTGCTCGTGGAAGGGGAGTTCTCCACGCCCTCGCGCACGAGTTCGTACCATTCGAGCAGCACCACGGCAAAGCGCGCCCTGCCCTTTGCGGGCGCGAAAGCCCAGCGGGCGAGGTTGGTGACGCCGCCGAACAGCAGCGGGATAGCCTGGATTATTATTATGAGTATGGAGATTATTATGAGCACCGTTTCCACGGCTATTCCCGCGGAGGTGTTCAGCTTGCCCGTGCCCGCGGATATCGCCACGACGGCGAGTATTATGGATACGAGCCTTATGCACATGCGGAAGATCTTGAGCGCCTTGTTATAACGCTTTACCGTGCGCGTGGTGGCGTCCACCGCAAAGTAAGTGACCAGCACCAGGAGCACGACGAACACCACGTATATGCCGAGCATGCACCAGATGGCTATCTCCATGCCCAGCGAAAAGGTGCCCGCCACCACCGAATACACGGTGAACGCCGCATAGAACATGGTGAATATAAGGCTGCACACCAGCGAGAACAGGTTGAGCCTGCGGGCGATGACCGCGCGGTTGGAATATATGTTTTTTATGAAACAGCGCAGATCGAACACGTCCTTGGCGAGCGTGAACGTCTCTTCCGCCGAGATGGTGTGGCGGACGGGGCGTTCCTGCTGCTCATCCTGCGGCGCCTGCTGCCGTTTTTCGTTTTTTTCGTCCATAAAGTCACCTCTTGCGTCAGATGAGTTTTTCGTATTCCGAATACAGCTCTTCCTGCCGTTTTTTTATCTGCGAAAGCCTGCCGCAAAGCCGTTCCACCTCTTTGTAATCGGCGGTGACGGCGGGATCGGCGAGGGCGCTTTGCACCTCCGCCTCCTCGGCTTCGCTGCGGGATATGTCCGCCTCTATCTGCTTTATGCGGCTCTTTGCGGCCGCCTCGGCAGCCCTTTCTTTTTTAGAGCGCCAACCCTCCTTTCTGCGCTCGGCGTATTCCTCGCGCGCGGCGGCCTCGCGCTGCCATGCAAGCCTTTCCGCGGCAAGTTTTTTTGCCTGACGCCAGCTTTCGTAGCCGCCCTCGCAATACGTCAGCCTGCCGCCCTCTATCTCCGCCACGCAGTCCGCCACGGCAGCCACGAAATAGCGGTCGTGACTGACGAACACGACGGTGCCGCCGAACTCTTTGAGCGCCCGCTCCAGACTCTCCCTTGCGGGCAGGTCGAGGTGGTTGGTCGGTTCGTCCAGCACGAGCAGGTTGCCCTCCTCCGCCCCTGCGACGCACAGCGCCAGCTTGGCGCGTTCGCCGCCGGAAAGTTCGCACACCTTTTTATGCATGTCCTCTTCGGCAAGGCCGCACCGCGCGAGCGCCGCCCTTACTTCCGTCTGCGAAGCTCCCGCGTGCCGCTCCCACAGTTCGGCGAGCACGGTGTTTTCCGGATCGAGGTTGAGGTTTTCCTGGTCGTAATAGGCTGCGCGCACGTACCTGCCGAGAACGCATGCGGCGTTGCCTCCGCCGGCGATAAGTTTGAGCAGCGTGGATTTGCCCGTGCCGTTTTCGCCCACCACCGCCAGCTTTCTGCCCCTGCCGAGCGTGAACGAGGCGTCCGAAAACAGCGTTTTACCGCCGGCGGAAAGCGAAAGCCCGTTTACGGACAGCACGCAGGACGCCGGCTGCACGGAAAAGGAGAACTTAAAGCGCGGGGGCGCGGGCGGGAGATACGGTTTTACCGGTTCCGGCAGCTTTTCCAGCTGCTTTACCCTGCTCTGCGCCGACTTTGCCGTAGTGGCGCGCACTATGTTCCTGTCCACGTAATCTTTAAGGCGGGCGCGCTCCTGAACGAGGCGTTCGTACTCCTTTTGTTCGAGGGCGACGCGCTGCGCTTTGAGCGTTTTGAATTTGGTATAGTTGCCGGGATATGAATATACCCTGCCGTCCTCCACCTCCAGGACGCGCGCGGCGACGCGGTCTAAAAAGTAACGGTCGTGCGAAACGGCCATAACGGCGCCCTTGAACGCCGAAAGGTAATCTTCCAGCCAGAACAGCGTCTTTAAGTCGAGGTGGTTGGTCGGTTCGTCCAGAATGAGCAGGTCGGGTTCTTCCAGCAGCAGGCGGGCGAGTTTGAGCCTGGTCTTTTCCCCGCCGGACATCGCGGACACCTTTTGGTCGTACATTCCGGAAAAACCCATGCCGGAAAGCACGGTGCGCACGCGCACCTCGGCGTCGTAACAGCCGTGCGCGGCTATATAGCGCTCGGTCTGTTCGTACTTTGCGGACAGGGCGGCGTACTCCGCGCTGCCGTATCGCGCCTCCGCCAGCTTGCGCGAAAGTTCCGCGAGCCTTGCAACGGCGTCCAGCTGCGGCCTTACCGCGGACAGCATCTCCGAATAGACGGTGCCCTCCGCCTCCAGCCCGCCCGTCTGGGCGAGAAAGCCCACTAAGACGCCGTTCTTTTTTTGCACGGCGCCGCTTTCGGGATACAGTTCGCCCGTGACGAGTCTGAGGAGCGTGGTCTTGCCCGCGCCGTTTTCGCCGACGAGTCCGATACGCTCGCCCTCGTTTACGGCAAAATCAAGATTTTTTAATACGACGTTGCCCGCGTAGGCGAACGTGACGTTGCTGAAAGTTACAAGCATATTTTTTTACGGTAAAACGGCGGACGCGCCGTCAGTAATCCCACCGCGGGATAAAATCACGCGAAGAGCTGCTCCTTTGCTGTAAAAATACGTTTTCGAGCCCCGCCTCCTCCGCCGCGGCGAGCACTTTTTTATATTCGCGCGCGGTTACGCCGCGCTGCAATTCGGGGAAGTCCGCTATGTCGCCGCAGGGGGTGTATTGGCTCATCAGGCTGAAATAAACGCCGCGCGGCAGCTCCGCCACGAACCGCACCGCCGCCACGGAATCTTCCACGCCCATGGGCATGATGAGGTGGCGCACTATGCAGCCGGTGAGCATCTTGCCCTCCGCGCTGAAAGTTGCGGGCTTTTGCGCCATGTACCTTATGGCTGGCAGCGCGTAGTCGGGATAATCCGCCCGCGCCGTGTACCTTGCCGCGCGTTCGCGGCTTAAAAATTTAAGGTCGGGCAGCCAGATGTCGGTGAACGTCGCGGCAAGTTCGAGGCTTTCCGGCTTTTCGTAGCCGTGGGTGTTGTAGACCACGGGGATGCGCGGCCTGTATATCGAGAACGCCTCGGCAATGTCCGCAAGGTAGTGCGTGGGATTGACGAGGTTTATGTTGTCGGCGCCCGTATCTTCGAGCCGGCGGAAGATATCGGCAAGCTCCCTTGCCGTTATTTCCTTTCCGCGCACGGCGCGCGAAACTTCGAAGTTCTGGCAGAAACGGCATCTGAGCGGACAGCCGCAAAAAAATATGCAGCCGCTGCCCTTTGAAAAGGAGATGACCGGTTCTTCGAACGGGTGAAGGTAATACTTTGCGATCCTGAGCCCCTGCACGGAGCAGGCGCCCGCGTTCCGCGAGCGGTCGGCGCCGCAGGAGACGGGGCATTGCGAGCAAGCCGTTTTCATAGCGGTACTATTATATAACAAATTTCCGCCGATTGCAAATAAAGCCGCCATTTTATTTGACAGCGGGGGTTGGTAATGATATACTCTTTTCACAACCTATAAAGAGTGTGCGAGGGAACGGCCCTGCGACCACACAGCAACCTGCAAAGCAAGGTGCTAATGCCGTACCGATGGGGTGAAATAAAAAGCGTAAAAGGCTCCGCGGCGGCGGGGCTTTTTGTTTGCACTTTTAAGCACGACCGAAATTTTATATTTATATTTATAAGGACATACGATGAAGAAACTTTTTACGAGCGAAAGCGTTACCGAAGGACATCCCGACAAACTCTGCGACCAGATCTCGGACGGCATACTCGACGCCGTTCTCGCGCAGGATCCTGACGCGCGCTGCGCCATAGAGTGCTGCGCGGCGTACAACAGGATGATGATAATGGGCGAAGTGAGCACCACCGCCAGAGTAAAGTATAAAAAGGTGGCGCGCGACGTTATGGCAAGGATAGGCTATACGTTCGGCAACTTCCGCGCGGACAACTGCAGGATAACGCTTGCCCTGCACAGGCAGAGCCCCGACATAGCCATGGGCGTGGACAGCTCGCTGGAAAACCGCAGCGGCGGCGAGATGGGCGACCTTATCGGCGCTGGCGACCAGGGGATGATGTTCGGTTACGCCTGCAACGAGACCGAAGAGCTGATGCCCCTTTCCTGCCACCTTGCCAACAGGATGGCAAAGCGGCTGGCGGACGTAAGAAAGTGCGGGCTGCTGCCCTACCTGCGCCCCGACGGAAAGACGCAGGTCACGGTGGAATACGACGACAGAACGCCCGTGCGCGTGGACGCCGTCGTGGTTTCCGCGCAGCACGGCGAAAACGTAAATCAGGACATGCTCCGCCGCGACGTAAAAAAATACGTGATAGACGCCGTTATACCCGCCGGACTTCTGGACGGGGACACCAAGTATTACATAAACCCCACCGGCAGGTTCGAGATAGGCGGGCCCGAGGGCGACAGCGGGCTTACGGGCAGAAAGATAATAGTGGACACCTACGGCGGCAGGTGCGCGCACGGCGGCGGCGCCTTTTCGGGAAAGGATCCCACCAAGGTCGACCGCTCCTCCGCCTATATGGCAAGGTACGTGTGCAAGAACATAGTCGCCGCGGGGCTTGCCGACGAGGCGGAATTGCAGGTGGCTTACGCGATAGGAGTTTCCAAACCCGTTTCCGTTTACGTAAACACCCACGGCACGGGCAAACTTTCCGACGGCGATATTTCGGACATAGTAGTGCGCGAATTTGATTTGCGCCCCTATTCCGTGATAGAGACGCTCGGCCTGCGCAGGCCGATATATTCGCAGACGGCGGCATACGGGCACTTCGGCAAACCCGGGCTGCCGTGGGAGCGCACCGACCGCGCCGCGGACCTGAAAAAATACCTGCTTTAAGATGAAACTCAACTTTAAGGAGCTGTGTGCAAGAGTGCGCGCGGCGCTGTTCCCGCCGGACATAACGTGCGACCTGTGCGGCGCAGAGATATTCGACGGTTCGCACTTTTGCAAACGGTGCGCTCCCACCGTTACGTTCAACGACGGCACGACCTGTCCCGTGTGCGGCAGAAAGACGGCGCGGCCGGAGATATGCATCGACTGCAAGGCGGAGGCGCCGCTGTATAAAAAGGGCGTTTCGGCGCTCGTTTACAAGGACGGCGGCGCGCGGCTGGTGCTCAAATTCAAGCGCGGGAACCCGTACCTTAAAGATTACCTGGGCGGGCTGATGGCAAAAAAGGCCGCAGAGCTGCCCGAGTGCGACGCGGTGACTTACGTCCCGATAACCAAAAAACGCAGGCGCAGGCGCGGATACAACCAGGGGTTGCTGCTTGCCCGTGTCGTGGCAAAGGAGCTCGGCATACCAGTGGTGCACGCGCTTGCCAAAAAGCGCGACACCGGCGAACAGAAGGAACTCAGCCGCCGCGAGCGCGCGGAAAACCTTAAAGGCTGCTTTTCGATAGCCGACAGGGCGGCGGTAAAGGGCAAAAGGATACTGCTTGCCGACGACGTGCTCACCACGGGCGCGACCGCTGACGAGGCGTGCCGCGAGCTGAAGATAGCCGGAGCGGCGGAGATCTGCCTCGTTACGGCGGCAAGCGTGGAGTGGGACACCAAAAAGAACGGGCAAAAAAATATATCAAAGTAAAGATATCCACCCCGCGGGGTGGATATTCCTTTATCCGGTAATGCCGAGCATGGCTTTGAACTCGTCTTCGCCTATCACCCTGACGCCCAGCTTTTTTGCCTTGTCGAGCTTGGAGCCCGCCTCCTCTCCGGCGAGCACGAGCGTGGTCTTTGCCGTTACGGACGATTGACACGAGCCGCCGTTTTCCTCTATCAGTTTTTGCGCCTCGCTGCGCTTAAAAGAAGGCAGCGTGCCCGTTAAAACGACAAATTGCCCCGCGAATATGCCGCCCTGAACGGCCTGCCTGGCAACGGGCGAAACATATCCGAGCAATGCGGAAAGTTCGGCCGCGTTGTCCTTGCCGGCAAACCACCCGACTATGGCGTCCGCGGTAACTTCGCCTATGTCGTCGAGGGCGAGCAGGCTTTGCTTATCGGCTTTTTCAAGCGCCTCCGCGCTGCCGAACGCGCGCGCGAGCTCTGCCGCGGCCACCTTGCCGACGCCCTCGATGCCGAGCGCGTAGACGAAGCGGTCGAGGGTGACGTTCCTGCTCTTTTGTATGGCGGCGAGCAGGTTTTCCGCCTTTTTGTCCTTGAAGCCTTCGAGCGAGAGCAGCTCTTCCTTTCCGAGCGCATACAGCTGCGAGGCGTTTTTAAGCGCCAATCTGTCGTGCAGCATTTCGGCAGTCTTTTCCGAAAAGCCCTCTATGTCCATTGCGTCCTTGCTTGCAAAGTGCGCGAGCTTTGCGACCACCCTCGGGCGGCAGTCCGCGTTGGGGCAGAATATGTTTGCGCCCGTTTCCGTGAGCGGAGTGCCGCAGAACGGACACACGTCCGGTTTTTTTACGTCTATGCTGCCGGGGACGTGCTCCACCGTGCCCAGGATCTCCGGGATCACCTCGTTGGAGCGGCGGATGAGCACCTTGCTGCCTTTTTTTACGTCCTTGCGCAGGATGTCGCCGAAGTTGTTGAGCGTGGCTTTGCGCACCGTTACGCCCGCAAGTTCCACCGGTTCGAGGTCGGCAAGGGGCGTGAGTTTGCCCGTGCGGCCGACCTGCCACCTTACGTCGCGCACGGTGGTCACCACCTCCTCCGCTTCGAACTTGTAAGCTATTGCCCAGCGGGGGAATTTGTCGGTGTAGCCGAACAGCTCTCTGTCCGGCACGGAATCGAGCTTTATCACAGCGCCGTCGGTGAGCACGTCTATGGAGCGGCGGCCGACCTCTATCTCGCTTATCGCGTCGAACACCTCCTCGCGCGAGCGGCACAGCCTGCGGAAGGGGAACGTGCGGAAGCCCTGCTCTTTGAGCCACGAAAAACATTCCTCCTGCGTGGCGGGCATGCCGTCTTCCATATAATTTATATCGTAAAAATAAATATCGGGGCGGCGCTTTGCCGTTACCGCGGGATCGAGGTTGCGTATGGCGCCCGCGGCGGCGTTGCGCGCGTTTTTGAGCGGTTCCGCCGCCGTTTTGTTGTAATCTTCGAGCACGCTCAGGCGGATGACCGCCTCGCCCTTTACCTCCGCCGTGCCCTTGTAACTTATCGACAGCGGAAAGGAGCGGATGGTCAGGCACTGCGCCGTTACGTCTTCGCCCTCGGTGCCGTTGCCGCGGGTGGTGGCGCGGACGAACGCGCCGTCCTTGTAAGTGAGGCACATCGTGAGCCCGTCGAACTTGTATTCCACGGTGTAAACGGGACGCTTTACCACCTTTTCCACCCGCGTGAAAAACGAATCGAGCTCCTCGCGCGAGACCGCCTTGTCCAGGCTGTAAAGGCGCGCTATGTGCGCGTGACGGGAGAACGCCTTTAACGGTTCGCCGCCCACCCTGCGCGTGGGGCTGTCCGCAAAAACCGTGCCCGTCTGCTCTTCCAGCCTTTTAAGCTCGTCGTAATACCTGTCGTATTCCGAATCGGGCACGGAGGGAGCGTCGAGAACGTAATACTCGTGCGCCCATCTGTTAAGTTTGTCGACAAGTTCGCGCATTCTGTCCATAAAATTTACCGTACGTCGTTATATTTGCGGCAGACCGCCGCATCGATGGTAAAACGCCTCGCGCAAAAAGCGGCGCGGCTCAGTTTATTATTTTAAGCGGGGCGATCGAGGCGGACAGCTCCTTTATGCCCTGTCCGTCGAAGGCGACGTTTATCACGCTGCCGCCGTTGCGTATGGCGACAACGGTGCCGTTGCCGAACTTGGCATGGCGCACCTTGGTGCCGACCTTATATTTGCCGCCAGGCTGCTGTTGCGCAGGCTTGCCCGAAGAAAAGCCCGGAAACGAGCGCGCGGGCGAGGCGCTGCCTGCGGGGCGGGAGTATTCGTCCGCTTCGGAATAGAGCGAGCGGG
>CALVLW010000024.1 GCA_944341315.1 uncultured Clostridia bacterium
CCGACGTACTCGCTGTATCCTCTATTAAATCCTTTCGCCTACAAGACTTTCACTTCCTCCGGTTCGGCTTTCCAACCAAATTCGGCTAGGATTTATTTCGATTATGATACCGGAAGCGTATTTCTACGCTTCCTTCGGGCTCCTCCGCTTTCGCTCGCCACTACTCGCGGAATCGTTTTTACTTTCTTTTCCTCCGGGTACTAAGATGTTTCAGTTCCCCGGGTTCCCCTCATACACCTATGGATTCAGTATATGATAACGCGGCGTTACCCGCGCTGAGTTCCCTCATTCGGATATCTGCGGATCTCTGGATATTTGCTCCTCCCCGCAGCTTTTCGCAGCTTGTCACGTCCTTCTTCGGCGCCATGTACCAAGGCATCCTCCGTATGCTCTTCGTAGCTTGATCTTTTCTCCGTATCCGCTATATCGGATACGCCTACTCGTCCTTCGCTTACAAAAAATTCTACAACTTTAACTCGACCAATTTTAATTCCACAGTTCAAAACCAAACAAAATTGTCCGCTTTCTTACTCGTATTAACCAAAATCAATCTGTAAATTGCCTTTTGTACTTGTTTTCTCTATGCAGTTGTCAATCTTCGCAAACCCCTGCTTCGGCAGGGCTCTTTTGCCTTTCTTTGCAGAAAAACTAAGCTGCCTTAACGACAGCTTTTACATATTAGCAAAATATATCCGCGATGTCAAGCAAAAAATTAAAAAATTATAAAAAAATTGCAGTTTTTAAGGGCGGCGGCAGAGCCGCGCCCGGATACCACAATATATAGTATATGCCGGCGATATATCTTGTGTGTATATACATATTATATAATGGCAAGGCGCGGCGGGACTTTTGCGTTACGCCGCGGGCGCGGCAAAGTAACGCGCCAGCGCCGCAAGGATCTCGGCGTTGGCTATGCCGGACACGGGCGCGAGCGGGAAGGTTCCGCTCTCCTTTTCCCGTTTTTTCGCGTCGTCTGCCCGCTGCTTACCATTATCGCCCGCCGCCCCGGCGAACGCGGACATCACGCCCTGCAGCCGTTCTGCCTCCCTGAGCGCGGACTTTACGTCTTCGCCGCCGAGCGATTCGAGCACGGGACGGAGCTGCCTGAAGTCGCCGCCCCTGCCCGACGCGAGCAGCAGAAACAATAAAAGAAGTTGCATATTTACCCCCGGGCGCATAGATTATACTACTGACATTATATGCGGAGGCGCACATGAAAGATTTCAAAAGCTTTACGGATGAAGACGGATTCGAAAACGACAAGGGCGTGGAGATGGTAAAACGCGTGGCGGCGTCCATGCAGGGCAAGAGCAGCGGCGAGATAATGCGCGCCGTGATAGAGGAAGCGGAAAAGGGCAAGCGCGCCGGCACGCTGACCAATGCCGACCTGGATAATTTTTACGCGCTCACGGCACCGACGCTGGACGGATTCAGGCGCATGAAGCTGAAGGGCATAATCGAGAAACTGAAGCGGATCTGACGCGTTGTTTGCGGCATATGCGGCGGTCAATTCAACGCTGCCACCGCCTTGGCGAACAGATCGGCCTCGCGCTCGGTATTGAACGGCGAAAGCGACGCGCGCACCAGCCCGCCGGACGAGGTGCCCAGCGCCTCGTGCATCAGCGGCGCGCAATGCAGGCCGCCGCGAACGCACACGGAAAATTCGTCCGAAAGCCTGCGCGCGGCCTGCTCGGAATCCTGCCCCTCCACCGCAAAAGCGGCTATGCCGACGTAATTGGGGCGGGAATATAGCCTGACGAACGGAATTTCCGCAAGCATGGAGTGCACCATCGAGCACAGGTGGAACAGCTTGTCGCGCTCCTCGTTGAAGTGCGACTTTAAGTAAAGCACGCCCGCCGCGAGCGAAACTATGGCAGGATAATTGAGCGTGCCGCTCTCCAGCCTGTCCGGATAAAAATCGGGCATTGCGAGGCTGCGGCTGTAACTGCCCGTGCCGCCATAGAGTAGCGGGCGGGGATCGAGGCGGTCGGAAAACAGCAGCGCGCCGCTGCCCTGAATGCCGTACATGCCCTTGTGCCCCGCCACGGCAAGGGCGTCGATCCCGCACGCGCGCATGTTTATCGCGATGTGCCCGCACGCCTGCGCGCCGTCGCAGACGAGCAAAACGCGCGGGGGTATGGCCGAACGAAGCCTTGCTATGTCCGGGCAGGCGCCCGTTACGTTGGAAGCGAGCGTTATGACCACCGCTCTCGTGTCCGCGTGCACCATGGAGGCGAGCGCGGCAATGTTCACTTCGCCGGAGGGAGCGAGCGGCGCGAGCGTTACCTCCACCCCGTTATCCTCGAGATATTGCAGAGGCCGCAGGACGGAGTTGTGCTCGGCAAAGGTGGTAACCACCTTGTCCCCGGGGCGCAGCGTGCCGAGCAGCGCGATATTGAGCGCCTCTGTGCAGTTTTTGGTGAAGATGGTACGGTCGCACGAATAGCCGCCGAAGAACTCCATAAGCGCACGGCGGCAGGCGAACACGCGCTCGGAACAGGCGACGGACAGGCGGTGCCCGCTCCTGCCGGGATTGACGGAGAGCTTTAGCGCCGCGCTTACGGCGGAGAGCACCTCGTCCGGCTTGTACCCGCCCGTGGCGGCGTTGTCGAAGTAGATCATGTTGGCAATTACCCCCTCGTTTACATAATATATTATATGACGGCAAGCGGCGGAGCATGTCCGCGCGGCTCGCCGCGTCAGACTATAATAAATATACGATGGAAAAGGACGGTAATATGACGGAAATTCTGGCGGTTTTTCGTTCGCGCACGCAGGCCGCCGCCTGCAACGATCTGCTGCGCCGCACGGGCGTGCCGGCGGCGCTGGTGCCCACCCCCGCCGAACTTAAAGCGGGGTGCGGACTTTCGGTAAGCTTTCCCGCGGGGATGCTGAGGGCGGTAAAGCGCGCCGCCGCGCGCGAGGGAATGCCCGTTTATTGCTATGCCGGCTATAACGGGGCGCGCCGCGCATATATAAAGATAACGTAACGCGCAGCGGCTTGCCAAACACCGCGCAAAGTGATAAAATCTAAGTATGAACGACGACGCGAAAGACAAGATACTTGCAGAGCTGGCACGGCTCTATCCCGACGCGCGCCCCGCGCTGCACTATAAAACGCCTTACGAACTGCTGGTAGCGGTGATACTTTCGGCGCAGTGCACCGACGAACGCGTGAACAAGGTGACGGCCGAGCTGTTCAAACTGTACGACACTCCCGAAAAGATGCTCACCCTTTCGCAGGAGGAGCTGGAAAAATACATCTTTTCCTGCGGGTTTTACCGCAACAAGGCGGCGCACATACTCTCTGCCACGCGCGACATAGCGGAAAAATTCGGCGGCGAAGTGCCCGCAGACCACGCGGCGCTCAAAACGCTTGCGGGCGTAGGACAGAAGACCGCCAACGTGGTTTACGCGGTGGCGTTCGGCGGCAACGCAATAGCCGTGGACACGCACGTCTTCCGCGTTTCCAACAGGCTGGGGCTTGCGCACGCCAACACGCCCGAAAAAACGGAAACGCAGCTGAACGCAGCCATCCCGGAAAAGCTGTGGTCGGAGGCACACCACTGGCTGATCTATCACGGCAGGAGGGTGTGCCACTCGCAAAGGCCGGACTGCCCGAACTGCACGCTGAAAGGCCTGTGCGAATTTTACGCCGCGACGAATATCGATAATAACAAGTAAACTATTCAAAATCGGCATATTTTAAGATTTTATTGCCCATATATCTTTACAATATAAACCAAAATAAGGCAGCCCGCGCAAAGCGTGGGCTGCCGTTTTTGTTTTGCGGCGACGGAGCGCCGGACGCACAAAAAAAGTCCCGTGCAAAACTGCACGGGACTTTGTACTATCTGTTATCTTAGCCGAGAACCTTGGAGATAACTCCCGAACCAACGGTCCTGCCGCCTTCGCGGATAGCGAACTTGAGCTTCTCTTCTACCGCAACGGGCTTGATGAGCTCTACGGAGATGGTAACGTGGTCGCCGGGCATAACCATTTCGGTGCCTGCGGGAAGTTCGATGGAACCGGTTACGTCGGTAGTCCTGATGAAGAACTGAGGACGATAGTGGTTGAAGAACGGGGTATGACGGCCGCCTTCTTCTGCCTTGAGGACGTAAACCTGAGCTTCGAACTTGGTAGCGGTCTTAACGGTGCCGGGCTTGGCAAGAACCTGGCCCTTTTCGATGCCCTTACGGTCGATGCCGCGGAGCAGAGCGCCGATGTTGAAGCCTGCGATAGCTTCGTCCACGCTCTTGTGGAACATTTCAAGACCGGTTATAACGGTGCCTACGGGCTTGTCGATGAGGCCCACGATCTCGGCGGGATCGCCCACGTGAGCAACGCCGCGCTCTACACGGCCGGTAGCAACGGTGCCGCGGCCGGAGATGGTGAACACGTCTTCCACGGGAAGGAGGAAGGGCTTATCGGTGTCGCGCTGAGGGGTGGGGATATACTCGTCGATGATGTCCATGAGCTCGAGGATGCACTTGCATTCGGGAGCGGCAAGAACTTCTGCGTCGGGACAGCCGGAGGTAGCCTTTTCGAGAGCCTTGAGTGCGGAACCGCGGATGATGGGCGTGGTGTCGCCGGGGAAGCCGTACTGCGAAAGCACGTCCCTGATCTCCATTTCAACGAGCTCGAGAAGTTCGGGATCGTCCATCTGGTCGCACTTGTTGAGGAATACTACGATGTAGGGAACGCCTACCTGACGGGCAAGCAGGATGTGCTCGCGAGTCTGGGGCATGGGGCCGTCGGTAGCTGCAACTACGAGGATGGCACCGTCCATCTGAGCGGCACCGGTGATCATGTTCTTAACGTAGTCGGCATGGCCCGGGCAGTCTACGTGCGCGTAGTGGCGCTTGTCCGTCTGATATTCAACGTGAGCGGTGTTTATCGTTATACCGCGCGCCTTCTCTTCGGGTGCCTTGTCTATTTCGTCGTATCTCATCTTCTGAGCCTGACCTTTGCACGCCATTACCATAGTGATAGCTGCGGTCAGAGTGGTCTTGCCGTGGTCAACGTGGCCGATGGTGCCGATGTTAACGTGAGGCTTGCTGTTGTCGTACTTAGCCTTTGCCATTTTTAGTCTCCTATAAAAATTATTATTTAATGATAACTTTTGCCCTTATGGGGGCGACGCAGCTATCTATCATTACATTGCTGCAAAAATCAGCCCTTGCGGGTTTTACTTTAACATTATATATTAAAAATCTTAAAAATACAATCAAATTTAGCTTGTATTTCAAAAATTTTTAGCCGCGCGCCGCCGTGTAAGCGGCGCGCGTTACGGCTTTGCATCCGTGCTTACGCGTTCTTTTTTGCGCGCTCGCCTATCACTTTCTCAGCCACACTCTTAGGCGGTGAATGAACGGCGCACGCTTACGCTTACGCGCCGGCCATTATTTCGCCTGCGGCGAGAGTGCCCGCACCGCGCGCTGAACGCTTACGCGTTCTTCTTTGCGCGCTCGCCTATCACTTTCTCCGCCACGCTCTTGGGCGGTGAATGAACGGCGCACGCTTACGCGCCGGCCATTATTTCGCCTGCGGCGAGAGTGCCCGCACCGCGCGCGGAACGCTTACGCGTTCTTCTTTGCGCGCTCGCCTATCACTTTCTCCGCCACGCTCTTGGGCACTTCGGCATAATGATCGAACTGCATGGTGAACTGGCCGCGGCCCTGCGTGCGCGAACGGAGGTCGGTGGCATAGCCGAACATCTCCGAAAGGGGAACTTCGGCGTCCACTACCTTTGCGCCCGCACGGTCGTCGGTGGAAACTATCGTGCCGCGGCGTGCGGTCACGTTGCCCATGATGTCGCCGAAGTAGTCGTCCGGAGTGATGACCTCGACCTTCATTATAGGTTCGAGCAGCACCGCCTTTGCCTTTTCCATACCGTTCTTGAACGCCATGGAACCGGCTATCTGGAACGCCATTTCGGAGGAGTCGACCTCGTGATAGCTGCCGTCGTAGACCTGAACTTTGAAGTCTACCACTTCGTATCCCGCAAGGAAACCGTTCTTGGCTGCGCCCTGGATGCCCTTGTCGATTGCGGGGATATATTCCTTGGGAATGGAGCCGCCGACGGTGAGGTCTTCGAACACGTAACCGGAACCGGGTTCGCCGGGGATGAGGTGGATCTTGCAGTGACCGTACTGGCCCTTGCCGCCCGACTGCCTCTTGTAAAGGCCCTCGGCGTCGACCGCCTGCTTGAAGGTCTCGCGGTAAGCGACCTGAGGCGCGCCCACGTTGGCTTCCACCTTGAATTCGCGCAGCAGCCTGTCCACTATTATGTCGAGGTGCAGCTCGCCCATGCCGGCGATTATCGTCTGGCCGGTCTCCTGGTCGGTGTAGGTCTTGAACGTGGGATCTTCTTCGGCGAGCTTGATGAGCGCCATGGTCATCTTTTCCTGGCCCGCCTTGGTCTTGGGCTCTATCGAGAGCTGGATAACGGGATCGGAGAAGGTCATCTGCTCGAGAACGATGGGATGAGCCTCGTCGCACAGCGTGTCGCCGGTGGTGGTGTCTTTAAGGCCGACTATGGCGCAGATGTCGCCCGAGTAGACCTTGGGGATCTCGGTACGGGTGTTGGCGTGCATCTGAACGAGGCGGCCTACCCTTTCCCTCTTGCCCTTGGTGGAGTTATATACGTACGAGCCGCTCTCCAGCACGCCGGAGTAAGCTCTGAAATAAGCCAGCCTGCCCACGAATGGATCGGTGGCGATCTTGAACGCAAGGCCGGAGAACGGTTCGTTGTCGTCCGTCTTGCGCGCCTCTTCCTCGCCCGTCTTGGGGTTTACGCCCCTGACGTGGTCTACGTCCACGGGGGAGGGAAGGAAGTCGATCACCGCGTCCAGAAGCATCTGAACGCCCTTGTTCTTGTAAGAAGAACCGCAGAGCACGGGGGTGCACTTCATGCCGATGGTGCCCTTGCGGAGGCCGAGCCTTATTTCGTCGGGCGTAAGCTCCATCGTTTCGAGGAACTTTTCCATGAGCTCGTCGTCGTTTTCGGCGGCGATCTCCATCAGCTTCATGTGCATCTCTTCGGCTTCCGCCTTCATATCTGCGGGGATCTCGTCCTTGTGATACTGCTTGCCGTCGTCGGAGTCGTAGATCTCGGCGTTCATTTCGATGAGGTCCACTATGCCGCGGAAAGTGGCTTCCTTGCCGATGGGCAGTTCGATGGGAACGGGGTTGGCGTTGAGCCTCTCCCTCATCATCTTTACGGCGCGCTCGTAGTTGGCGCCGTTGATGTCCATCTTGTTGACGTAAGCTATGCGGGGCACCTTATACTTGTCCGCCTGGCGCCATACGGTCTCCGACTGGGGTTCGACGCCGCCCTTTGCGCAGAAAGTTGCTATGGCGCCGTCGAGCACGCGGAGCGAACGCTCTACCTCTACGGTGAAGTCAACGTGGCCCGGAGTATCGATGATGTTTATGCGGCACTCGTCCGCCTTGGTCTTGCCGCTGCGCGTCCAATGGCAGGTGGTGGCCGCGGAAGTTATGGTTATGCCGCGCTCCTGTTCCTGCACCATCCAGTCCATGGTAGCGGTGCCGTCGTGCGTTTCGCCTATCTTATGGTTGATACCCGTGTAATAGAGGATGCGCTCGGTAGTCGTGGTCTTGCCCGCGTCTATGTGCGCCATTATACCTATGTTGCGGGTATGGAGTAAATCGTATTCTCTTGCCATATGCTTCTCCCGACTTTATCAGAACCTGAAGTGAGCGAACGCCTTGTTGGCCTCTGCCATCCTGTGCGTATCTTCCTTCTTTTTAACGGTGCCGCCGGTGTTGTTGAAGGCGTCCATAAGCTCTGCGGCGAGCTTTGCGCTCATGCCGCGCTCCGAACGCTTTCTCGTGTTGAGCACGAGCCAGCGGATGGCGAGCGTCTGCCTCCTTTCCGGCCTTATTTCCATGGGCACCTGATAGTTGGCGCCGCCTACGCGCCTTGCCTTTACTTCCAATACGGGCATGATGTTGTTCATTGCCTGATTGAAGATATCCATCGCGTCCTGGCCGAGCTTTTCGCTCATGATCCTGAACGCGTCGTAAACGATGTTCTGTGCCGTACCCTTGTTGCCGTCGTACATTACTTGGTTGATGAGCTTGGTCACCACCTTGGAATTATACACGGGATCGGGCAGCACGTCCCTCTTGGGGACGTTACCTCTTCTGGGCATGTCCTTGTCTCCTTTTTCGATTTTTTAAGGTGAACCTGAATTTGGTATTTCAGGCTCCAAATAAGCTATTGCTTGCCGCGCGACGCGGTAGCAAACCTTCTCCGCCCGTTTACCATATAATATATAAATATATACGGCACGCGGCGAATACTGCCTACCTATATCCGGTAAGGGAAGATATATTCCGAACAAGTAGGGTGTTTAGGTGTCTGACTTACGCCTTGGGCTTCTTTGCGCCGTAACGCGAACGGGCCTGCTTGCGCTTTGCCACGCCTGCGGTATCCAGGGCGCCGCGTACTATGTGATAACGAACGCCGGGAAGGTCTTTTACCCTGCCGCCGCGGATGAGTACGGACGAATGCTCCTGAAGGTTGTGGCCCTCGCCGGGAATGTAAACGGTACCTTCCTGCTTGTTGGTGAGGCGCACACGGGCGATCTTTCTTATTGCCGAGTTGGGCTTTTTGGGCGTGGTCGTGGTCACCGAAAGGCACACGCCGCGCTTCTGGGGGCAGTTGTCAAGTATGGGTGACTTGGACTTGTAGATCTGCTTTTCCCTGCCGTGCTTGATGAGCTGATTGATCGTGGGCATCTTGTATCCTCCTTGTTTTACTCGGCCGTCAAAGGCCTGTGGAATATATCTTTTACCCGCATTCTCCCTTAATAAATACGAATAAAAAGGACGCGCGCCGGCCGCGCGGCGGGCATGGCAGCCCACTCTGACCGTAACGCAAAGGCTATTTTATCAAACCGTGCCGCCTTTGTCAACGAAAATTGAGCAAAAAACCCGCAAAGCGGCAGCTTTACGGGTTTTTTCAGCGTTTTGTGCGCGGTTTTCACGTTTTTAGTTGAGCACGACGTCTTCGAGCTTTTTATAGCGCCCGAGGGCGGCCCGCCGCAGCGCGGAGATCTCGTACCCGCCAGAAAAGGCTTCGTCGGAGATGGCCTTGGCGGTGAAAATTACGCTTGCGGGAAACTTTAAGTTGCGTATCTCCGAAAGCACCCTGCCGCTCTGCCGCGTGCCCATAAAGTCGCCGCTGCCGCGCATTTCGAGGTCGGCCTCGGCTATCCTGAAACCGTCGGAATCGTTCTTTATCGCCGCCAGGCGTTCGCGCGCCTGAGGCGTATCCGAACCCGTCAGCAGAAAGCAGTAGCTCTTGCGTTCGCCGCGCCCCACCCTGCCGCGCAGCTGGTGCAGCTGCGAAAGGCCGAACCGTTCGGCGTTGTATATCACCATTATGGTTGCGTTGGGCACGTCAACCCCCACCTCTATCACGGTGGTGGATACCAGGCAGTCGTATCTGCCCTGCCTGAACTCCTCCATCACGGCGTTCTTTTCCGCCTCCTTCATCTTTCCGTGCAGCAGCGCAAGCTTTACGCCGGGCATCTTTTGCGAAAGCTCTTCGTACAGCTCGGTAACGGACATCGCCGTGCCCTCTTCGTCGCCCTCTATGCGCGGGCAGACGAAGTAAGCCTGCCTGCCCTGCTTTGCCTGTGCGGATATATAGTCCAGCATGGCGGCGTACTTGCTTTCGGGAACGATCGCGGTGGTTATCTCCCGCCGCGCGGCGGGTTTGTCCTTTATCGTGGTGATGTCCAGATCGCCGTAAAATATAAGCGAAAGCGTGCGCGGGATGGGCGTGGCGGACATTATGAGCATATCGCAGCCCTCGCCCTTTTCCGCCAGCGAGGCGCGCTGCGCAACGCCGAAGCGCTGCTGCTCGTCGCACACCACGAAGGCGAGGTCTTTGAACGCGACGTCCTTTTGTATCACGGCGTGCGTGCCGCACACGACGGCCACGTCGCCGCTTTTCAGCCCCGCCTTTATCGCCCGCTTTTCCGCGGCGGGAGTGCTCCCCGTAAGCAGTGCCGCGTTGCTTTCGGGAAAATATTTTTTTACGAGCGCGCAGTTCTGGCGGGCAAGCACTTCCGTGGGGGCGAGCATCGCCGCCTGATAGCCGGACTTTACCGCCATGAACATCCCCGCGAGCGCGACCGCCGTTTTGCCGCTGCCCACGTCGCCCTGCAGCAGCCTGTTCATCTGCGAGGGCGAGTGCACGTTTTCGTAAATTTCGCGCACGGCGGCAAGCTGGCCGGGCGTGAACGCGAACGGGAAGCGCGCGACGAAGTCCGCCACGTCGCGCTCGGTAACGGAATAGGAGCGGACGCGCACCCTTTCGCCGTAACCCTTTATCACCCTGAACGCCGAAATGAGCAGAAAATATTCTTCCAGCGCGATGCGCGCCGAAGCTTTTTTTATGTCCTCCTGCGACTGCGGGGCGTGCACGCGGCGGTAGCTTTCGGCAAGCGAAACCAGCCCGAACTTGCGGCGCAGCCCCTCCGGTATCAGCGAAGAGGGGGCCGCCTTTTCCAGCGCGCGGCGCACCGCGTCCCTGACCACCTTTTGCGTCAGCCCGCCCGCAAGCGGATATACGGGGATTATGCCCTTTAAGTTTTTATTGTCCGCGACGGGTTCGAACGAAGGATTGACCATGGACGCACCCATGCCGTAAGCGTTCCGCACGCGGCCGTAAAACAGATACCGTCCGGGCTTCAGCTTCTGCATCACGTAAGGCTGGTTGAACCATATCGCGCTGAAAACGTGCCCCTGCTGCTGGCACAGCGCCTTTACGTAGGGGCGGCGGGAATAGCGGTTGTATTCGGCGTTGAGCACCTCGCAGGAGATGAGCGCCTGCGCGTTATGTTCCGCCTGCGAAATGAGCGTGACGCGCGTGAGGTCGGCGTAGTCGCGCGGATACAGCCGCACGAGGTCTTCCGCCGTGTAAACGCCCAGCTTGTTGAAGTCCTTTTCCCGCTTTTCGGAGACGTATTTGAGTTCGGTAAGCTTCATGCCTCCCCCCGTAAACAAACGGGGAAAGCCTGCGCCTTCCCCTGAATGACCGATATATCGTTACGATAAAGCCCGCGGCGACACCCTGCACGGGGAGCGCGGACGCGGCAGAGCTTTGCCGGAGCGTTACTCCATCGATACGATGTAATAATACACCGGCTGCCCGCCGAAGTGGAAATCCACGTCGCATTCGGGGAACTTCTCCGCCACCTTGCCGGCAAGCGCCTGCGCGTCCTCTTCGGTCACGCCTTCGCCGTAATAGAGCGTTATCATCTCGTGGTCGGGATTTTTCATCTTGCCGATGAGCTCCACGGTGGTCTCGGCTATGTCCGAACCCTTGGCGAGTATCTTTTTGTTGTCGAGGCCGATTATGTCGCCCGTCTTTAACTTAAAGCCGCTCATGGTGGTGTTGCGCACGGCGTAAGTCACCATGCCCGAAACGACGTTGTCTATGGCGTGCGTCATCTCGGTCTTGTTCACCGCAACGGAGCTTTCGGGATTGAACGCCAGCGCCGCGGCATAGCCCTGCGGCACGTTTTTGGTGGGGATGACGTGTATCGTGCGACCCGTCACGAGGTCCTTTGCCTGTTCGGCGGCAAGGATTATGTTGGAGTTGTTGGGGAACACGAACACGTTGGAGGCGTTTATCTTTTGCACCGCGTCGGCAATGTCCTGCGCCGAGGGGTTCATGGTCTGGCCGCCCTCTATCACCCTGTCGCACAGCAGGTCTTTGAATATGTCGGCAAGGCCCTGGCCGGAGCAGATGGCAAGCATGCCCATCTCCTTTTTTTCCGCCTCGAGCTTGGCTTTCAGCTGGCGGTTCTCCTCCAGCATGTTCTCTATCTTTATCCTGTCCAGCTCGCCCAGTTCGAGCGCGTAGGTGAGCGCTATGCCGGGCGTGTTGGTGTGCACGTGCACCTTTACGAGTTCCAGGTCGCCTATGCAGATCACGCTGTCGCCTATCTGCATCAGCTTTTCCTTTAACCTGTCTATGTCGGCAAGCGTGGTCATCTGTTTAAGGTGCACTATGAAATATTCGGTGCAGTAAGCAAACTCTATCTCGCCGAGGTCGAGGTTGATTATATCCGAATTGTCGCCGAATTCCGGCTCCTTTTTGCCCTGCTGGGCGTCGGTGGGGATGTCGTCGGTGCCGATATCCTCGCCCGAGACCGCGGCAAGAAAGCCGCGCATTATGGTCATCAGCCCCACGCCGCCGCTGTCCACCACGCCCGCCTTTTTGAGCACGGGCAAAAGCTCCGGCGTCTTTGCGAGGGCCTCGTCGCCCACGGCGATGACCGCGGTAAAGAAATCCACGAAATCCTTGTTTTTGGAAGCGAGCTTGGGCGCGGCCTCGCTCATCATCCTGACGACGGTAAGAATGGTGCCTTCCTTGGGCTTGGACACGGCGCCGTAAGCCACCTTGGTGCCCGCCTCCATCGCCTTGGCAAAGGTCTTGGTGTCTATACCGCTCTGGCACTCCCTTACGACGGAACAGATGCCGCGGAAGATCTGGCTGGTTATAACGCCCGAATTGCCCCTCGCTCCGCGCAGCGCGCCCTTGGAAACGGCGTCGCATATCTCCTGGAAACGGTTGGAGGAACAGGCGTTCATCTCGTTTATCGCCGACTGCATGGTAAGCGACATATTGGTGCCCGTGTCGCCGTCCGGCACGGGGAAAACGTTCAGGGCGTCCACTTTCGCCCTGTTTATTTCAAGCATTCTGGCACCGCTCGAAACCATCTTGCGGAAGTCGGTGCTGTTGATGATTTTTTGCATATGACTCCTTAAATCCGAAAAGGCGCGGCCTTACGCGGACGCGCTTAAAACGAGGTCAGAGCTTGACCCCCATTATGTTTACGTTTACCGTATCCACTATCATGCCGGAAAAGCGCTCTACCTTATACTTGACTCCCTCTTTAAGCGCTTCGGCAACGGCGTTTATCGACACGCCGTATTTGATGATGACGTAAACGTCTATATATATCCTGTCGCCGCTCGTAACAAGCCTGATGCCCTTGCCTTCCGCAGGCTTCTTTTTTATAAGCTCTGTTATAGAATCCCTGAAGCGGCGGGACACGAGTTCCACGATGCCGTAACAATCGAGCGCGGCATAGGCCGCCACCCTGGCAAGGACACCGTCGGATATCGAAATTTTACCGTAAACGTTGCTTGTGTTGACTGACATAATAACTCCTGTCTGTTTCATTTTATACCATTTGCCGCCGTTTGGCAAGCCTTTGCCCGCGTATTGTCACATATTTTTTGCCGCGCGCGCCGGCATTTATTTTCCGGCGGAGCAAAAAATTTGCCGAAACGCCGTTAATTTGATTGATTTTTTTCAAAACAGGTGCTATATTAGTATAGCCGTTTTTGAGAAACGGTTTTTATTTGCTCGTTTTTTTTAAGTAAATTCCGCCACGGAGGTGTAAAATAATGTCGAGAGTATGCAGCGTATGCGGTAAGGGCCAGACGTCCGGCAACAACGTGAGCCACTCCAAGAGGAGAACGAGGAGGACCTTTAAGGCCAACGTACAGAAAATAAGCTATATCGACGCAAACGGCAAAGCGGTAACGGGCTACGTATGCACCCGTTGCATGAAGACGGTGGAAAGGGCGTGACCTTTTCCCCTCTCCTGCCCCGATAAGCGCTTGTTTGCGGGCGGCCGTAGGCCGCCCGCTTGTTTTGCTTTGCGGAGATCGGACGCAGGAATGACAATTTAACTTAGCAATCAATACAAAGCGGTGCCGCGCCCGAACGGGCGCGGCACCGCTTTATGCTTATATAACTTTGCAAGATATGCCTTTACTGCCGCTTTGCCCTTACGACGGCGGCAAGCAGCGCGCGCACGGGCTTGGGGGGTTTTACGCAGATGACGAAGGTCTTTTTCATTACACGCTCCCGAGGTTTATTATTACGAGGGCAGTGCAGCCTTCGCCGAAGGCGACATAGGCCGAGGGGCTTAAAACTAT
>CALVLW010000025.1 GCA_944341315.1 uncultured Clostridia bacterium
GGATATATCCGCTCGGAAGAGCGCAAAGGCTACTTTGTGTGCGCCGCGTATCGGACAACGGAGGAGCGGCGTACCGCCGCCCGCTTCCCAGCGGAGGAAAAGCGCGCGGAATATGCCGCCGACTTTGTCGGGGGCAGCACTCCCGCCGAACTTTTCCCCTTTTCCAGCTGGGCAAAACTGATGCGCGGGGTGCTCACCGACTGCGGCGAACACCTTTTGGAGCGCGTGCCCGCCGCGGGCGACGCCGAGCTGCGCTGCGCCATATCCGATTATCTTTACCGCGTGCGCGGGGTGTGGGCGGATCCCTCGCTCATAGTGGTGGGCGCGGGCGCGGAACAGCTTTACGACGCGATAGTCAGGCTCGTGGGCAGGGACAGGCTTTACGGTGTGGAAAACCCGGGATACCGCACCATATACCGCAACTACGCAAGCGGCGGCGCGCGCTGCGTTGCCGTTCCCGTAGGGGCGGAGGGCATGGACTGCGACGCCGCGACGGAGTCGGGCGCGGACGTGCTGCACGTCTCGCCTTCGCACCAATTCCCCACGGGCGCCGTGATGCCCGTTACCGTACGCGCAAAGCTCATAGCTTACGTAAGCGCACGCGACGGCTATCTGGTGGAGGACGACTACGACAGCGAGTTCCGCCTGGCGGGCAGGCCCTTGCAGCCGGCTTACGCGCTCTGCCCCGACCGCGTGATATACCTTAACACCTTTTCCAAAACTCTCGCGCCGTCCATGCGCATGGGCTACATGGTGCTCCCGCGCGGGCTTGCGGGCCGTTATTTCGAGCTGTTCGGCGACGCCTCGTCTTCGGTGCCCCTCTTCGAACAGCGCGCGCTGGCCAGGATGATCGCCGGCGGCATATTCGAACGGCACATAAACAGGCTGCGCAACTACTACCGCGGCGTGCGCGCCGTGCTGCTGGAAAAGCTTTGCGGCCTGCCCTACGCGCATACGGTGTGCGACAACGGCGCGGGACTGCACTTTACGGTAACGTTCCCTTCGGCGCCCTCCGGAGAGGAGATAAAGCGGCGCGCGCGGGCGGCCGGCATAAACGTGAAATGCCTTTCCGATTACCTGATCTCCCCGCGCCCCGAGCTCCCTCCTGCCGCCGTGATAAATTATTCGGGGATAACGCTCGACAAGGCGCGCTCGCTCGAGCTCGGCGGTATATAAAAAAGACGTGCCCGCGCGGTAAGCGCGGGCACTTTCTGCCGTTTGCGGTGTTTTTCATGCGTTTGCGCGCCGTGCGCGCGTTCCCGTGCGTTACCTTGCGTTCATCAGCGCAAGGTAAAAGCGGATGGCGGTCTGCAGGTCGTCGCCGTTCGCTTCCGGGCCGTGCTCCAGATCGCCGAACACGGTGCCGAACAATTTTTCGATCAACATGTCACTTTCTCCTTACGTCTTATTTCGGTATTTCCGATTCCAAACATAGTATAACATCTGCGGGTTTTGTCAGTCAATAACATCAGTACAAATTTCAGAATTTTTATTTATGTTAGTTTATAACATTATTATATGTTTGAGGCTATAATTTATGTTAAGTTGCCGTATAAAAATTTATACAATGTTAAAATATTTCAAACAAACCCAAAATTAACATTTTGTGCGCCCGCCGTGCTCGCCTTGACGGAACGGCGCGGCGGTAGTATAATCGAATAAAAACGCAAGGGGGGAGTTATGGACGTTTCCGATATGAAGCGCGCCGTTTGTGTGGCGGCGGGAAGGGAAAAGGCGGACGTGGTCATAAAGGACGCCCGCTATCTGGACGTGTTCTCCGCCGAAGTAAGGCGGGGCGATATCGCCGTGTGCGGCGGGAAGATAGCCGGCATAGGCGAATACGAAGGTGAAAGGGAATATTCTTTCGGCGGGGGCGTGGTAGTGCCCGGGCTGATAGACGCGCACGTCCACGTCGAAAGCACACAGCTCTCGCCCGAAAATTTTGCCGCGCTCGTACTCCCGCGCGGCACTACGCTGGCGGTTGCCGATCCGCACGAGATAGTAAACGTGTGCGGGATAGCGGGCGCGCGCTACATTGCCCGCGCCGCGGCGCGCACGCCGCTGCAGGTAAAGCTGATGCTGCCCTCCTGCGTGCCCGCGACTCCGTTCGAAACGAGCGGGGCGGAGCTTACGGCGGCCGATACGGAAAAACTGCTGCGCGGCGGCGGGTTTTTCGGCCTGGGCGAAATGATGAATTATCCCGCGGTGGCTGCGGGGGACGAAGAGGCGCTGGGCAAACTGCTTGCCGCGCGGCTTGCCGGCAAACCCGCCGACGGCCACGCCCCCTCCGTTTGCGGAAAGGCGCTCAACGCTTACGTCGTTTCGGGCGCGCGCACCGACCACGAGTGCGCCACGGCGGAGGAAGCGGCGGAAAAGGTGGCGCGCGGCATGTACGTTCTTCTGCGCGAAGGCTCCGCCTCGCACGATCTTGCCGGACTTGCCCCCGCGGTAAACGGCAGGAATTTCCGCAGGTTCGCGTTGTGCACGGACGACCGCCATGCCGACGGACTTAAAGAAGAGGGGCACATGGATCACGTTTTGCGCACTGCGGTAAAGTGCGGCATACCCGGCGCTGTCGCCGCGGTGATGTGCACGCTGAACGCCGCGGAGTGCTACGGGCTGAGCGGCAAGGGCGCCGTGGCGCCCGGTTACGACGCCGACTTTGCCGTGTTTTCCGACCTGGAAAACTTCGAATGCCGCGCGACGTTCGTCGGCGGCAGGTTGGTCGCGGAAAACGGCGCGCCTCTGTTTTCTGCGCGCGGCAGGCTGCCGGCCGCGGTAAAAAACACCGTGCACGTAAAGCCGCTGTGCGCGGACGATTTCAGGATAAAGTTAAAGGACGGGCGCGCCCGCGTGATAGGTTTGCGCCGCGACGCGCTGGTAACGCAGTCGCTTGTCGAGCGGGTGCCTTGCCGCGACGGCGACGTTGTGCTCCGCGGCACCGACCTGCTGCGCCTTGCCGTGGCGGAGCGGCACTTTGCAAGCGGGAACGTCGGGCTGGGGCTGGTAAAGGGCTACGGCCTTAAAGACGGCGCCGCCGCCACTACGGTGGCCCACGACAGCCACAACATGATAATAATAGGCGACGACGGGCAGGCGATGGCGCGCGCGGCGGAAGAACTCGTGCGCATAGGCGGCGGCATGGCGCTGGTGCACGGCGGCAATGTGACGTCCGTGCCGCTCGATATAGCGGGGCTGATGAGTTCGGCAAAGGCGGAGGTGCACATAGCCCGCCTTAAAAAGCTGTACGCCGCGGCGCGCGCCGCGGGAGTAAAAGAGGGGGTGGATCCGTTTATGACGCTCTCCTTCCTCGCGCTTGCCGTCATCCCGGAGCTGCGCCTTACCGACCGCGGACTGTTCGACGTCGGTTCGTTCGCGTTTACGGACGTAAACGCGTAAAATCGCCGGAACGGGGCGCCCGCCGCGCGGCGGGCGCGATTTTTTTGCCGCGCGCGCAAAATTTTACTTATTTATTACAAATTCGTGCCGATTTTGTTGCATCTGTGCGCTATACTGTAATCGATGCACGGGCAGGGGAGGCAAAACCCCTACCCGAAAAAATCCTTTTTTTTCTCCACTGCGCGCCGCTTTGCAAAAAGCGGCGCGCAGCTTTTGCAAAAAAACGCGTGGTATTATAAAATTATCACGATCTGGGTATTACATTAGTATCAGATCCTGCTATAATCTTTATTATCCGCAGCTGCGGAAAAGGAGAACGGAATGGAAAAGAGGATACTCACGATACAGGACCTTTCGTGCGTGGGGCAGTGTTCGCTTACCGTGGCGCTGCCCGTGCTTTCGGCTTACGGCATAGAGACGTGCGTGCTGCCCACGGCGGTGCTGTCCAACCACACCATGTTCAGCAAGTGGAGCTATCTCGACCTTACGCCGGAGGTGGATAACATCTTTGCGGTATGGCGGGAAAACGGGTTCAGGTTCGACGCCTTTCTGCTGGGTTATCTCGGCAAGGCTTCGCTTATGGACGCGGCGGAGCGCGCGTTCGACACGTTCGCCGCCGAGGGCGCGCCGGTGATAATCGATCCCGTGTTCGCGGACAACGGCAAACTTTACGGCGGGTTCGACGGGGAGTACGTAAAGCGCATGGCGCGCCTTTTGCGCCGCGCTGACGTCATACTGCCCAACGTTACGGAGGCGTGCTTTCTTACGGGCACGGAATACAGGACGGAGCACGACGAGGCGTACGCCGAGGGGCTGCTTGCCGCGCTTAAAAAACTTACGGACGGCATACCCGTGGTAACGGGAGTAGAGCTGGACGGAAAGATGGGCGAGGCCGTTCTGAACGGCGACGGCAGCGTAAGCTACGTCATGGGCGAAAAACTGCCCTTCGTAAGGCACGGCACGGGCGACATATTCGCCTCCGTGTTCACGGCGGAATATCTTTCGGGCAAATCCTTATGCGACGCGGCGGACGGCGCTTCCGCGTTCGTGCGGGACTGCCTGCGCGCCACGCCGGAAGAACACTTTTACGGTACGCTGTTCGAGCGCGTGTTAAAGGAACGCCGCGGCAGGCGTTAAAAAATCAAGCGCGCCGCGCGCCCGCAGGCCTTGACAAACCTGCGGGCGTTTTTTTATAATTTAACCGTACACGGTCGCGGAGGTGCGCGCATGAAAACTTACTTAAAGACGATATTCCGCAGCTTTAAGAGCAACGCGGCAAAACTTTTGTCCGTAGCCGCCATAATGTTCCTCGGAGTGGCGTTCGTTTCCGGGCTGGGCACCCTTTCGCCCACGGTGGAGGACTCGCTGGAAAATTACCTTGCCGCGCACGCCGTGCCCGATCTCATCGTAAAGGCGGTCACCGCGGGCGGTGTGACCGAAGAAGAGCTCGCCGTCATCCGCGCGCAGGAGTACGTCACGGACGCGGTGCCGCCGCGGGCCTGGGCTTGGGCGCGCTGTTTTTGTGGGCGGTGCTCGGCTATCTCGACTTCGGTTCGCTTGCGGACGTGCGCTGGCACGCGTATATCCTTACCGTTGCGCTCGTGGCGGCGTTCGTGCTGCTTACCGACCTCATCCTTGCGCCAAAGATATTAAAGACGGATATGACAGGTTCGTTAAAAGCCAACGAATAGCGGTATAAAGACGCCGTTCGCCCGCACATATGTGCGGGCGAACGGCGATTTTAATTGTCCGTGCATATCTTTTTGAGTTCGGCAAACAGCAGTTC
>CALVLW010000026.1 GCA_944341315.1 uncultured Clostridia bacterium
GCACATTTCTCTGCCTATTCAACGTTCTGCACCTGTTCGCGTATTTTTTCTATCTCGTTTTTGAGCTCCAACCCGCAGCGGGTGATGGTCAGATCGTTGCTCTTGGAGCATATCGTGTTGGTCTCCCGGTTGAACTCCTGCACGAGGAAGTCGAGCTTCCTGCCCACCGTCCCCGCTTTGCATATCTCCCTGAACTGCTCTATGTGCGAGCGCAGGCGGGTGAGTTCTTCGTCTATGTTCGACCTGTCGGCGAACAGCGCCACTTCGGTGAGCAGCCTGCCTTCGTCCGCCATTACGCCGTCGAGGTAGCTTTGCACCTTTTCCTTCAGCCGCTGCCTGTAATCTTCGGCAACGAGCGGGGCGCGCTCCGCCACTTCCCCGACGAGTTTTTCTATCCTGTCCATGCGGGAGAGCATGTCCGCCGCAAGTTTTTCGCCCTCTTTAAGGCGCATGGCGTTAAGGTTTTCCAGCGCGGAAAGCAACGCGGCGTCCAGCGCGGAAAGCAGCAGGTCGTCGGCGGAACGGTCTTCGTCGCGGACGAAGACGTCGGGCATGCGCAGAACGGAAACGAGGTCGCCCGTTACGGCGGAGGGCACCGCGTCCTTTGCCAGCTCGCCCAACCGCGCGAGCGCGTTAAGGCAGGCGCGCGCGGCGCTTTCGTCCAGGCGGGCTTCCGCCTTGTTTTCGCGCTTGTCCGTAAGGCTGACGTAAACGTCGGCGTGGCCGCGGGTGAGCTTTTTGCGTATGGTTGCCCGCACCGCCTCCTCGTACGCCGCAAAAATGCGCGGCGCCTTTACGGATACGTCGAGATAACGGTTGTTAACCGTCTTTATTTCCACGGTAAGTTCTATCCCGCCTTCGCAGTATTCTCCCCTGCCGTAGCCGGTCATGCTGAGCATATGCGCAAACCCCTCGTAAACGGATAGTTTTGCAACGCGCGGACAACGCCCACAATATTGCAGACTACATTATAGCAGACAATGCGGAAAATTTCAAGCGGTTTGCCCCGTTAAGGCGATTTTTGCGGCGCAAAATCGGAAAAGCGTCAGGGCTCCGCCTCCTCCCCGCATCCGCCGCGCATGCGCGAAGTTACCGTGCGCCAGCTGCGCGAAGGCGAGGTCTCGAACAGCGTGAGCGGCAGGTTGGAGGTGGCAAACCCGCCGGAAGTTTCGGCAAACAGCGCCGTCCTGCCCGCGCAGCCGACCACGGGCACGCCGTAAAGGCAGGCGTAGGCGCGCATGAGCACGGAGTACGCCGGGCGCGGCGCCTCGCTTAAAAACAGCACGAGCGAACACCCGCACGCCGCCAGCGAACGCACGCATTCCGGAAAAAATATGTCGTTTTCCACGAGCACGCCCGCGCGCGCCCCGCCCATGGAATACAGCCCGAGCGAAGCCCCGCTCCTGTATTCCTCGCCGCCGAACACGCGGCACATATCCGTTATGCCGAGCAGCTTCCCGCAGGAAGCCGCCGCGGCGGATTTGCGCACCGCCCCGCGCGACGAGGTAACGCAGCCGCACACCACGCCGCAGCCCGCCGCAAGCGAAAGGCGGGCGACCTCTTCGAACTTGTCGCTCTTGCCGGAGAGCTCGCTTTCGTAATCGACGGCGCCCAGCTTTTCAAACCCGAACAGCGCCACGTCGCACGCCGTCGGCCGCGCCGTGCCGGAAGTTACAACACACACCTTCATACCATACATTGTATTTGTTTTGCCGCGCGATTGTTAAAAAATTTGCAAAACCTGTCAAAACGGAGGCGCCGCCGGCATACGATATTGTATCCTGAAAAGAACGCTCTGCCTTATCCTGGCCGCCGCGGCGTGCTGCGCCGCCCTGCCCGCGGCCTCCTGCAAAAAAGACGACGGCCGCACTGATTACGACATATCCGCACGGTATTCCGGCGGCGTGCTTGCCGCGCGGTGCGAGATAGATTATTACAACGCCTCCGCGCCCACCGATACGCTGGAATTCAACCTTTACCCCAACGCCTACCGCAGCGGCGCCAAATTCGCGCCCGTCTCCGAGGGGATGCGCACGCGCGCATACTACGACGGCGAAAGCTACGGCGGGATGGAGATAACCGCCGTGGAGGGCGCGGCGGAATGGAAAGTGTGCGGTTCGGACGAGAATATATTGCAGGTAACGCTGCCGGAAACGCTTGAAACGGGCGCACGCGCGGCGGTAGCGGTGAGCTACGAGATAACGCTCGCCAAAGTAAACCACCGCACGGGCGTAACGGAAAACGCAGTAAACCTCGGGAATTTTTACCCCTCGGCGTGCACGCGCACGGAGGACGGCGGCTTTTTGCAGTGCGAATATTACAGCAACGGCGATCCGTTTTTAAGCGATTGCGCCGACTATATAGTGGAAATAACGCTGCCCGCGGGCTGGGGCGCCGCCTCGAGCGGCAGACAGACGGGCGCCGACGGGAACACGCTTTTTTACGAGCTGGAAAACGCCCGCGACTTTTGCCTGGTGCTGTCCGAAAAGTTCGGCAAACTTTCCGCCGAGGCGAACGGCACGCGCGTGGATTATTATTACTGCGACGACGCGGACGCGGAAACGGTGCTCGACGCCGCGGTGCAGGCGCTGTTATATTTCGAAGAGAAATTCGGAAAATACGCCTACCCGCAGCTGAGCATAGTGCAGACGGGGTTTGCCGCGGGCGGGATGGAATACCCGGCGCTCGCCATGATAAGCGACGCGCTGTCCGGCGACGAAGCCGTCTATGCGACGGTGCACGAGGTGGCGCACCAATGGTGGTACGCCATGGTGGGCAGCGACCAGCTGAACTGCGCGTGGCAGGACGAGGGGCTTGCCGAATACAGCACGCTGTGCTTTTTTGAAGAGCACCCGCAGTACGGCTACACCCGCGAAGGCATCCTGCGTTCCGCCACGGAGGCTTACCGCGCCTGCTATTCCGTTTACGGACAGCTGTTCGGCGACGCCGACACCTCGATGACGAGGCACCTTAAAGACTATGCAAGCGACTACGAATACGTGAACGCGGCATACAACAAAGGGCTGCTGATGTTCGAGGCGCTGCGCGTGCCCGCGGGCGACGAAAAATTTTTCGGCGCGCTGAAAGATTATTTCAGGCTCTGGAACGGCAGGATAGCGCCCGCCGACGCGCTTGAAAAAAGTTTTTCCGGCCGCGGCACCGACCTTTCGGGCGTGTTCGAAAGTTTTTTACAGGGCAAGGTCGTCATCTGAGCGTTGCCCCGCGCATACGGCACGATAAACGCGCATAAGCGCCCCGCGCGCCCGCTTTTGCGGGCGCGCGGGGCGTTAAAAAATTATCGGAATTTTTTAGCCTTTTGCTTGCCAAACGGCGGCCGATACATTATAATGGATTTACGCCGATGCGGATACGCGGTCTTTTTTGCCGTGCATAAAATGCGCGCGCAGCCGGAAATCACGTCCGCACGGCCGGGAGTTTTTTATGGACCCATATTACAGTTCAGGCTGTAACGCAATACTTTAAGGGCAGACCTCCGTACCGTAACCACGCCTCGGCACGGGTTTTTGCCCGTGCGATTTTTTTACTAATTTCAAGGCGGTAAAAGCTTATGGTACAGTTCTTTTGCTCATCGGGGAAGCGTCCGCTCGAACAACTCGAAGGGTTCCGCCCGCTGTGCTGGGTGGACATGATAAACCCCACCGACGACGAGATGGAAGACGTTGCCGCGCTTTCGGGCATTTCCGAAGACATGCTCGCCTCGGCGCTGGACGATCAGGAACGCGCGCGTGCGGAGATAGACGACGGCAACTATATGTTCATACTCGACTGCCCCGTAATAGAAGAGGGCGACAGCGGCGACGTTTACTCCACCCTGCCGCTTGCGGTCATATACAATTCCAAGTGCGTCGTAACCGTCAGCCTGAAAGGCAACCCCGTGCTTAAAGACTTTATCACGGGCAGGCAGAAAGTGCTCACCGAAAAGCCCGTGCTGTTCACGCTGAACTTTATGCTGGGCAACGCGAAACGCTTTCTGAACATCCTTACCCAGATAGACAGGAAGTCGCGCCGCGTTCAGGCAGAGCTGGGCAGGACGATGAAAAACGAAGAGATAGCGCAGCTTCTGGACCTGGAAAACTCGCTGGTATATATCTCCACCTCCCTCAACTCCAACTACGGCGTTCAGGAAAAGCTGTCCAAGGCAGAGGCCGTGACCACGCGCGAAGATTATCAGGACCTTTACGACGACGTGGCGATAGAGAGCAAACAGGCGATGGAGATGTGCAACATCTATAAGGACATACTCACCGTAACGATGGACGCATACGGCTCGATGATCTCCAACAACGCCAACGACAGCATGAAAAAGCTGACCGTAATAACCGTGCTGCTGGCGATCCCCACCATGATAGCGGGGTTCTGGGGCATGAACGTGTTCGTGCCCGGGCAGATCGGCGAAGGCGACGACACGATGCTGTGGTTCTGGGTGATAATCGCCTGCACGCTGGCGTTCACCGCCGGAGTGGGCATATTCCTTGGCAAATTCATGCGCGGCGGCGGAGTGTTAAAACGGCCGCGCAGGACGAGAAAACGCAAAGATAAGGACAAGAAGTGAACGTATGGCCGTTTTGCAGTATAAATGCCCTTCCTGCGGGAAGGAGTTCGAGGAACTCGTGAAAAAATTCGACGAAGAGGTAACGTGCCCCGCCTGCGGAAAAAAGGCGGAGCGCTGTTACAGCGGGCAGATGTTTTCCGCCACCGGCAAACAGCACCGCGGTTGCAGCGGCAACTGCAAGAACTGCAGGGGCTGCTGACCGCGCCGCATAAAATTCAGTAAGCCGCAGATCGATAAAGCGGCCGCCGTGAGGCGGCCGTTTTTCTTTTGTTCTGTTCCGCCCCCGCAGACGGACGCGTATATCCGTAAAAATATTATAACCTTTGCGCCGCGATCTTGCAAACGACAAATCGCTCCGCGCGTTCCGCAAACACGGTGCGGCGGGAGGCGTTCCGCCGGAAATTTTTTCTAAACGGTAAAATTTTTACCGGATAAACGCTTCCGTATGGTGTATAATGATGAAAAAAACGCCATTTTACGGATACCGCAATGCCCGATACAAAAGATAAAACCGCCGGAAGCGACGAATCTTACACGGTGAAACTTCTTATATCCGCCGTACACGCAGCCCTGAACGAACTTGCCGAGGCGATACGCCTGTACGGCAAAAACGATTTCCGCACGGGACAGTTATACGCGTACGCGGAGTGCCTGGAGATCCTGCAGCTCTGCCCGTCGTTCCGCATACCCGAATTGGATTACGACGTGGAAAAGCGTTACGACATACGATAAGCGGCAATATCACGCGCGCCGCCGCAAAAACGGAAAAGGCGCGCGCCTACGCAAAAAACAGCCGCCCGCCGCGGGATACCCGCGGCGGGCGGCTTTGCCGGTTACGGAAACGCCGTCAGTCCGTTTTGCCGTCTTTTTTATGCGCCGCGAGCGAGAGCGCCGCAACCACTATGCCGAACACGGCTGCCGCGCCCAGCACGCCGTCCAGCACGTACAGCGCTATCTGCCAGGGCGCAAGCCCCGTCATGCCGGTGGTGTCGAGCCCGGCGTAACTTTGCACGGCGTTGGAATTGGTGATCGCGTACACGACGTTCTTTGCCGCGCGCTTTACGTTGGCCATCACGGTGGGGTTGTCTTTGTATTCGTCCAGCTTCCAGAACGAACTGTTGGTGTTGAGCCACAGGTCGGTGCCCGCCCAGAGCCCGGAGATCATGTCCTGATAGAACATTGCCGAAACGGACGCCTGGTCGGTTATCACCATGCCCTCAAAGCCCCATTCGCCGCGCAGCACGTCGGTCATCAGCCCCTTGTGCGCGCCCGCCCAGCGCGCGCCTATGCGGTTCATCGCCGCCATTGCGGCGTTGGCGCCGCCCTCCGTCGTTATATATTCGAACGGTTCGAGATACAGCTCGCGGATAGCCTGTTCGCCCGCGAATATGGCGCCGCCGTAGCGGTTGGTCTCCTGATCGTTTAGCGCGAAGTGCTTCATGTAAGCTATCACCCCGCGCGAGCGCGCGCCGCGCATCTCCGCCGCGCCTATCTTGCCGGAAAGATACCCGTCCTCCGAATAATATTCGAAGTTGCGGCCGGAATAAGGCGAACGGTGGATGTTTGCGCCGGGGGCGTACCAGCCCGTTACGCCCGCGCCTATACTGTCCTCGCCGATGAGTTCGCCCATGCGCTCCATCAGTTCCACGTTCCAGGTGGACGCCATCACCACCTCCACCGGCCACGCCATCGTGCTGGCGCCGCCGACGAGCGTGCCGGATATGCCCGAAGGGCCGTCCTTGTCCTGCGTGGCGGGCAGGCCTATCGCGTCTATCTGTATGGTGGAATAACCGCCCATGCGCACCAGCCTGGTCATCTGCGACCACGAGAGCTGGCTTAAAAGCGTATCCCAGCGTTCGTCGTCGTAATCCGCCTCCGTCATGTCTTTAAGTTTGAGCTCCGTTGCGGTGGAGCCGAACGAAGGCATCTCCGCCCCGGGATCGTTTATCACCTCGTCGGCTCGGTACCAATTGAGGTCGTCGATCATCTCCTGCGGCACCTCCCAGCTGCCGCCCGCAAACGCTTGTTCGGGCATGGAGCCCTCCCAATCGCTGCGCGTTAAATAGGTGATATCTTCGTAGTAATTCACGTCGGCGTCGTCGAAACGGTTGGTAACGGGATAGCCCGTTTGCGTCGACCTGGAGTAAGTTACCGCGTCGCGCTCCGCCTGAGTGTATTTATAAGTCATGCCGGCGTCGCCCTGCACGTCCGCGCCCTTGGCGGCAAGGATGTTGTTGAGCGCGTCGTGCACGTTCCTGCCCGCGGCGATATAATAATCGCCCGCGTCCACGACGTAAGTCTTTGCCGTCTTTGCGTCGTAAGCCTTCATCTGCTCCTTTTGCACGGTTATCGTCACGGTCTCGTCGGCGCCGGGCTGCAATTCGCCCGTCTTGGCAAAGCCCGCAAGCTCCGCGGCAGGTTTTTCCACGCCGTTCTGCCTGTAATAATCCGTATAAGGCGACTGCATATATACCTGCACCACTTCCTTGCCGGCGACGTCGCCGCCGTTCGTTACCGTCACGGAGACGGTAAAGGCGTCCTCGCTTTCGGTTACTTCGAACCCGCTCCAATCGAAAGTCGTGTAAGAAAGGCCGTAACCGAAGGGGAACTGCACCTGCTCTTCGTAATCGAAATCGCCGGCGTTTTCCCTGCCGAGCACGACGTCTTCGTACCGCGTTTCATAATAGCGGTATCCGACGTAAACGCCCTCCTGATAGACCATATAGTGCGAGGCGTTGCCCGCATAGTCCGTTACCTCGTCGCCGTTGGTTATGTCGAAGCTGCCGAGGTTGGCGTTCGCGGGGGCGCTTAACGAATCGTAAGCGTAGGTATCCACGAGCCTGCCGGAGGGGTTCACCTTGCCGCAGAGCACTTCGCCTATGGCGCGCATGCCCTCCTGTCCTACGCCGCCCACCCACAGCGCCGCCTTTACGTTGGCGTACGCGGGATCGTCCAGCAGCCCGAGCTCCATGGGATTGTTGGCGTTTACGAGCAGTATTACTTTGTCGAATTTTTCGCACGCCATGGAAACGAGCGCCAGCTCGTCCGCGTCCGGCTCCAGATAAAGATAGCCGCTCTTTAAGGGCGTGGTGGGGATATCGGCGCTTTCGCCGCCGTTGCGGCCGAGCACCACTATGCCCACGTCGTCGCCGTCCAGGCTGCTTTTTACGGCGTCGGTGTAAACGCTCTGCGGCACCTCGTTAACGGCAAAGTCGCCCCTGCCGGAGGAATCGGGTACCTGCTTGCGGTACGACTTGCCCGCGCCCGAAACGTAAAAATCCCACAGCGCGGAGTTGACCGTAAAGCCGTTGTCTTCGAGCACGCCCTTTAGCGTGGGCGCGTTGTCTATGCTGACGGAACCCGAGCCGGCGCCGCCGTAAACGAAATCCACGCTGTTCTGGCCGAGCAGCGCCACCTTTTTTTCGTCCTTGCCGAGGGGCAGGGCGCCGTCTTCGTTTTTGAGCAGTACGAGCCCTTCCGCCACCAGCCGTTCGCACGTTTCCATGCCCTCTTTGGAGGCCACGGTGCCGCCGCCGCTGAAAAATACCGTGATCAGGCCGCTGTATATGCCCGTGACCACCGTGGCGACGATGAGCAGCGCCGCCACGAAAGCGCTGACGGCCATGACTATTATCGCTTTGGTCTTTGATAAGAGCAACTTTTTCAAAGCATCTTCCTCCTTTATGTTTTTAAGTGCGGGCGGCGCCCGCACTTAAACAGCGTTCGGTCATGCGTTGGGATCGGTGAGCGAAAGGATGTTGCCGTCCTCGGCGAGGTAGACCGTCATCTCCGTGCCGTACGCGGCGATAACGTCGTCCGCGGAGTTCGCCATGTTCTTTTCGCCCTCGGTCTGCGCGGGCAGTTCGACGGGGTATTCCGCCGTGGCGGAATCGACGTGTATATCAAAGCCGCCCGCCAGCGAATAAGCGTTTACTATCACCCTGTCCGCCTCGTTGAGGGTATAGGCGGTGTAACCGTCCGCGGTGGCGCCGGCGGTGTAAGTGCCGAACACCTGATAGCTGTAATTGCCGAGGTTCATCCCGTAACCTTCCGTAAAGGTGGTCTTTACGAGTTCGTAAGTGCCGTCGCTCATAATGTTCAGGCAGTATTCGGTGTAATCGTTGCCGCCGTAGGCGTTGCTGCCCGATACGCTTACGATGTAAGTGTTTTCGATGTCCGCCGCCGCGCCGCCGGAGCACGCCGCCAGGCTTGCCGCCGCTGCCGTTACCGCTGCCGCCGCAACCGCCACCGAAAGGATCTTGCCAAATTTTTTCATAACTTTGTTCCTCCTGTCATTCCGCGTCGTGCGGAACGTTTTGTTTTTTGCAAAACAATGATAAATCGCAACAACGCGGATTTCAAGAGCGCTGGCACGGTTGCACCGTTTTTTGGCACGAAATTACCCGGGCGCGCGCTCTTTTATTATTTTGCGCAAAAAAAAACGCCGCAAAAGCGGCGCCGGGAAAAAATCTTCAGCGGCTGAAAGTTATGCTTACGGCAAACACGCCGTCCTCCGCGCGCATATCCACGGAGCCGCCGTATTTTTCCACTATGCGGCGTATGCTGCGCGTGCCGAAGCCGTGGCTCGTTCTGTCCGTTTTGGAGGTGACGGGCAGCCCGTCCCTTAACGTTACGTCGCCCGCGTAATAGTTGCGCGCCGTGACCGTTACGACGCCGGCGTGGTCGGCAATGTTCAGCGATACGACGCGCCTGTCCGGGCTTTCGAGCGCGGCCACCGCCTCTATACAGTTATCCAGCAGGTTGCCCAGCAGCGAATACACGTCCACGTTTTCCATAAACGCCAGCGCCCGCGGATCCACCATGCAAGTCAGTTTTATATCGTGCGACCTGCAATACATCCACTTTTCGGACATGACCACGTTCACGGCGGTGTTGTCCGTCTTTATCACCGTGTCGTAAGCGCCCGTAACGTCCTCTATGGAGCGGAGCAGCTTTTCGGCGTCCTCGCCGCCCGCGCGCAGCACCGCCACCTGATGCTTTAAGTCGTGCGCCTTTATGCTTAAAAGTTCGGCGTTGACCTCGGCGAATTTATACTGTTTTTCCTGCTGTTCCAATATGGTGTTGACTATCTGTTTTTCGCCGCGCAGCTGCAGCCTGTCCAGAAGCAGCGTCTGCACGAACAGCACCAGCAGCATGGAACCTATCTGCAATATCATTCCGTTGATGTAAAGGGCAAAGTGCTCCTGGCTGTAAAGTTCGCTTATCGCGTTCACCGCCACGTTGACGGCCAGCACGGCGGCAAACAGAACGAGGGCTTTTACGCCCACGTCGTAATCGCGGCTGCGCGATATCGGCCGCACGAACACGAATACGCAGGCGGCGTACAGCGCCGCGTACAGAGCGACGTATATCCCTGCTGCCGCCCAGCCGGTGTATTCGATGCGCAGCAGGTTATACCGCGGCATGCACACCGTTACGACGAGCACGTAGCAGGTGAAGATCAGATGGCGCATGCAGTAGCCGGAAACGGCGCAGAACGCCAGCTGCCGCACTTTGATGCAAAAACACAGCGCGCAGCCCGCAACGCTCGCCGCGAACACGGCAAGGTAACTCGCGCAGGAGATAAAGATATAATAAGCCCCCGCCCCGTGCGAGATTACGCAGGCGGTAAGATGCCCCATCCCGACCGCCGTAAGCAGCACGCACGCCGCAGCGGCGGCCGCGCGCAGGGCAAAGCGGGAACGCCTGCCGTAACCGTACACGAACGCAAGTTCGCACAGCATTATCTCCGCCGCGAACAGTATGCTGCGCATTGTGCAAAAGGCAACGACGGGCATTTACATTACCCCCGTGTAAGCGTTGAACGCGCGCAGGAACTCCGCCTTGTAAGACTTGGTCACGGGCACGGCCTCGCCGTGCACCGTAAGCACGTTGTCGCGTATGCCGTCCACGTGCCTGAGGTTGACCACGTAGCTGTTGGCGCTGCGGGCAAAACTTGCCGAAAGTTCGCCCAGCATGCCCTTTATGCTGCCGCGCACGGTAAAATCGCCCTTTTTGGTGTGCACCACCAGATAGTGCAGCATCACCTCTATATAATAAATCTGGCTCTCCCTTATGCGCACGGCGCCTTCCCTGGTGTTGAGCATTATGAATTTTTCGGTGTGCAGCAGGATATAGCGCAGCGCCTTTTTAAGTTTGAGCGCGAAATCTTCGTAAACGAGCGGCTTTACCACGTAATCCACGGCGTCCACCTCGTAACCGTTTATGGCAAACTGCACCGTTTTGGTGATGAACATTATCGCCACGTCGCGGTTGACTTTGCGCACCTCGCGCGCGAGGTCTATGCCGTTGGCCCCGTCGCCGGGGAGTATTATGTCCATCAGCAGCAGGTGGAAATCCTTGAATCCGCTGCCGTGTTTAAGAAAGCTCTGCGCGTCGGCAAAATGCGTGACGCCGTAACTTATGCCCGCGTCGGCAAAAAACCTTTCGAGCATGCTCTCCGTTTTGGCGCGCTCCGCGTCCTCGTCCTCCAAAAGAGCGATGTTTACCTTCATCCGTACCCCCCCCCACCGCCTCTGCCTGTGCAAAGGCGCTTTTGACCATTATAACACGCCGCGGCCGCGATTTCAATACTATCTCCCGCAATTGCCGCAACAAATTTGCGCAGGCGCAAAAAAACGGGGCGCGCAAAAAAACCGCGCGCCCCGTTTTTACCGTGTGATCGCGGCATATATGCGGGCCTATTCGATATTTCCGGGGAAAAGTATGTTAAGGCAGAACACGTTGCCGCGTATCTCCACCGCCATGGTGCCGCCGTATTTTTCCACCACCGTCTTCATGGAGAGCATGCCGTAACCGTGATATTCCTTGTTCGCCTTGGTGGTAACGGGCAGATCGCCGCTGAACACGCGCTCGCCCGAAAAATAATTTTCGATGTGGATGCTTATCATGTTGTGGGCGCGCTTTACGAAAAGGCTTATCGTGCGCCTGTCCTGCGAAAGCGGCAGCACCGCCTCTATCGCGTTGTCCAGCGCGTTGCCGAACAGCGAGTATATGTCCGCGGGCTTCATGAACCCGAGCAGCGTGCCGTCGGCAATGCACGCCACCTGCACGTGCCTGTCGCCGTACATAAGGTTTTTGTTGGTGAGGATGAGGTCGAGCGTTTCGTTGCCCGTCTTTACCACCGATTCGTAAACGGACAGCGTCTGGCTTATGTCGTCGAGGCCGGCGGCGTCCCTGCCGGGGGAATACGCCAGCTCGATTAGCCGGTGCTTTAAGTCGTGCGCCTTTATGTTAAGCGCCTCGAGATTGTTTTTTACGATGAAGTACTGCTTGCGCTCCTCCTGAAGGATGCGCTGCACCGTGTCGAACCGCGACTGCATGTTCTGCTCGGTGAGCTGGCTGAACTGCAACTGCAGCGCGAGGAAACACGTGAACACGTTGTAGCACCGCTCCACCCAGAGCGAAACGTCGTCTATGTCGGGATTGTACATGGTGACGGCGTTAAGGATATTGTCGGCTATCAGTATGATCCCCGCGAGCACGATGAACTTTTTCCTGCCGAACTTGCGCACGTCGTCGGAATATATCGAATCGGTATAAACGTAGCGCGCCGTCATGTACGTTACGAAGTACGTGACCAGGTAAATGATTATCATAACGGCGAGCGCCGCGCCCGACTGCCCCAGGCCGCCCTGGCCGTAAACGTTGAGCCCGCCGTCCACGCCCATGGCAAGCGACGCCAGCTCGTTGAACGCGTCGCTGAACACGAACGCGATATGCTGCACCGTGTAAGCCGCCAGCCCGCAGAAGATTATGTTGCGCCACGATTCGTTAAAGCATATTTTAAGCCCGCACAGCGAAACGGCGAAGATCATAAAGAACATGAAACAAGTCCACGCGGCGCCGTAATCGACGATGGGGAACAAAAAAGCGAACAGCAGCAGCCCCGCCGCCGAACACGACGTCCGCAGCGCGAAACGCGGCATGCGGCGAAGGTGCAGCACGAACACGAGCTCGGCAAGCATTATCTCCGCCGAAAACACAAGTTTATACCAGAACAGACTGGATGAAAAATCAAACATCATACGCCGTTACCCAGATAATTGGCAAAAGCCCGCATAAACGACTTTTTCTTTGCCCTGCTTATTTTAAGAGTGTCGCCCGCCACCGTTACGTCGTCGCCGGAAACTTCGGTTATATAGCGCATATTAACGAGGTAACAGGCGTTGCACCGCACGAAATGTTCGCCCTCGAGCTGTTTTTCGAGCGCGTCCAGAGTCCCGCGCGAATGCAGCTCGCCGTCCTGCATGTGATATACCAGGCTGTGGTGTATCACCTCTATATAAGTTATCCTTGCAGAGGGCACCACCTTTATGGAGCGGTCTGCGCGGATGGTGACGTCCACGCTCCTGCGCGCGGACAGCGCCTTCATGGCGCGTTCCATCTTCATGGCGAACGAGTCGTACTTTACCGGCTTTATCATAAAGTCGAGCGCGTCCACCTCGTAGCCCTTTACGGCAAGGTTTGCCATGTTCGTCACGAATATCAGCGTTACGCCCTCGTCGAGCGCGCGCAGCTCCTTTGCGGTCTCCACGCCGTTCTGCCCGGGGAGCATTATATCCATGAACACTATGTCATATACCGGCCTGTACGAGCGGATGAAGTCGGCGCCGTTGGTGAACCGCTTTATGGTATATTCGGTGTCGTGCGCGCCGCAGAAATGGTTTATGTGGCCGCTGAGTATCTCGGCTTCGCGGTCTTCGTCTTCCACGATGGCTATCGTAAGCATATTCACCTCCCCTGCCGCGCGCGGCGCGCGGCCCTTACCGTTACCGCTATCCCGGCCGCGGCCATGCCCGCCGCGGCAAGCACGTCTGCAACGACGAGCGCTGTGCGCCAGCCTGCGGCGCGGTATCTGTAAACGACGCCTTCGCCGAGGCCGTTCATGACGTTGCTGCCCGCCACGGTGTAAAGGATGTTTTTGGTGGCGCGGCGCAGCGACGCCACCTGCGTGGGCGTGTTCGCGTCGGAGGGCAGGTCTGCCTGGCTGAGGTTGAGGTCGCCGCCCGCCCTTATCATCTGGTCGGCCTCCATGTACGGCGTGGCGTAGTTATAATCCGTTATCACCATGCCCTTAAAGCCCCATTCCCCGCGCAGCACCTCCGTGAGCAGTTCGTAGCTCCCGCCCGCCCACGTCTTGCCTATGCGGTTGAACCCCGACATCATCGCCGTCGTTCCGCCTTCCTTTACGCACAGCTCGAACGCGCGGAAGTATATCTCCCTCATCGCCTGTTCGTTCGCCCACACCAGGATCCCGTTGTTGGACCTGTTCGTCTCCTGGTCGTTGAGCGCGAAGTGCTTTACGTAGCAGTACACGCCCTTGCTCATCGCGCCCTTTATCACGCTCGCGCCCATCGTCCCCGAAAGATACCCGTCCTCCGAGTAATACTCCCAGTTCCTGCCGCCGAACTGCGAGCGGTGGATGTTCACCGCCGGCGCGTACCAGCCGCTGTACGGGCGCCCGTCGCCCTTTTCGTTGCCTATCAGCCCTTCGTTGCCCACCATCTCGCCCATCCGGTACGCAAGCTCGGTGTTGTACGTCGCCCCGACCACGCACCCGCTCGCGTAAAAGCAAGTGTCGTACACGCTCGGATCGCCCATGAACGCCGTGAACCCCACCGGCCCGTCCGGATCCATCGTCTTGGGCTTGGCGATGTTGTCTATATACATCGTGTTGTAGTTGCCCGTGCCTATCAGCTCCACCATCTGCTTTACCGTAAGCTGGTCCAGCAGCTCGTCCCAACGCTCGTCCTCGTAATCCACCGTAAGCTGCCCGTCCGCGTAGCTTATCAGGTCGTACAGCTTCAGCTTCGTCGCGTTGTAACTCAGCTTTTTCCTGCTCTGTTTAGGCATCTCGTCCGTGTACCACGGCTTGCCCTCGTCCTCGCCGTCGTATTTGAGCGAATTTATGAACTCCTTCGTCACTTCCTGCTCGCTCTGCTCAGGCGCCTGCGGCCACGTGCCTTCCCAGTCGCTCCGCGAAAGGTACTCGTCTATCCCCGCAGATACGTCGTCGAATCGGTTCTCTACCTTTCCGCCCGTCGTCGGATCGTTCTTTATCTCTATGTCCTCGGGCACGCTTACGGTCAGCTCGTCCGCGCTCTCGTGCGCGTTCCTGCTCACGTACAGCGCATAGTTCCCGCGCTCTATCTCGTAGCCCCTGATCCCGTTCCCGTTGGCGTCGTTATAGTCGTAAGACGCAAAGTAATAGTACGGGATCTCTATCTCCAGCTCCGCGCTGTTCGGATGCGTCTCGTCCGCCTCGGCCGCCGGATACAGCACCGGCGTCTTTGCGAATCCGGCCAGCACCTTGCTCGCCTTTTCTATCCCGCCTTCCTCGTACGGCGCGCCTATATATACCTGCACCACGTCCTTGCCCGCTACCGCGCCCGTGTTCGTTACCTTTACCTTTACCGTAACGCTCCCGTCCGCGCTTATCTCCGCGCCCGTCACTTCGGCCGCGTTCGTCACTTCCCAGTCGAACGTCGTGTAAGACAGGCCGTAACCGAGCGGATACACCACGTGTTCTTTGTACCAGTCCTCGCCGTCCGTCTCGCCCCGAGTTTCCCAATAGCGGTAGCCCACGTAGATGCCTTCTTCGTAATCCACGTAGTAATACCCCATCTTCTTCCCGTCTACGTAGTAACGGTTCCCGTTCTCACGTCCGTTGGTGCCGAAATTCGCCCACGAGGGATCCTGCGTGAAATCGCGCGCGTACGTGTCCACCGTACGCCCGGAGGGGTTCACTTCGCCGTTCAGCACGCGTCCCAGCGCGTTTATTCCCGTCCGCCCGAGGCTGCCTATCCACACTATGCCGTCTATCTCGCCGTCGTCCTGCAATTCACCAAGTTCCATGCTCGTCGCGCAGTTGATTATCACGCATACCTTGTCGAAATTGCCCTTTACGTGCTCCACCAGCTCCTTTTCGTTCTCGTCCAGCTCCAAGTAGTGCGCATTCTTGTCCGCGCCGCTCACCGCCGCCGAGTTCGGATCCGCGTCCTTGCGCATGCTCCGCGGCAGGTCGTATCCCTCGCCGCCTATGCGAGAGATGACTATAAGCGCGAGGTCGGAGTATTCTCCGTAGCTTGCCTTGACATCTTCGCCGTACGAATTCAGCGGCGTTTCGCCCGTGGCAAACCCGTACAACAGGTCGCCCATCTGCGGGTTGCCCGCTCGGCCGCTGCCGCTCGCCTTGCTCTCGTAAAAGCTCTTAAGCTCCGGATTGACTTCGTATCCCGCGCTCTCCAGGCTCTCGTACAGCGTCACCGGCGCGGCGCCCTTGGATTCGCTCGAGCCGCTACCGCCGTACACCAGGTTCACGCTGTTCTTGCCGAACACGCTTATCTTTGGCTTCGCGCTCACCTCCACGCTGCTCTCCGGCGTTGCCATAGGCAGCAGCCCTTCGTTTTTAAGCAGCACTATTCCCTCTTCCGCGATCTCTTCGTTCAGCGCCTCTGCCGCCCTCAGCACTTCGCTCTTGCTTGCGTACTCCTTTTCATAATACACGTACTTGCTCGGATCGCCCTTCACGAGCACCTGTTCCTCGCCGCCGAAGATCCCGTCCAGCGTATAGCCGAACGAAATGCTCGTGAACGCGATAATGTTGAACACGGCTATCGCGCCCGCCGCCGCAACGGAGGCGAGCATCCATATCCTGAACGATCTGTCGCGGCCGACGGCGCCCAAACGTATCATACTCTTTGCAAATTCTCCCGTTTTAATATAGCCCGCAGAGCTACCGGCATTTTTGCCGGCAGCTCTGAAGGGGAAACATGAAACAACCAACTGTATTCAGATGTAATTATTCGAGGCCTGCGGAGAGTTTGTTGTCCTCCCACATGCTCTCCCATGTGAGCGCCGATTCCGAGCGCACCTTTATGCAGTCCACGCCGGGGCCGACGGACGAGAGCATGGGCTCGTCCTTAAAGCCGAGTTCGTTGGGCATCATGGTGAGCTCTATAAGGTTTTCGCCCTCCTTTAAGTCGAATTCGGCAGACAGCGTGTAATCGGCAAAGGGCACCGTGTAACCTTTATACTGCGTTACGCTGGTAAGGTTTTCGCCCACCACCGTTATCGCTTCGTAGTCGAGCGCCGTGCCGTTGACCTTTACCTGCAAAACGTCGGGATCGAGGGTGATCGTGCCATATTCCGTGCCCAATCT
>CALVLW010000027.1 GCA_944341315.1 uncultured Clostridia bacterium
TCTTTCGTCCTGAAAATTGTTGTACCAAAGCATGGCGTCGAATATGCCCGCATTGCTCGTGGCATAATCGTAAAACGCATAACAAATCGCTTTCACGGCATCATATCCCGAAACGCCGACGGCCGCAAGCAACGCCTTTTCTTCGAGCTGCTTCAAACCGTAAAGCATAATGCCGTTTTTGATTTCTTCCAAGTTTGTAAAATGATTGTAAAAGGACGGCGGTTTGATATTGCACTTTTCTGCAAGTAATTTGATAGAGATTTTATCTATCCCTATTTCGTTTGCCATTTGCGCGGCAGCTTCTATGATTGTATCCGCCGTAAGTCCCAAACGCGGCATTTGAAAAGCCTCCTTATACTAATCTGTATATAATTATAACTAATTAAATTAGTTTTGTCAAATAAAATTTGTAGTGTTTCTCTTGACTTATGAAACACTGCCGATACAAAATCATTTTAGGATTTACCCTAAATGAATTACTTCTTAATAACCATATTAAATATGTCGCCAACTAGTCAAAAAAATTCCGCAACCTATTGGTTGCGGATAAATATAAAAGAAAAAACAAAGGTGGCTAATATAATGACTTTTTTCGCATTAGAATTATTTATCTTTCAATCTTTTTAAAGGGCCCTCAAAATCTTTTATTAATTTATAAAAAGGCTCTCTATTGTCATTAAAAAGACTTTTATATGAGGGATAATCTTCAGTTAAATTAAGCGCGTCAAAGACATCTCGTACCATTCCCGCTTCTACTGGTCTTGTCCATCCGTAAAATTTAATAGAATATGCATGTTTAGTTTTGCTCCAAAATCTCTTTTTAGTAAAAGTAAATTTTATTTTACTGTTATCTAATGTAAAATTTACTCCAATACTTTTTAAAGTATCACAAAATTCTTTTGTAGTTATATTTAGATGAAATGACCTATCAACTTTATCCGTTAATCGTTTGATAATATAAGAAATCGTTAAAACTTCTGCATCTACATCTGTCTCTTTCTTAAATTTTTTATATATCATACGGTATTTTTGTTGAATAGACCTCTCAGCCACCGATATAACTAATTTTTCAAACTTGTTAATTTCAGTATTGGGATAATAGCCATATAGCTGTAATTGATAAAGCAATACTAATAAAGCTGTCCGTTTATTACCATCAACAAAAGGGTGATCTGTAACAAGCCCATAAAATAATGTGGAACATATATCAATAGGATTGCTATACTTCATTCTTCCTTGATAACTCACAATTTGCCTGCTTAAAGCTGAACCCAATAAATGATATGATTTGACTCCCACACTCATTTTCTCAATACTATCTGAAGATATATCTAAAAAATAATCAGCTAAAAAATAATGAGCTTTAATAACATCAGAGAAGTTAATTAATGGATGTTTATAATCTTCTATATCCTGAACCTGTCTATAACTATATTCATATTCTTTTTCGACATCTTTTGAATTAAACATACTCAACTCCCTCTTATTAAAAACATAAAACAGTAAAAATATTATAACAAATTTTTAGACAAATGTAAATAGCATCTACAAAACCTCTACAAAAAGCAGTTAAAAATACGCTGAAAAGGAAAAGCACCAACGAACATGAAACAATGCTTAAACATAGCAAAAAGCCCGAATTATCGGATAAAAGAGCGGTCAAAACGCTGATTTTCCGACAATTCGGGTTGTTAAACAGTAATAATAAATGGCAGGCAACAAATGCGGGATAAAACTTGAAAACCGTTGATGGGCAACCATCCGGGGGTTCGAATCCCTCTCTCTCCGCCAAAACAGCGCCGTTTAGAGGGATCCGAGGGTGGAGGCGCGAGCGGGAGCGAGCGGTTTGCGTGCGGGCAAAGCTACAAAAAGCAAACTTCGCAAACTGAACAGCGGACAACCGCTGTTCATCGGGGCGCGCCGCCAAAGGCACGAATCCCTCTCTCCGCCGGAACTACCAACGGAAATCAAATGCCGCGGGCAAACTTTGTTTGCCTGCGGGCTTTTTATATTTGTCGAAAACATCCGAACATATGCCGCAAATAACCCAAGTTCAGCAGTTACACGCCGTCTGCGATGCGCAGCGCTGCGGCTTTTACCTTTTCGCGCAGCGCCTCGGGCGAGATCACCCTGATGCCGCCGCCGAAGGCGAGTATCTTGCTGACCAGCCCGTCGTCGTCGGGCACGGAAAGCTCGGCCACGAATTTGTTCCCGCGCGGCTCTATGTTGTCTATGCCCAGCCATTCCTCGGCGTCGGGCAGTTTTTCTTTTTCTATCTCCAGCTCGAGCGCGATAAGCTCGTCCCGGCGGTAACCGAAGTTGAGCGGTATATCCTCGCGCGTGACCTTGCGGGGCTCAAAGCCCCTGCCCGTAAAGCGCGCGCTCTTTATGCGCGCTATCTTGAATGTGCGGAACTCCTGACGAGTGTGGCAGAAGGCGTAAACGTACCATATATTCTGCTTGAACACCAGAACGTGCGGATCTATCACCCTGCGGCTGTGCACGCCCCCGCGCGAGATATAGTCTATGTCCAGGCACAGGCTCTCCTTTACCGCCTTTTCGCACACCTGCATTTTGTCCGAAAACTTTTTCGTGTCGCCCCACGTGCCGCCGTCTACGATTATCCCGCCGCTCACCGAGGCGTCCACACGCTCGTCCTTTATCTGCCGTTTAAGTTTTTCGAGCGCGTCGTCCACGGCTTCGTCGTTCACCTGCGACTTCATCGCCGTGAGCGCGTTTACCGTGGCCTCGTATTCCTTTTTCGTAAAGTACCCCGCCGGCAGGCGGTAGGTGTCGGCTATCGATATGCCGCCGTAACGCCCGCGCTCCACGTTTATGGGTATGTCCGCAACGATAAGTTCCTCTATATAGCGGTAAACGCTGCGCAGCGAGATCTCGAACCTTTCCGCGATCTGCCTTGCGGTAAGCTTTCTGCGCGCAAGCAGCAGCGCAAGCATTTTTATCATCACCTGATGTTTCGTAAATATCCTCCCGCGCGGTTATAAAACCTGTCCGCGGTCAATATACATATGAACACGGCGGCCGTCCGCAAAAATTTTTTGGTTTTCCTGAAAAAATTTTATCATATATGACAGTAACTGTCAACTATAATGTGTATAATATCGGGTGTAAATCAAACAGAGGTGAATTTATGACGTATTTCGGTTATGTGGAGAGGCAAAAGGCGAGGGTGCGCGGCGGCAGGACGGCGCGGGCGGAGGTGTATCTGCGCGAATGCGAATATCGGGCCGGGCGTGCGCGGCAAGCCTCCTCGCGCGAGGAGGCGGAAAAACTCAGCGCAAAGTTGCTTGCGGAGCTGGGCGCGATGAAGGGGCTCAACGTGCGCGAACGCGAGTGCTGCGCCGCCGTGTAAGCGCATCTGCAAATAAAACGCAAACTAAAGCGCCGCCGCGGCTTTGCCGCGGCGGCGCGCTGCGCTTTGGTTGCAAAAGGATGCGGCATATGCCGCAACTATTGCCTGTTTTTGCCCACGACGAGCCGTTCGGTGAGCGCCACGAGCGCGTACATCCCGCCCGCCAGCACCAAAAGTATAAAGGTGGCGGCCATCACGAGGTCGAGCCTGAACACCTGCCCGCCGTAGACGATAAGGTAGCCCAGCCCCGCGCGCGAAACGATGTATTCGCCCATTATCGAGCCTATCCACGCCAGCCCCACGGCAACTTTAAGCGTGTTCATAAACGCGGGCAGCGAGGCGGGGATCACGAGTTTGGAGAGTATCGCGGCCTTGCCGGCGCCCATAGAGCGCATAAGCAGCAGCTTGGTCTTATCCACGGCAACGAATCCCGCAAGCATGTTCATTATGCAGACTATGACGCTTATCAGCACCGTCATGAACACTATCGCGGTATAGCCCGTGCCCATCCAGATGATTATAAGCGGGCCGAGCGCTATTTTGGGCAGCGCGTTCAGCACCACGATATATGGTTCGAAGACGCTGCGCGCGCTCTCGTTCAGCCACAGCAGCACGGCGATAAGGTATCCCGCCGCAACGGCTATCGCAAACCCGAGCACCGTCTCCATCAGCGTTACGCCTATGTGGTAAAACAGCGTTCCCGCCGCCGCAAGGTCGGCTATCGTCGCCGCCACGCGCGAAGGCGAGCTGGTTATAAAGGGATCGAACACGCCCGTGCGGGCAAACAGCTCCCACAGTCCCGCCAAGGCTATAAGTATGGCGGCGCGCACTGCGTGCACGATCGCTTTGCGCCGCCGTAGTTTTTTAAGGTAAAGCGCGTGCCCCGGAGATATCTTTTCTTTCATCTTATTTGCTTCATCTGCGTTGTTTGCGGCATATTGCCGCGCGTATCGGTCGTTAAATGCCTAGCTCTCCGCGCAGCGTTTCGAACATCGCGGCAAATTCGCCGCTCGCCCTGCGCGATTTTGGACTGCCGTCGCCAAATGTCACGTCGTGTTCGCCTACAACGGCTGCCGGGCGCGCCGAAAGCGCTATCACCCTGTCGGAAAGGGCTATCGCCTCCGATATGTCGTGCGTGACCAGCAGCGCCGTCTTGCGCTCGCTTTTGATTATCGCGTGCACGTCGTCGCACACGGCAAGCCTCGTCTGATAGTCGAGCGCGGAAAACGGTTCGTCTAAAAGCAGGGTGTCGGGCTGCGCCGCAAGCGTGCGTATCAGCGCCACGCGCTGCCTCATCCCGCCCGAAAGCTGCTGCGGCGTCTTTTTCAAAAAGTCTTTAAGTCCGTACTTTTCGGCAAGCGCCAGCGCGTTTTCGCGCATCCCGCGCGTGTTTCTGCGCTTTATTTCCAGCGGCAGAAAGATGTTCTGTTCCACCGTCCGCCACGGAAAGAGCGCGTCCGTCTGCAACATATATCCGAAGTGCCCGCCGCCCCGCTTTACTTTGCCCTGCGAGGGAGGTATCAGTCCCGCCGCCAGCGAAAGTATGGTCGATTTGCCGCACCCGGACGGGCCTATCAGCGAAACGAACTGCCCGTCGCGCACCTCAAACGTGAGTCCGCGCACCGCCTCTGTCTCGCCGGCGGGAGTGTGGTAGGTGTAACTTACCCCTTCGAACGCAAGGCTCATGCATACACTTCCGCGTAAACTTTTTCCGCCGCGTCCGTAAGTATCAGCTCGTCGAACGCCACGCGGCGCTCCAGCTCGCCGGAGTTTTCTATCACGTCCTGCAATCTTTCGAACGCCTCGGGCTTCATGGCCATGTCGGTCACCCAGGCGTCTATGTCCTTATACGCCTGCACGGAGGAGGCCAGGCTGTCTTCCGGCGTGCCCTCGAAATAGGGGACGAGATATTCCGCCACCGTTGCGGCGTCGTTTTCAACGGTAAATTTTATCGCCCGCGTAACGGCGCGCAAAAGCCCCTCTATCTTTTCGGGAGTTTCGTCTATATAGCTCTGTTTTGCGGCAAAGCAGGTGTAAGGTATCTCGCCCGACTGCGCCCCTACGGAGGCCACCACGTAGCCCTTGCCCTCCGCCTCGTAATCGCCGGCTGTCGGCTCGAACATCGTGCAGTAATCGGCGATGCCGCTCTCGAACGCCGCCGTCATATAGTTGAAGTCCACGTCGTAGTTCAGCGAAGCGTCCACGCCCAGCTCTTCTATCACGTATTCGAACGTCATCGCGGGCACGCCGCCCTTTCTGCCGGCAAGTATCTGCTTGCCGTTCAGGTCGCTCCATTCAAAGTCCGGTTCGGGCGTGCGCGAAACGAGGAAACTGCCGTCGCGCTTGGTCAGCTGCCCGAAGACTTTCGGCGCGTCCGAAGAGCCGCCTATCTGAACGTACAGCGCGGCTTCCGGCCCGCAGAAGCCCACGTCCGCCCCGCCGGAGAGCACCGCCGCCATGGTGTTGTCTGCGCCGCCGCCGTTGGTGAATTCAACGGAAAACCCTTCGTCTTCGTAATAGCCCAGCGCCTCCGCAAGGTACATCGGCGCATAGAACACCGAGTGGGTGACTTCGTTTATTTTAAGCACGTCGCCGCCCTGCTTGCAGCCCGCCGGAAAAATGAGCGCCGCGGCCGCCGCGGCGCCTGCGGAAATAAATGCGATAAGTCTGTTTTTCATAGGACCTGCCTTAAAAATTTTTATGCTACATATTATGCCGCGGCAGTTATGTTTGACAACGCGGCGGGTTTTGTTTTATAATCTATTGCGTATAACTACGGCTCAAAACACATATCGAGAGGTTACTTATGGAAAAATCTTACGATCCTAAGTCGTTCGAGGACGGGATATATAAGGAATGGGAAAAGGAGGGGTGCTTTACCGCCGTGCGCGACGACAACAAAGTGCCCTTTACGATAATGATGCCCCCGCCCAACATAACGGGCCAGCTGCACATGGGGCACGCCCTCGACGAAACTTATCAGGACACTCTCATAAGGTTCAAGCGCATGCAGGGTTACTGCGCGCTCTGGCTGCCCGGCACCGACCACGCCTCGATAGCAACGGAGGTAAAGATAGTCGAACAGCTCAAAAAGCAGGGCATAGAAAAGGACAGCCTCACCCGCGAAGAGTTCCTGAAATACGCGTGGGATTGGAAGGAAAAGTACGGCGGCAGGATAGTCGAACAGCTCAAAAAGCTGGGCGCCTCCTGCGATTGGTCGCGCCTTGCCTTCACCATGGACGAAAAGTGCTCGCGCGCGGTGCGCGAGGTGTTCGTCAACCTCTATAACAAGGGGCTCATCTATCACGGCAACAGGATAATCAATTGGTGCCCGCAGTGCAGAACGGCGCTCTCGGACGCGGAAGTGGAGTATTCGGACGACGCCTCCTGCTTCTGGCACGTAAAGTATTTTCTGGAAGGTTCGGACACGGAGGGGCTCGTGGTCGCCACCACCCGCCCGGAGACGATGTTCGGCGATACCGCCGTTGCCGTAAACCCCGCGGACGAAAGATATAAAAAGTTCATAGGCAAAAACGTCGTGCTGCCCATAATAAACAAGCCCATACCCGTCGTTGCCGACGAGCACGCCGACATGACTTTCGGCACGGGCTGCGTAAAGATAACGCCCGCGCACGATCCCAACGACTTCGAAGTCGGGCTGCGCCACGATCTGCCCGTCGTAAAGGTGATGAACGACGACGGCACGATGAACGAACTTGCCGGCAGGTTCTGCGGCATGGACCGTTTCGAGTGCCGCAAGGCGACGGTGGAGGAGCTGGAAAGGCTGGGCAACCTCGTAAAGATAGAGCCGCACACCCACAGCGTGGGGCATTGTTACCGCTGCCACACCACCATAGAACCCATCGTTTCCAAACAGTGGTTCGTAAAGATGCAGCCGCTCGCACGGCCAGCGATAAACGCCGTGCTCGACAAAAAGACGACCTTCATCCCCGAAAGGTTTGCAAAAACTTACTATAATTGGATGGAGAACGTAAAGGATTGGTGCATCTCCCGCCAGCTGTGGTGGGGGCACCGCATACC
>CALVLW010000028.1 GCA_944341315.1 uncultured Clostridia bacterium
ACCGCCGCGGCGCGCGCGGGATTGTCGCAAGTGAGCATCGTGCAGTAAGCAACGCCCTGCGCTTTAAGCTCCGCCACGGCCTGCTTTGCGCCCGCTTTTATGCCGTCGCCTATCTCTACGCAGCCGACGTAACTGCCGCCGTAAGCGACGTATATCACGGTATATGCGCTGTCCTTTTCGGCAAAGTCCACGCCGTTTTCTTTAAGCAGCCTCGCGTTGCCGCAAAGAACGGTCCTGCCGTCCGCGGTGCACTTTACGCCGCGGCCTGCCAGCTCTTCGGCATTTTCCGCAACGCAGGTCGTCCGGACGCCGGCAAACGCGGCGGCGACGGGGTGCGAAGAAAATTTTTCCGCAGCCGCGGCAAGGCGGAGCGCCTCCTCCGAATCGCAGGAAACTATCCCGAACGAACCTTCGGTAAGCGTGCCCGTCTTGTCGAACGCCGCCACCGTGCACTGCGCCAGCTCGTCCAGACAGGTGGAACCCTTTACGAGTATGCCGGACTTTGCCGCGCGGCCTATGCCGCCGAAATAGGAGAGCGGCACGGATATCACCAGCGCGCCCGGACAGCTTATTACGAGGAACGAAAGCGCCCTGGATATCCAATCGGAATACACCGCCCACGCGAACGCGCCGCCCGCGGCGCATATTGCGGTGGGAACTATCGCGGCCACGACGAGCGCCGCCGCGCACACGGCGGGGGTATAGTATTTTGCGAACTTAGTTATGAACTTTTCCGGCTTTGCCTTTTTTGCCGCGGAATTTTCCACGAGGTCGAGTATCTTTGCCACGGCGCTGTCCGCATACCTGCGCAGCACCCTTACTTCCAGCGCCCCGGAAACGTTTATAGCGCCGGAGAGTATCTCCTGCCCTTCCGTCACGTCCAAAGGCATAGGCTCGCCGTTGAGCGAGCGCATGTCCAGGGCGCTTTCGCCCTTTACTATCACGCCGTCTACGGGCACCTTTTCGCCCGCCCGTATCAGGATGACGTCGCCCTCTTTAAGCTCCTCCGGCTTTACGACGACCTGTTCGCCGTCCGTCAGCAGCGTTGCCGTCTCGCTCTTTAAGTCCATCAGTCTGGCAATGGAATTGCGCGAGGAACCCACGGCGACCGATTGCAGCAGCTCGCCCGTCTGATACAGCAGCATTACCGCCACGCCTTCGTAAAGCCCCTCGCCGGACGCTATGCCCAGCGCCACCGCGGCCACGGATGCCACCGTCATCAAAAAGTTTTCGTCAAATATCCTGCCCTTGGAAATATTTTTCGCGGTGTTGACGAGCACTTCCCACCCGACGGAAAAATAAGACGCCGCGAACAGCACGTAAGATATTATCCTTGCCGTCTCCCCGCCCGTAAAATACAGTATCATCGCGGGCACGAAGCACGCCGCGGATATCATTACCTGTATTATTTCGCGCAGGTGCTGCCGGAAAAGCCCCTTTGCGGCCCGCCTTTCGCCCGCGCCGCCGACTATCTTTACGTCCTCGAAGCCCTCTATCTCTTCCAGCGCCCTCCGCCGCGCCGCGGGAGTGTTGCTGCGCAGCGTGACCGTCGCGTTGATAAAGTCCACCGCGGCGGTAACGCCCTCTATCCCGTTGAGTATCTCTTCGAGCTCCCTGCCGCAGTTCGCGCAGCACAGCCCCTCTATCTTAAGCTTTTCCTCGCCCGCAGCGCTCTCCGCGCGCGTTTCCGCAGGGCAGTCGCCGCCCTCCGCGCACACCACCTTTACGTCCTCGAACGAGTTGCATATCCGCTCCACCTCGCGCGCCGTCTCTTCGCCGTCGCATTCCAGCCGCACCTTCTGCGCCATAAGGTCCACGGCGGCAAAGCTTACGCCCGGCGTCCGCAGGATAAGCTCTTCGAGTTCCGAAGCGCACGCGACGCAATCCAGCCCCTTTATCGAAAAGACCTTATTCATCGCCGTGCAGGTGCTCCTTTGCCACCCTTATCATCGTCACGATATGTTCGTCGTCCACGGAATAAAGGATATTCTTGCCGTCGCGGCGGCTCTTGATTATCCTGTTGTCTTTAAGCGTTTTCAGCTGGTGCGAAACGGCGCTCTGCCGCCCGCCTACCGCCGCGCAGATGTGCTCCACGCACAGCTCCCCCGCGGAGAGCGCAAGCAGTATTTTAAGGCGCGAAGGTTCGCTTATCGCCTTAAAGCGCGCGGCCATCACCTCTATCCCCTCCTCCGGGGGCATCTCTTGCAGCGCCTTTTTTATAACGCCCTCGTGCCGCTCGGGCGAATTGCATGCGTTTGACATAAAAGGTTCTACTATATATGAATGTTTAATCATATGATAATATTATACTGCGTTGTTGTCAAGCGTTTGCGTAAAGTTCTTTATAAAAATTTCAGGCGCGCGGCGCGCGCCGGAAACAAGCGCGCAAAAAAAGCGCTCCTGCGTGCGGAAACCGCACGCAGGAGCGCAATTTTCATAAGAGATAACGAGCCGCCGTTGTATCGCGCTCAGCTCTTGAGCGCGGCGCCTATGCCGATCAACCCCGTCAGCGCGCCGCCGATGCAGGTCAGCCACGCGCCCGCAGCGGGCGACAAACTCGAAGATACGAGATCGCCCGCATCAAAATTTATGCCCTTGTCGCAGAACGAGAACGCAGTTATGATGCTTACCACCGCACACACGACGCAGACCACGGCGGCTATCACGAGCAGGAAGCGGAACAGCTTCCAGCCGAGCACCTTGGAGATGCCCGCAAGCACGAGCGTGGCAACGGAAAGTATCGCGGTGAGTATGGCGAACGCCGCCATCACCCTGAACGCGCCGTTTATCTCCAGGTCGCCTTCGCCGTACAAATCGAACATATCGCCGAGTTTGAGATCCGCCGAACCGGACACGAGTCCGCCAAGGCCCTCGCCGCTGCGCGTTACCCAGGTAATGCATACGCCGACTATGGCGAGCACCGCCGTCACGAGGGCGGCGAGCAGCAACACGTATCCGACGGTGCCGGAATTTTTACTTTTTCTTCTTGACATATCTTTCCTCCGGAAGACGCAAGTTAAACTTTCCGCCTTTCGGTTATATTATAGACCACCTTTCGCCGCAAGTCAATAGCAAAATAAAAAATTGCGGTAAAATGCGCCGTTTTTTTAAGATAGGAGCGCATATATACCGCAATAAATAAACATTTTTATAATTTTTATTTTTTATTTTTTTGCTTCGCCAAAAATTGCAAAAAACCTTCGCAGCCCTCGTAAATATCGCGGTAAGCGGCCTCGAAGTCGCGCGTGAACCATGGATCGGCCACGTCGCGCGGGCGGGAGGTGAAGGAGCACAGCTTGAACACCTTTTCGCTGAATTTGCCGCCGGTAAGGCGCAGAACGTCGAACAGGTTGGAGGAATCCATTACCAACACGTAGTCGGCGTTGACCACCTCGCGCTTGGTCAGCTGCCTTGCGTGGTGCGCGCCCGTTATGCCGTGGGCGCGCAGCACCGCCGCCGCGGGCGGATAAATCGGGTTATCCTCTTCCTCGTCCGAAGTCCCGCGCGAACAGACGTCAAAATCAAGCTGCGGGGCGCGTTCGGCGGCGAGTTTTCCGAATATGAGTTCCGCCATGGGCGAACGGCAGATATTGCCCAGGCAGACGAATATGACCGAAGTCATCAGTCCACCTTTTTAAGCGCGCGCGGGCTGAAGTTGCGGGGAACGTAGCCCTCGATATACCCGAGCAGCTCGTCTTCGTCGGTAAAATACTTATACATCTGCCTGCACTCTTCGGCAAGAAACTGCTTTTGCGCCATCTCCGCCATAAACTTTTCCAGCGTGCGGAAATAAGCGTTCAGGTCGTAAACGGCCACCGCCTTGTTGTGTCTGCCAAGCTGTTTAAGCGTTATCACCTCGTAAAACTCTTCCAGCGTGCCTATGCCGCCGGGCGCTATGATAAAGGCGTCCGCAAGGTCTTCCATCATGGTCTTGCGCTGCGCCATCGTTTCGGTAAAAGTCAGCAGATCGCATTCGGGATATATCTTTTCCACCCCTTCTTCGCGGAAAAATTCGGGAATGACGCCGTGTATAAAGCCGCCGCCGCGCTTTACGCCGCGCGCCGCCGCGCCCATAACGCCCGTTGCGCCCGCGCCGAACACCAGCGAATGTCCGCGCCTTGCCATCTTTTCCGCAAGGCTCTCCACGGCGGATATATAACTTTGGTCTATCGTGGCGCTCGAAGCGCCGAAAATACAGATCTTCATAAAACCACCTTAAAAGCTCTACTCAATATTATATTAAAAGCGCGCAAAAATGTCAACCTTGCCGTGCGCGAGCACGAAAACCCCCGCATACGCGGGGACAAAGTCAGTAGAGCCTGCCCAATATGTAATTGACCAGCCGCCGCGGGAGCAGCTTTGCAAGCAGCGCGAACAATTTGTACTTTGCCCCCGCCACCACCTGAGGGGGCGGCGCCTTGCGCCCCGCCTGCCTTAAAACGACGCGCGCCACGGCCTGCGGCGGCATCCCGCCGCGTTCGTCGCGCTCCATTGCGCTTACCGCGCGCGCGGCGCGCGCGGCGTACGCCCCGTCGTACTCATTCTTTTTCCTTGCGGAAGTAAAGCCCGTTTTAACGTCGCCGGGCAGCACGGCGCACACCTTTACGCCAAAGGGCGCCACCTCGTTTGCAAGCGCCGCGGCAAACGAAGACGCCGCCGCCTTGCTTGCCGAATAATACGACTGATACGGTATGGGCAGCAGCGCCGCGACCGAACTCACCACCACGATATGCCCGCCGCCGCACCTGCGCATATGCGGCAGAACGGCGCGCACGGAGTTGTGCACGCCGAGGAAATTCACCTCGAACAGCCTTTTAACGTCCTCCGCAGCGGTATGCTCCGCCGCGCCCGAAATGCCGAAGCCGGCGTTGCACACGAGCACGTCTATGCGGCCGAATCGCTCCGCGATCCCGTCTATCGCCGCGGCGACCGCCGCCTCGTCGGAAACGTCCGCGCACGCGGAGAAAAATTTATCCGAGGCGCGCCGCGCCACGCACACGACGTTCGCGCCCGCAGCGGCAAACCGTTCGCACACGGCAAGCCCTATGCCCGAAGTGCCGCCCGTTACCACCACCGTTTTACCCTTGAACGACTTCATCTTTTCCACCTTTTTATGTAATTGCGCCGCGTATATGCCGCGTTCGTGCGCCCTTTCAACTCGTTTTTCCGCCGGAAACGCGCCCGCCAGGCGGCACGCGTATGTTTTTAAGCATATAAGCGCCGCTTAAAATATCGTCCACCCAGCCGTCGTTATCCTCATACCAGCGCACCGTGGCGGCAATGCCCTCTCCGAACGGAACGAGCGGCTCCCAGCCCAGCGCGCGCAGCTTTGAACAGTCGAGGGCGTAACGCCTGTCGTGCCCCTTTCTGTCGCATACGAAATCGATAAGGCTCTCCGGCCTGCCCGTAAGCGCGAGTATGCGCCTTACCATGTCGATATTGGCGCACACGCTGTCGGCGCCCACGTTATAGACCTCGCCGCAGGCCCCCTTTTGCAGTATCGTATCTATCGCGCGGCAGTGGTCCTCCGCCGAGATCCAGTCGCGTTCGTTCGAGCCGTCGCCGAAGAGCGGCACCCGCCTGTTCCTGCGCGCGCAGATAACGGCAACGGGAATAAGCTTTTCGGGAAACTGCCTCGCGCCGTAATTGTTCGCGCTGCGCGAAACGGTGGCTTTCAGCCCGAACGTGCGGCAATATGCCAGAACCATAAGGTCAGCCGCCGCCTTGCTTGCCGAATACGGACTCGAAGGCCGCAGCGCGCTCTCTTCGGTAAATTTGAGCGCGCTGCCCGCGGGCAGGTCGCCGTAGACCTCGTCCGTGGACACCTGATGAAAGCGCACGCCGTGCTTCAGGCACGCGTCCAGCAGCGTCTGCGTGCCCATAAGGTTGGTCGCCGAAAACTCCCGCGGCGAAGCGATGCTGCGGTCTACGTGGCTTTCGGCGGCAAAATTCACGGCAACGTCGAACCGCCCCTCCGCGAACACTTCTTCCGTGAGCGCCGCGTTGCAGATATCGCCGCGCACGAACGAAAAACGGCCGTCGCAAAGCGGCTCTTTGAGCGAGGTTATGTTGCCCGCATAGGTAAGTTTGTCCATGCAGGTCACGTTTGCGTCCGGATGCTCTTTAAGCATATGCCGCACGAAATGGCTGCCGATAAAACCTGCGCCGCCCGCAACGAGTATATTCATCGCTATACCCCCCTGTTAAAATCAAAAACACCCCGCACTATGCCGCATCCGACGCGGCAAAACCGGTCATCTCCGCGCGGAAAAGCGATACTCGATGTAAAAATTCCGCTCCCGCCCAGCGCACAGCAGCGGCGCTTCGAAAGCGGGGACGTTTACCGCGTTGGGAATAAACTGCGGTTCGAGCGCGAAATAATCGTAAGGCCGCAGCGCGCCGCAGGCGCTGTCGCCGCCCAGGCTGTTGCCGCTGTAAAACTGCATAGCGGGCAGATCGGAATAAACTTCCAGGCTTATGCCGCTCTCCCTGCCGCAGGCCTGCGCCTTTAACGCCTCGGGCGCGACGTAGGTGTGGTCGTAACCGCCCGCCGCTTCCAGCTGCCCGTCGTGCACGGACAGCCGCTCGCCCACGGCGCGGAAGTCCGTAAAATCGAAGGGCGTGCCCGCCACCTGTCTGAGCCTGCCGGTATTCAGCAGCTCTTCGCCGAGCAAGACTATGCTGCCGCCGTTTATTTTGAGCATATTGCCGAGGCAATCGCCCTTGCCTTCGAGATTGAAATAGGCGTGGCAGGTGGGCGCCCACAGCGTGTCCTTGTCGCTGACGGCGGAATATCTTACCGTAAGGCTGCCGCCGCGCAGCTCGTATGTCACTTTAAGCGCCAGCCTGCCGGGAAAGCCCATGTCGCCGTCCGGGCTGACCGCAAAAAATTCCAGCGCGTTGCCGCGCTTTTCCGCTCGGAACGAAAAGCCGTCGAAGCCCCTTTTGCCGCCGTGCAGGCAGTTGCCGCGTTCGTTTGCGGAAAGAACGTATTCCCTTCCGCCCAGCCGGAAACGGGCGCCCGCTATCCTGCCGGACACCCTGCCTATCGTGGCGCCGGCATAGCTCTTGCCCGTCTCCCTCTGCCCGCAGGAAGAAAAAGAGGGCGAAACGTTGCGCCAGCCGCCCCGGGCGTTAACGGATATCCCGTTTATGGCCGCTCCCACGTTGCTTACCGCAACGCGCAGCCCTTCGTTTTCAAGGATAAAGACGCGCTCGCCGCGCACTTCCTCTTTGCATACGTCAGTTATCATATATCTTTTCCACCGTGATGCCGTCGTCTATGTCCGCGTCGTAGCACACCGCGTTCAGCCCGGTGCGGCGGGCATAGGTCTTTAACACGTGATCTTTGAATTCCGGCACGCCTTGCTTTTTTACCAGGGAAATAACGCAGCCGCCGAACCCGCCTCCCGTAAGGCGCGAACCTATGCACGCGGGGTGGCTGCGCGCCGTTTCTACGAGCACGTCCGGTTCGTGCCCCGTCGTGCGGTACAGGTTTTTAAGCGAATAGTGCGAGCGGTCCATCAGCCTGCCCAAAAGCTCCGTATTGCCGGCGCGCAGCGCCTTTTCCGCCGTCCGCACGCGTTCGCACTCGTTCACGACGTGTTCCGCGCGCATGCGCAGCGTTTTGGGCAGCATGTAGGCGCACCGCGAAAGCTGCGCGGGCGTTACGTCCGCAAGGCAGTCCGCGTCCAGCACGCGCCTCAGTATCGCGAACGCCTCCTCCGTTTCGGCACGGCGTTCGTTATACCTGCCGTCGGCAAGCGACCGCGGCTTGCGGCAGTCCGTAAGCACGAAGCAGTATCCGCCGAGCTCCGCCGGGATATATTCGCATTCCAGCGTCTTGCAGTCGAGCAGCATCGCCATGCCCTTTCTGCCGCACGCCGAGGCGTATTGGTCCATTATCCCGCAATTCACGCCGACGTATTCCCGCTCCGCCTCCTGCGCGGCAAGCGCGACTTCCACGGGATCGAACTCCTCGCCCGCAACGGCGGCAAGCGCAGCTATCGTGGATACCTCTATCGCCGCGGAGGAAGAAAGCCCGCAGCCGAACGGCACGCTGCAATCGTGCAGCATGTCGCAGCCGATTATCCGGTGCCCCCTGCTCTGCCAGGCGAACGCCGCGCCCGCCTGATAGTTGCCGTATTCGAGCCCCGCATAATTGTGCAGCGCGTCCGCGTCCAGGCTGACGGTGCCGGGCAGGGTGGTCCACGCGACGTTTATGCGGCGCGTACCGTTGGGGCGCACGTACACCGTGTTTTTAAGCGAAAGCGCGGCGGGCATTACTTTGCCGCCGCAGTAATCGACGTGCTCGCCTATTATATTGATCCGCCCGGAGGCGGATACTTTGTAAGCGTAACCTTTAACGTCAGTCATTTTTCAAACCGCTGCGGCGCGGCCGCCGCAGGCTCATATATTATATCACTTAATTTTTTCCTGTCACCCGATTTTAATGCAAAAACGCGCGAAATTTTCAATAATTTTTCCGCCCCGCCCGCGCCGCCGGCAACACAAAAACCCCCGGGGCTTTCGTCCCGGGGATTTTTGCCGATATGGAGTTGAAATGAAAACGTCGTACGAGCTTTTGCGTAGTGCGGCCGCGTGCGGCCGCGCCGCCCGTCATTCGGCGGGCTTTTCCTCTTTCTTCTTTTCCTTGGTAAGGAACCTGCCCAGTCCCCTGAAGAACTGTCCGTTGAACATCATCAGCAGGCCTTCCATCTGTCTGCGCGACATTCCGCCGAACTTGGCAAGGCCCCTTACGGGCTGGTGCAGCACGCCCATTACCAGCGTGTTTGCCATTGCGCGGTTGCCTATCAGCCCCATGAACTTTATCGCAAAGCGTATCGCGCCGGAGAACAGCCTGCCCACCCACCTGCGGGAATAGCGCAGGTCTGCAACGGTGGCGTTTTCCGTTATTATCATCCTGTTGTTCTTATAAAAATCGTAACCGCTTGCGGGGATCTCCCTGCCGAGCAGCGCGCGGAACTCGTCGTCGCCGACTTCGGCTACCTTGCCGCTGTAATAGGAGGGCAGGAGAGCCGCGTCGTAAGGGCATTCGGTAACGGTGCTCTTGCGCTCCACCGCCGTTTCCAGGCGTATATCGCGCGAGCTTGCGCCGATATATATCTGATATTCGCCGCCTTCCACTTCCCACTCGTTCGTCTTTACGTCGAAATAGCGGAAGGTCTTGTCGTCGAACGGGATGGTCACCTGCTTGCTTTCGCCCTTCATGAGTATGACCTTTTTGAAGCCTTTGAGCTCCCTTACGGGGCGGAATATCGCGCTGTCCTTTTTGCCGACGTAAAGCTGCGCGATCTCGGCGCCCGCCATGTTGCCGGTGTTGGTTATGGTAAAGGTAACGCCCTTTTCGTCCGCGGATATGCCGGAATATTCGAAAGTGGTGTAAGAGAGGCCGAAGCCGAAGGGATATTCCACGTTCTTTTCGGCTTTATCGAAATAACGGTAGCCTATGTAAAGGCCTTCCCTGTATTCGCAGGTCATCTCCTTGCCGGGGAAATAGCTCTCGCTCGCGCAGGGCGAAGTGGGCAGCGACCACGTTTCGGCAAGTTTGCCCGAAGGATTGACCGAGCCGGAGATAACGTCGAGCACGGAAGCCGCGCCCGCCTGTCCCGTAAGACCGGCATACACTATTGCTTCTGCGTCCTGCGCCCAATCCATATACACCGCGCTGCCGCAGGAGAGCACTACCACGACTTTGTTGCCCGCCGCTTTAAGCGCCTTGTAAGTCTCTATCTGGTTTGCGGGAACGGAGAGCGACTGCCTGTCGAGCCCCTCCGCCTCGCTGTATTCGTCGAGGCCGGCAAAGAACAGCGTCACGTCCGCCTTTTTGGCAAGCTCCACCGCTTCCTTTACGTCCGCAGAGCTCTTTTTGCCGTAGCGCTTGAAGCCTTCGGCAAAGCCGACGTTTTCGAAAGGATATACGCGCGCGTCGTCGAGCACGCATTCGAGCTTGGTGGGATTGACTATCGAAGAGCCGGCGCCCTGATAGCGGGGCTTGCGCGCAAAGTCGCCCACGATGGCCACTTTGGTCTCGGGCGCAAGGGGCAGTATGCCGTCGTTTTTGAGCAGCACCACGCATTCGTCGGCTATGCGCTTTGCGAGGTTGTGATGGGCCTCGACGTCGAAGGGCTTGCCCTTTTCGCCCTTGGTGGTCGTTTCTATAAGGTCGAGCACGCGCCCCACGCATTCGTCCACGTATTTTATGTCCAGCCTGCCCTCTTCCACCGCCTTTACCACGTCGTCGGCGCCGTAACGGCAGCCGGGCATCTCTATGTCGCTGCCGGCCACGGTGGAGGCAACCTTGTCGTTGGTGCCCGCCCAGTCGGATACCACCACGCCGTCGAAGCCCCAGGCGCCGCGCAGTATGTCGCGCAGGAGATGTTCGTTTTCGTCGGCGAATTTGCCGTTTACCATATTATAGGAAGACATCACCGCGTGCGGCTTGCCCTCCTTTACGGCTATCTCGAAACCGGTGAGGTATATCTCGCGCAGGGTGCGCTCGTCCATCACCGAATCGGTGACCATGCGGCGCTCTTCCTGGCTATTTGCCGCAAAGTGCTTTATGCACGAAGCGGTGCCGTTTTTCTGAATGCCGCGCACATATGCCGCAGCCATCTTGCCCGCAAGGAAGGGATCTTCGGAAAAATATTCAAAGTTCCTGCCGCAGCGGGGGTTGCGCTTCATGCAAAGGCCGGGGCCGAGCAGCATGTTCACGTTCTGCGCCGCGCACTCTTCGCCCAGCGCCTCGCCCACCTCTTCGGCAAGCTCGTCGTTCCAGCCGGAGGCCATGGAAACGGCGGTGGGGAAACACGTTGCGGGCACGCTGGCGTTAAGGCCGAGATGGTCGGACGCAGCCGCCTGCTTTCTGAGCCCGTGGGGGCCGTCGGAAAAGAATATCGACGGAATTCCGAGCTCTTCGTAGCCCTGGGTGCTCCAGAAATCCTTGCCCGTGAGCAGGTCGGCCTTCTGGCGCAGTGTAAGTTTGCTGATGATCTCTTCTTTATTCATCTTTTAGCCCCTGAATTTTATTTTTTGGATAGGCGGAAAAACGTCGTCTGCCGTTTGCGGCCGTCCGCCCGGAACGCGCCGCGGCGGTGAAAGCAACTCACAAAAAACTTTTGCTCCTATCATTGCATATTTTAACACGCGCGCGCCCGAATTTCAAGTGTTTTTACATAAATTGTTTCTTATAAAACTTATATGTAAAGAAATTTCACAAAAACGGCCGCGCGGCGGCACAAAAAAACGCCCTCCGCAAGCGGAGGGCTGCCGTTTAAGTGATCTCCTTTATCTTTTCCACGGCGGCGGCGCGGCTGTCCACGCCGAGTTTGAGATATATCGAGCTTATGTAATTGCGCGCCGTGCCGTCCGAAAGTTTCAGCGCCGAAGCTATCTGCCTGTTGGTGAACCCGTCCGCCAGCATGAGCGCTATGTCCACCTCCCTGTCGGAAAGCCCGAAAGACTTTTTCAGCTTTATCTGCCTGTCGGAAGACACCATCATCGCCGCGTCCGTTATCTTTTTGGCTATCTTGGAGGGCAGTATCGTATCGCCGGCGTAAGCGTTCCTTATCGCGTCCACGAGCGCGGCGGAGCCGATGTCTTTGAGCAGATATCCGCTGGCGCCGTTGTTTATGCCGCTTAAAATATAGTCGCTGTCGTCGAACGTGGTGAGTATTATTATCTTTATGTCCGGATCGCTCTCCTTTATGCGCTTGGTCGCCGCCACACCGTTCATCTCGGGCATGCGCACGTCCATCAGGATGACGTCCGGCTTTAACGTTTTTGCCATCTCCACCGCCGTAACGCCGTCGTAAGCCACGCCGCACACCTCTATCTCCGGGCAGGTGTCCAGCACGCTGCGTATGCCTTCGGCAAGTATTTTCTGGTCGTCCGCCAGCATCACTCTTATCATCGAAAACCCTCCTTTAAGCCGCGTTGTCTGCGGCATATATGCGCCTCTTTTGCAAATTGAGGGCGCGTTTATCCGGTCTTTATGAACACGCTTACCTCGCAGCCCTCTTCCGGCTCGCCCGAGATGCGCATCGTGCCGCCGAACCGCTCCGCCTTTTCGCGCATGCTTTTAAGGCCGTAGCCCTCCTCTATCTCCCCGCACGGGCCCTTGCCGTTATCCGAAACGAGCAGCGAAAGTTCGCCCGAACGCAGGCGCGCCTCGATGTAAAACGCGGTGGCTCCGCCGTGGCGTATGCCGTTGGTTATGCATTCCTTTACGCAGTTGAACAAAAAGCGTGCGCGCTCCTCGTCCAGCGTAACGTCCTGCACGTCGCACCTTATTTTAAGGTCGTTGGAGTCCACCGTCTGCGCGACTATCTCCTCTATGCCGTCTTTAAGCGAAGTTTCCGCCGGCCTGCCCGCAAGCAGGTGCACGCTGGAACGCATCTGGTCGAGCGCGTTTTTAGCCTGCATGTTGGCGGATATTATGCGCTTTCTGGCCTCCTCGGGATCGGCGTCCAAAAGCAGCTTTGCCGCCTCCGTCTGCATTATCACGCCCGTGATGGAATGTCCGGCATTGTCGTGTATGTCCTTGGCTATGCGGTTGCGCTCTTCGTAGACTGCCGTGCGCGAAAGCCGTTCGTAAGCCTCTTTGAGCGCGGCCCTGCTTTCGTCCGCCTCGGCAAGCGCCGCGGAAAGGCGTTTGCTGGTGCGGTAAAAGCGCATGAGGCCGTAGGTTATGAAAAAGTGTATGATGAGTATCACCAGTCCGAACAGGCAGCCGCCGAGTATCTGCACCACGGCGTTGTAGGTGGATTCGCCCTCGTAGACCATCACCCAGCCTATCACGAACGAGGCGACGAACACGCCGGCGCTCACGCCGAACATTATGAAATTGAGTTTAAGATCTTCGGTGCTCATATAAAATTCCGTGCAGGCAAGGCAATAGAGCACCACGCAGAAATCGTTTGCCGTTATCGCCGAAACGAGCAGCAGGAACAGGAATTGGAAGCCGTAGGCCGCCAGCTTGAGCCTGGGCGGCTTTATGACGTAAAAATCGAGCACCGCGAGCGCGTCGAGCGCGACGCAGCACACGCCGAGCACGACGTAGGTGAGCGCCGCGTTGCGTTCCGGCATATACTGAACGCAGATGACCACCTCCATCACCGCCAGCGCGAGCGCCACGGCTATGCCCAGCCATTTGCGCACCTTTTCGATGCTTATGGGGAGTTCAACTTTATTTTCCATGTCGTAAAATGCTGTTTATAGAGAAGCCGCGCTCTATCTCGCTCATCTTGCCGCTGTCGAAATAACTGTAAACGGGCAGGCCTTCGGCAAATATCATGTGGTCGTAAAGCCGCACGTTGTTCATGCTGCAGATTATCTGCAATTCCTTGGTGAAATCGTCGTCCACGGCGGAGGGCCTCGTCACGCCGTGCGTGTGATTGTGCGCCGCGAGTATGCCGTAAGGCCGGCACACCGAGATGAGCCTTATCACCTCTTCCGGCGGAACGGTGACGCGGTGGCTCTCGCCCGTGGTGAACGAGCATATGCGCAGCACTTTGCCGTTTTTGTCGAGAAAGTAAAGTTCGAGATATTCCGTGGTTTTGCCCGCAAAACGCAACCTTACGAATTCGGCGGCGTCGCCGCGGCTCTTTACCACGGAAAAGCAGTCCGAGCTGTTCACCTTTTCAAGGCACCTGCCCGCGCACATAAGGTAAAGCGCCGCCCGTTCGCCCACGCCGGGCACGGACACGAGCTCGTCGTAACTTGCCGAAAGCACCGCCGATATGCTGGGAAAGCGTTTGAGCAGTTCGTGGGCTATGGGGTTGGTGTTGACGCGCGGATATGCGTTGAACAACAGCATTTCGAGCACTTCGTGCTCGTAGAGGTTGTCGCCGCTCTTAAGTTTTTCATACAGCCTGCGCCTGTGACCTTCGTGCATGACGGCTCCTTTTGTAAAACATAAACGGAATATTATTGAAAATGTCCGTTAAAATTATTGTAACATAAAATTAAAAAAGTGTATAATAAATTTAAGGCGTGCGGATAAAATTTAGCCCCGCGCGCAAATTTTTGCGGCGCACCCGCCGCAAGGAAGGTATTGAATGTCGGTTTATACGGACGAAATCAAAAAAAAGATATCTCAGCTCGTGCGCTTCCCCTCCTATCAGCAGCCGCCGGAAAGCGGCATGCCGTTCGGCGCCCCCGCGGCGGAGGCGCTCACCTACTTTTTGAGCCTTGCCAAGGGCATGGGCTTTGAAACGCACAACTACGACAACTACGCCGGCGAAGTCATCTTCGGCGAGGGCGAAGAGTTCGCCGTGCTCGCCCACCTCGACGTGGTGCCCGCCGGCAGCGGCTGGACGCACGAACCGTTCGGCGGCGAGATAGACAGGGAGCGCGGCAGGATATGGGGCAGGGGCACCATGGACGACAAAGGCCCGGCGATAATAATGCTCTACTGCCTGAAAGCGCTCAAAGACGAGGGCTTTAAGCCCAACCGCAAAATAAAGCTCATACTCGGCTGCAACGAAGAGACGGGCTGGGCGTGTATCGACCACTACAAAAAGGTTACGCACATGCCGGAAGAGGGCATCTCGCCGGACGCCGACTTCCCCGTCATCTACGCCGAAAAGGGCATACTGCACTTAAAGTTCGAATTTACCGTAAAGGGCGCGCGCTTTGCGGAGCTCGCGGGCGGCGAACGTGCCAACATGGTGTGCGACTGCTGCACCGCCTCCGCCGATCCTTCCGTTTACGGCGATCCCGCGCTTTTCGGACTGTCGCTCGAAAACGGCAAAGCGGTCTCGCGCGGCAAGTCCGCACACGGCTCCACCCCCGAAGAGGGCGAAAACGCCATAGAACCTATGCTGCGCTACTTAAAGCTCGGCGGCATCGCCGACCTGCTGTTCAAGCAAAAGCTGGGGCTTAAAGACCTTAAAGACGAAACGGGCGCGCTTACGCTCTCTCCGGACGTGATAAAGAGCGCCGGCGACAAAGTTTTTATAACCTGCGACATGCGCTACCCCGCCACCTATACCGAAAAATTCATACTCGAAAGGGTGAGCGGCTTCGGCATACCGTTCGAAGTGACGCACTCCCAGGCGCCGCTCTACGGCGAAAAGGACAGCTTCCTCATAAAGACGCTGTGCGAAGTTTACAACGAGGTATGCGGCACGCAGCTGCAGCCCGTCGCCATAGGCGGCGGCACATACGCCAGGGCGCTTAAGCGGGGCGCGGCGTTCGGCCCCGAAGAGGCGGGCGAAGAGAGCACCATCCACCAGGCGGACGAATACATCACCTTCGAAAAGATAGAAAAATGCTTCGAAATATACAAACTCGCGCTCGAAAGGCTCACCCGCTGAAAGCTTACGGCGTAAAAGTAACGCCTCCGCGCCCGTTTCCCGGCGCGGAGGCTTAATTTTTGACTACTTTGCGCAAAAACAGAGGATAAAGTTTTGACAAAAGCATAAAAATGTGATATAGTTATCAAGCATTTGAGGGCAGCAAGAGCCGGCTGCCGCGCGTCGTGCAGATGTACCCAAGTGGCTCAAGGGGCTCCCCGGCCAAGGGAGTAGTGCGGGAAACTGCAGCATGAGTTCAAATCTCATCATCTGCGCCAAAAAACGGACGGGAACACCCGCCCGTTTTTGTTTTGCCGAATCGTTTTGTTCCGGCAACAAAATAACGGTAAATCGTATATGTCTGAAAAGCCGTACAACTTTACTCCGTCCCGTCCGAAAGCAAGTCGTAAGCCCGCCGCAATATCCACGCACATATGCACGAATGTATGTGCACCGCACTTTGCCTAATATTCATAACTTAAAATATCTTTGATTGCGGTTTGTCGGTGTATCGGGATCGGTCATGGCAATGAGCCCTGCATCCAACGCCGGCTGTATATAATTTTTACGGAATGTCACGCGTGATTTCAAGCCGAGCTTTTCCATCAGCTCCGCCGCAGACATGGGGTAAGTTTCGATGACGGACATCAACGCCCTGATCTGATTGCTGATATGGCTCTGATGGTTGCGCGTATCCCTTGCAAGTTCGGAGACCGCTTTTTTAATAACGCCGAGCATAAACAGGATAAACCTGTTTGATTTGCCTTCCGCCGTAGAAAGTCCGATCGCGCGGTAATACTCTTCCTGATTGTCTTTGATGATGCTCTCGATCGGGATCCACTCGAATATCGGCTTCCAGCTTGCAAGCAATGCCGTCTGCCAAAGTCTGCCCGTTCTGCCGTTACCGTCCGTAAAGGGGTGAATAAACTCAAATTCGTAGTGGAATATGCTTGAACGAATGAGCATTTGCGTCTTGCTTGCTTTCAGCCAATCGAACAGTTGCTCCGTCAACCCCTTTACCATGTCGTGCGGAGGCGCGACGTGGATAACTTTCCCCTGTTCGTTTATTATGCCGACGGAGCCTTTGCGCAGTTCGCCCGCTCCCTCGACAAGGCCGTTCATCATCACGCCGTGCGCTTTTTTCAAGTCGTCCGAAGAAAACGGATCGAGTTCCGGCAGCATTTTGTAGACGGCGAAAGCATTTTTTACGGCAAGGATATCATCCTGCGGGCCTAAAACACGCTTCCCGTTAAGAACATCCGTTACCTGCTCTAAGGACAACGTATTGTTTTCAATGGCAAGCGACGATTGAATGGACCTGATACGGTTCACTCTGCGCAGGCGCGGCAGCCTTTCCAAATTATTTATATTGCTGAGTTTTCCCAGGTCTTCCGTGATCTCCGACGTCAATTCCAGCATCTCTTCGGTAATGTCGTAGGGCGGAACATATTTATCCATAAGCGACCTCTAAATCTTACTTATGCCTATTATAGCATAGTTTCGCGACCGTGTCAATACTTATATGTTTTCTTGATTGTTTTGTTGTGTATCGTATTGTTTTCTAACTATAGGACAGCCGGCAGCCCGCCGCAATACACCCGCACATATGCGCAGATGAACGAATGTGCGGGCGCACAAAAAAACACGGGAGTTACTTTCCCGTGTTTTCCCCCTCCCCAGGAAGGGGATATTTTTCCGCCTCGCGGAAATATTTTATATACGAGCGCCTGCAATAGCGGCACACCTCGTCGTCGGTGGCGGGAACGCCCGAAAAATCGTAGCTGCCGTTCACCCGCCAGCCGTTGAGCACGCCTATCTTTATCGCCCCTTCGGGGCAGCCGAACGAACACTTTACGCAGCCCACGCAGTGCCCGCCGAACACCG
>CALVLW010000029.1 GCA_944341315.1 uncultured Clostridia bacterium
CGGCGCCCTTGGATTCGCTCGAGCCGCTACCGCCGTACACCAGGTTCACGCTGTTCTTGCCGAACACGCTTATCTTTGGCTTCGCGCTCACCTCCACGCTGCTCTCCGGCGTTGCCACAGGCAGCAGCCCTTCGTTTTTAAGCAGCACTATTCCCTCTTCCGCGATCTCTTCGTTCAGCGCCTCCGCCGCCCTCAGCACTTCGCTCTTGCTTGCGTACTCCTTTTCATAATACACGTACTTGCTCGGATCGCCCTTTACGAGCACCTGTTCCTCGCCGCCCAATACCGAATTTATGGTATTGTATATGAACATGCTCTGCGTTGCCACAAGGTTTACGACAATACCGAGCACGAGCACTATCGCCGCGACCAGAAACCAGGCGCGCGACAACTTGTACTTCCAGATCTTTTTGAACCAATTCATACACTCCTCCGCACGATGATGCTATTGCTTGAAAAATACGGCAAAGCGGTCGCCTCTGCCGCCATCTTAACGCTTTCAGCATATAAAATTTTGTTTCAAACAGTCAATATTTTTGTCCTATCAGGTCGTTTTTGATTACTATATTGACAACGGCGACCATTTTGCGAGAGCGCATGACAAGCGCCCGCCGGGGCGCCCGCCGGGCGTTACGCGTTGTATTATATATATTATGGTATGGCGGCGCGCTCCCGCCGTAAATAAGGCGGGCCGCCTTTCGGCAGCCCGCCCTTTGCGTGTTTTTTAAGTTGCTCAGATACCGCCCCTCTGCGCGGGGTTATCGGTATTCTCCTTGTAATCGAGCACGGCGTCCGTCTGTATCTTTATGCAGTCTATGGTGGGGCCGCCGGTGCTGCCGCTGCGCAGGTCGTTTTCGAGTATCCTTATGGATATGGTGTTTTCGCCCTGCACGAGAGAAGCGCTGTTGGTGAGCGTTTTGTCGGCAAACTTCATTGCCGCCATGCTTTCGGAGTTTTCCACGGTCATGCTTGCGTAATTTATGGGCGTACCGTTGAGCGAAACTTCGAAATTATCGGGCGTGAGCAGCAGTTCGCCCAGCTCCGAGCCGAGGCGCATGATTATGGTGGCGGAAGCCGCCTTGTCTGCGGTGAACACGAAGTCGAGCCTGAACTCCGCGGTGTAGGTGTAACCCACGTAATAACCGCTGCTCCAGCCGAGGTCTTTCTGCTCCTGCGTGCCGTCGCCGTAAATGAGGTTATAGCCCGACTGGTCGCTGGAAAGGCCGGAGCCCTTTACGTCTGCGATGTCCACGTATTCCGCTTCCATAGTGTAAGTGTCGCGGCCGCCTCCGCCCGCGTTATTGCCGCCGCCTCCGCAGGCGGCAAGCGATACCGCCGCCGTCAAGGCGAGCGCCGAAAGTCCGAGAATGAAAAATTTTTTACCCTGCATTGTGTTCCTCCTTGGGGATCTTATTTTTTTTGTAACCGTCCTTCCTTGCCATGATCTGCCAGAACACGCACAGCGTTGCGGCGCCCGCAAACACGACGCAGTCGGCAACTATCAGCCATATCGTCCACCAGGGCAAAGCATAGCCCCAGATAACGCCCGGGCCGCTGCCGTTCATGGCGTTGCTGTTTGCCACGGTGTAAAGGATGTTGTGTGTTGCATTGCGTAAAACGGATATATCCGTGGCCGAACTCGTGGACGAAGGCCCTTTGTCGGGGCTGAGATTCAAGTCGCCGCCCGCACGGAGCATCTGATCGACGTTCATGTAAGGCTTTAAGTTGAAGTCGGTTATGACCATGCCTTCAAAGCCCCACTCGTCGCGCAATACCTCGGTGAGCAGCTCGTAACTGCCGCCCGCCCAGACGGTGCCTATGCGGTTGAACGAGCTCATCATTGCGGTGGTCTCGCCTTCCTTTACGGCAAGTTCGAACGGCTTGAAATACAGCTCGCGCATGGACTGTTCGTTAGCCCAGGTGACGAGGCCGGTGTCGTCGCGCTTGGTCTCCTGCTCGTTGAGCGCGAAATGCTTTACGTAGCAGTAAACGCCCTTGCTCTTTGCGCCCTGTATAACGCCCACCGCCATCTTGCCGGAGAGCAGGCTGTCTTCGGAATAATATTCGAAGTTCCTGCCGCCGAACTGCGAACGGTGGATGTTCACCGCGGGAGCGTACCAGCCGGAATAAGTGCGCCCGTCGCCCTTTTCGTTGCCGATAAGGCTTTCGTCGCCCACCATCTGCCCGAAGCGTTCGGCAAGTTCCACGTTCCACGTGGCGCCCAGCACACATTCGCTTGCGTAATAGCAGGTATCGTACACGTCGTCCGCGCCCATAAAGCTTGCAAAGCCCATGGGGCCGTCCGAATCGGTCGTCTGCGGTTTGCCTATGTTCTCGATAAAGCTCGTGCGGTAGTTGCCTATGGACACCAGCGTGCGCATCTGATCCACCGTGAGCTGATCCAGCAGGTCGTCCCACTCGGGATCGTCGTACGCCTTGCCGATAAGATCGTACAGCTTGACTTCCGTCTGCTTGTAAGAGAGCACCTTGCCGCTCTGCTCGGGAGCCTGTTCGGCATACCAGGGATCGTCCTTTTCGTCGTCGAGCCTCCACGTGAGCGAATTTGCGAATTCGTCGGTGATATTGCGGTAAGATTTTTCGGATGCGCCCGCAAGTATGTCCCAATTACCGAACGCGTCTTCGCGCGAAAGATATTCTTTTATGTGGCTGCTGACGTCGTCGAAGCGGTTTTCCACCTTTACTTCGGGATCGGCGTCGGAATATTCGTAGCGGACGTTGTCATTTAAGGTATAATCGAAGCTCTCCGCAACCTCGTGCGAGTTTTTCATCACCAAGAAGGTGTAAGTGCCCGCGTCCAGCTCGTAGCCCTTGAATCCGTTGCCGTTGGCGTCGGAATAGTCGTAAGAAGCCATGTCGCGCACGTCGAGCGAAAGCGTGTAAGTCTCGGATTCGCCCACGGCAAGCTTTTCGGTCTTGACAAAGTCGCCCAGAACGACGTGCGGCTTTTCTATGCCGCCGTCCGTATAGGGAGCGGTGTAATAGAGCTGCACCACGTCCTTGCCCTCGTAAGGGCCGTTGTTCTTTACGGTGACCTCCACCTTTACGGTGCCGTCGCCGCCGATCGTGCCGCCCGCGTCCTCGGGCACGGCGACGGTCCATTCGAAGTCGGAATAGGACATGCCGTAGCCGAAGGGATATATTACGGCGTCGGAATACCACTCTTCGCCGGAGCCGGGCTCCGCCTTTTCGAGTTCGGCGGCCATCGTTTCGTAATAGCGGTAGCCGACGTATATGCCCTCGCGGTATTCCACGAACCACGCGTTGCGCATCTGTTCGCTGCCGTCGGTGCCCGTCCAATAACGGTTGCCGTCGTTAGTGAGGTTGTTGCTGAAATTATACCAGGTGGGATCGTTGCGGAAATCGCGCGCGTAGGTGTCCACCGTCCTGCCGGAGGGGTTGACCTCGCCGCTGAGCACGCGCCCGAGTGCGTTGAGCCCGTTGGAGCCGGGGTGGCCTATCCACAGCGCCGCGCTGATATTTTGCCGATAAGCGTAATGGTCGGGATCGTCCAGAAAGCCGAGTTCCACGGGGGAGGCGCTGTTTACGACCACGACGACTTTATCGAAGTTTTCGCACGCCTCTTCCAGCATCGCCGTTTCGTTAGCGTCGAGCTGCAGATAATGATCGTCCGCGCTGCGCGCGCCGGGCACGGTCTGCCTGTTGCCGGTATTGCCCCAATCGGTGTAATTTTTGCCGTTCCAGAACATCGTGCGGGGCAGGTCGAAGCCTTCGCCGCCCTCGCGCGAGATGACCACCACCGCCGCGTCGGAGTAATCGTCGTAGCTGGACGTTACGTCCTGCGGATAGGGCAGCGGCGCCTCGCAGACGGGATAGCCGGTGAGCGTGGAGCCCATGGCTATCTCCGGGCGGGTGCCCGCGTCCACGTTCTTGTAATAGTCGCGTATAACGGGGTTCACCTCGAAGCCCGCCGCAACGAGACTGTCGTTCACGTCGGTAACGGCGGCGCTGACGTCGCCCTTGTTGGAGCCGGAGCCGCCGAGCACTATATCGACGGAATTCCTGCCGAACACCGTTATTTTCTGCTTTCCCTCGAGAGGGAGGGCATCGTTTTCGTTTTTGAGGAGCACGACGCCCTCCTCCGCGATCTCTTCGTTGAACGCCCGCGCCGCCAAAAGCACGTCGGCTTTGCTCTCGTATTCGGTGGTGTAGTACATGTAATCTTCGGGATTGCCCGATTTAAGATACCTGCGTTCGCCGCCGAGCACGGAATTTATCGTGTTATACAGGAACAGCACCTGCGTGAGCACGAGCGTAACTATGAAAAGGAATGCAAACAGCGCCGCAAGAACGATGAACCACACGCGGAATACTTTTGCCTTATGCGTTGAAGAATTCATCTTTTACGGTATGTCTCCTTTAATCTTTGCCGTTATCCCTCTTTCTGCGCGCGAGCGAGAAGCCCGTTACCGCGGCAGCCGCCGCAAGCAGCGTTGCGCCCGCCACCGCCAAATCGGCCCCGGCGACCGCCGCGCAGCCCGCGGTTTCCGCGTTGGCTATGTAGAGCGTAACGGTCGTTTCGTCCGAAACCTTGCCTTCGGCGCTCGCCACGAACGTGAGTTCGTAAACGCCCGCCTTTGCGGGGGTGCCCGTCAGCTCGCCGTCGGCGGAAAGTTTAAGCCCTTCGGGCAGAGTGCTGCCCTCTTTTAGGGAATAGGTTATGTTTGCCGCGCCCTGAGCCATGTCTATGCGCGCGGTGTACGCAACGCCCGCCTGACCGTCGGGAAGGGTGGCGTCGTTGAACGCAAGGCCGATGGTTATCTTGTATTCCGCCTCCGCGTCGGCGGCGTAAGCCGAGTGCGCCACTACGGTGAACGCGTGGTCGGTGACCGTTTCGGTGGGAGTGCCGGTTATGTAGCCCTGTTCGGTGAGCGAAAGGCCCGCGGGCAGGGTGCTGCCCTCTTTAAGCGTGTAGGTAACGGCGTTTGCCGTCTGCGCGGGAGCTATGCGCTGCGCGTAGGACACGCCCACTTTGCCCGCCGCGAGTTCCGCGGTGCCGAAAGTCATTTCGTTAAAGATATCCAGCGTGAATTCCAGCTCCACGTCCTTATAACCGAGCGCGCCGGCAACGACGGTGAACTTGTAATTCTCGCATTCCTTGTCGGGCGTGCCCGTTATCTTGCCGTCCGCGGAGAGCGTGAGGCCCGAGGGCAGCAGGCTGCCGTCTTTTAACGAATACGTTACGTCGGGCAGGCGTTCGAGCTCTTCCGGAGTGGCGTTGGGCAGATAGATGCTCGCGCCGGCAACGGATATCTCGCAGGGTTTGCCGAGTATCACGGCGCCGAGGTCGGGAGCTATCTCGTCGAATACTATCGCGCCGTTTTCGTTTACTATGCTCACGTTGAAGTCCGCGGTGAGCGAATAATCTTTGAACGTGGCCTTTACCGTGAACAGATAGTTGTTCACCTCCTCGGTGGGGGTGCCGCTAATCTTGCCGTCGGCGGAGATGTTCAGGCCTTCGGGCAGCTTGCTGCCTTCCGCCAGCGAATAAACTATCTCGCTTTCGTCGGCATCGGGATAGAGCTCGTCGCTGATGATCGCCGTTGCAACGGTGTCGCTGTAAGGCGAGCCCATAACGCCGCGCTTTAAGCCGCCGCCCGCAAACGATTCGAGGGGCTTGGGCGACACGGGATAGGCCGCGGTGTTCATAGCCATGCTGTTGGCGTGCGCGTACAGCAGGCCGTGCGCGGCGTTGCGCAGCGCGGTGACGGCAGCAGGCGACTGCTTTTCATAATTCAGGCTTGCGTTGCCGAGCGCGAGGTTGCCGCCCGCGCGGATCATCTGGTCGACGTTGGAGAGGCCGGAGGTGTCGCCCATGTAAGAATCGGTGACCACGCAGCCTTCAAAGCCCCATTCGTCGCGCAATATCTCGGTGAGCAACCTGTAATCGCCGCCCGCCCAGGTGTAGCCTATGCGGTTGAGCGAGCTCATCATGCCCATCGTTTCGCCCACCTTTACGGTGAGTTCGAAGGGCCGGAGATATATCTCGCGCATGGCCTGTTCGCTTGCCCACGTCATAAGGCCGCAGCGGTTGGATTCCTGGTCGTTTACGCCGAAGTGCTTTACGTAGCAGAACAAGCCCTTGTCCTGCGCGCCGCGCACGACGTAAGATGCCATCATGCCCGAAAGGAAGCCGTCCTCGGAATAATATTCGAAGTTGCGGCCGGAGAAGGGCGAACGGTGTATGTTGGTGGCGGGTGCGTACCAGCCGACTATCCTTGAATCGGGCTGACCGTTGCCCCAGAGCGCCTCGTTGCCCATCGCCCTGCCCTTTTCGTAGGCGAGGTCGGTGTTCCACGTGCAGGCGAGCACCGTATCGCAGCACCAGAAGGAATATGTGCCGCTGGGCGCGCCGTAAATAAATCCTGCGGGGCCGTCCGCATTGGCGCCGCGGCTTATGCCGAGGTCTGACCAGTTCTGCCCGGAGGCGTAACTACCCTGCGTGGCGAGCATTACAAGCTGGTCGTAAGAGAGCTGATCGAGGAAGTCCTCCCACTTGGGATCGTCGTATCCGACGCCCACGAGGTCCTGCAGCACTATGCCGTTATCCTGTTCGGTGGCAGGCATCTCTTCGGTGTACCACGGTTCGCTTTCGTCCGCTTCCGCAGTCCTGTTGTCCCACTCCTTGAGCCCGTCTATTATCCACTGCTCCGCGGTGAGCTTATAGTCGGTGGTGGGGAAGCTGCCGCTCCAATCGTTGCGCGTCATATACTCCGAGATATAATCGCTGATTTCGTCGAAGCGGTTTTCCACGGGGTTGCCCGTGCTGCTGTCGGTGTCGTAGATGAAATCTTCGGACACGGTGTAGTCCACGGAATCTATCTCGTTGTGCGCGTCGCGCATGAGGCGCACGGTGTAAGTGCCTTCGTCCATCTCGTAAACGGCGGAGCCGTTATCGTTGGCGTCGGACCAGTCGTAAGACGCCATCTCGCGCACCTTGAACGAAAGGGTGAGCGTGTCGCTCTCCTGCGGCTGCAAAAGTTTTGTCTTGTCGAACGCCGCAAGCACGACGTGCGCTTTTTCCACTTCGCCCTCGATATACGGCGCGGTGTAATACAGCTGCACCACGTCCTTGCCGGCAACGTTGCCGGTGTTGGTGACCTTTACTTTGATGGTCACGGTGCCGTCCTTGGCGAGCGCGGACGCGTCGGCGGGTTCGGCGGAGATTATCTCCTGCGTGAAGGACGTATAGGAAAGGCCGTGGCCGAGGGGATATACGACGTGGCCGTCGTACCAGTTGTCCCACTCCGTGGTCGTGGTGCCATGCAGATAGTTTGCATGGTCGTCTTCGTCCGTGCTTGCCGTCCACTTTGCCGTGCCTTCGTCGTAGCCGCGCGTCTCCCAATAGCGGTAACCCATGTATATGCCCTCTTTATAGGTGACATAGTTGCTGCGGTAACCGCCGCCTCCGTTGCCGCCGGACGCGGCAAGGTTTGCGTACTGGTTGCCCTTTAACGAAGAGTTGCCCTCCATCATGTTGTTGGCAAAGTTATACCAAACGGGATCGGTCTTGAAGTCGCGCGCAAAGGTGTCCATAAGTTTGCCGCTGGGGTTTATTTCGCCCTTTAATACCTTTGCGAGCGCGTTGAGGCCGTTGCCGCCGGGATAACCTATCCACAGCGCCGCCTTGGTGTTTTTGTGATAGCCGTAGTGCCCGGGATCGTCTAAAAAGCCCGTTTCGAACTGCGAGCCGCAGTTGAGCAGCACTATCACCTTTTCGAAATGTTCGCCACAGTATTTTATAAGGTCGGATTCGTTTTTGTCCAGCTGCAGGTAGTGGTCGTCCACGCTGCGCGCGCCGGGCACGAGCTGGGTGGCGTCCGTCCCCCACGAACCGTAGCTGCTGCCGTTCCACTTCATTGTGCGGGGCAGGTCGAAGCCCTCGCCCGAGATGCGGGAGATGACCACTATCGCGGCGTCGGAGTAATCTTTGTAAGAGTTCTCCACTTCGTCGGTGTAGCTCTCCACGGGAGTTTCGCCCGTGTTGTAACCGGGAGTCACGTTGCCGTTGGTGGGCGCCGAGCCCCTGCCTGCGCCCGATTTTGAATTATCCTGATAAAAACTTACCAACTCCGAGTTAAGGCTGAAACCTGCACTGTTGAGTGCCTGTGTAAGAGAAACCGTTGCACCACCGCCGCCGGAGCCTGCACCTGAACCGCCGGTCATTACCGCGGCGGAGTTCTTGCCGAACACGCTTATTTTTGCGCCCTGACTCAACGGAAGAGCGTTGCCCTCGTTTTTGAGCATCACGACGCCTTCGCCGTAGATCTCTTCGTTCAGCTCTTCCGCAGCGTCGAGCACTTCTGCGCGCGTGTCGTAATCGGATGTAAAGTAGTTGCCGAACGTGGGTTCGGTGGCGGCGGCGGCGCTTATGCCGCTGCCGGCTATCACGCCCGCGCCCATAACTATGGCGAGCGCGGCGGAAGCAAGTATTTTACCCTTGCTTGCTATGCTCTTTTTCATTACGCTTCCTCCTCGAATCCCATTACGTTGTTATAGGTCATCTGAATAGTGAAGTTGTGTCCCCACAAAGCATCATTGTTGTCGATGACCGGTTTGATTATGCTGAAGTAATACTGTCCGTTATCGTCGGGAGTTCTTGTTATTTCCAGTTTCAACAGCATAGTTTCGCCTATCTTTGTGATCGTGACGTTTTCCGTGCGGTCGAACTGTTCGCCCTCGCCGTCGGTGGGGTCGTTGTCGAGCCCGATGGCAAAAGCAAGCGTGTTGAGCGGCTCTTTCTGGTTGGTGACGTTATTGATCAGCCTGATATATATCGTGGTGGTCGGGTTTTCGGGGTCGTATTCGGGCATGTTCTGTATGGGCGCGCTTATATAGCCATTGGGCTTGTTGACGAAGTTGCCGCCGTATATGGCTATCGTGGAGAGCCCGAGATCGTTATACACGAGTTTCGGTCTTGAACCCATTTCCCACGAGCTGCCGTTGTTGTCGTAAGCGCCGAGGTGAACGTATTCGGGATCGCCCGATATCTGCAGCAGCTTGTCGCCGCTCGGATATGTGGCGGCCGCGCCCACTACCACGTCGAGCTCTACATTGCCGTCGCCCGACGTGCCGCCAACGTCTTTACGGACTTCGAGACCCCACCAGGG
>CALVLW010000030.1 GCA_944341315.1 uncultured Clostridia bacterium
GGCTTTAAGTATCCGCATATCCCCCTCCCAAGGTTTTCCTGCGGTGGTTTTTGACGCGTTTTTGCCGCGTTATACCCGTGCCGCGGGATTTTTTTGCTCTTCCGCTTTTTTAATAAAAATTTTCCGACAACATTTTTTCGCCATTATCAGTTTCTGATACACCCGTCTGTTATAATACGCAAAAAGCATCAAGTGAGGTATCGGATGACTAAAAATTCTTATCTGAACGTCGTGGCGGCAACGGCGGCGCTGTTCATGCTGCTGTCGTACCGCACGTACTACCTGTCGTTTGCGTGGAGTTATCCGCTCTGGATATCTGCGGGCGCGTTCGTCCTGTTTGCCGGCGGGTTTGTCGCGTTCGCCGCGGCGTGGGCGGCAAAAACGGGCAAAAAGCTGCTGCTGCATATCGGCGCGGCGGCGGTGCTGTGCGTTACGTTGATGATATGGGCGGCTTATTGGGCGGATTACGACGCTTATGCGAGCCTTTACGACGAGTGGCTGTATTCTTCTTACGGGTTTAACGCCGGCTACGGCTATGCCGACACCGCGATATCGAACATAGTCACCGTGCTCGGCTTCGGCGGCGCTTACACCGCGGGCGCGCTGCTCCCGGAGGCGGAAAAAAGGCGGGGTTCCGCGCTCTGGTTCTTCGGCGGGCTGGGCATGTGCGCCGCGCTGTACGTGCTCGGCACGGGCGCGCAGGCGTACTACGTTACGATAGCCGTCTGCCTCGCGCTGGGCATCGCGTTTTTCCGCACGTTCACCCGGTTCGGCCGCGTGCCGCTCGCAGCGCTGTTCGTCACGGCGTGGCTGGCGTGCCTGACGGGAGTGATCCTCGAGATGATAGTGGGCGGTTACGAATTTAATTTCGCGCTTATGACAGCCGTTGTCTGCGGCATAGTATTGGCCGTATTTGCCGTTTTTGCAGACGTGGCGGCAAATCGTCCCGCCGCTCCGGCGGCGCAAAGCCCCGCGGAAGACCGTTACGCCCGGCTTGCGGCCCTGCGCGAGCTCAAAGACGCGGGCGCCCTCTCCGAAGAGGAGTTTCAGAACGAAAAGAAAAAAATATTGGGAGAATAAGATATGGACATGTTCAATAAAAGCGACCGCACGCTTAATATCGTGCGCGTCATAGTAAACGTATGCACTATTATCGGCGCCGCGTCCGGCGTGATAGCGGGCATAGTGCTCGCCGCGCTCGGCCTTATCGCCGTCGGACTGCCGATATTGTTCTGCGTGCCGCTGGTATGCTGGTTCGCATGGCTGGGCGCCCGCCTGCTGCTCACGCTCATGGCGGACGTAAAGTTCATCCGCAACAAGCTTTACGGGCAGGATAACGGCGACCTTGCCGCCTTCCTCGGCGGGGCAAAGCCCGCGGCGGAGCAGACGGGCTCCGCGCAGAACGCGGGATATGCCGAAAAGATGCAACGGCTTATGCAGCTCAAAAAGCTGCTCGACGACGGAACGATAACCGAGCAGGAATTTGAATCCGAAAAGGCAAGGCCCCTTAAAGACTGAGGCGGGGCTTTAAGGCCGGAGGGACAGCATATGAAAAGGCGTTATAACGTGCTCGCAGCGCTGGCGGCAGTGTGCGCGTGCCTGGTCGCGGCGGCGGCCTGCACCCCGCGCGGCGAGGAGTACGGGCGGATAGTCGAATGCGCGCAGGAACTTAAAACCATGGCAAAGGATCCGGAGTCGTTCTCCGTTTACGGCGAATGCACCTATGCCTGTCAATACGACGATATCGACGGTTACAGTAAGGAATACATAAGCATAGGTTACAGGGCAAAAAACGGGTTCGGCATATACGTGACCGATAGGGCTTACTTTGTGGACGACATATACGTGGGCAGTTACAGCGACTATACGGACGAGTCTTACGACGATTGGTCGACTTCGCGGGCGATCGACTTTTTGCAGGCGATAATAATCGTAACGGAGGGCAGCTATTCCGTATCTTACGACGCCGATACGGTAAACAGAGGCATAAATTAAATCCAAGGAGGTAACATTCATGAAAAAATCACTCATAGTTGCGGCGCTCGCGTGCGTTGCGGCGCTTGCCGCGGCGGGCTGCGGCGAAGGCAGGGAAATGTCGGACGAGGAGCGGTTCAACGCCGCAAAGGACAAGTTCGGCAACTACACCGTGGAGGTGCAGGTGAACCTTACGGGCGGATACGTCTTCGAATCGGTGCTCAAAGTGGACGGCGCCGCCGCGGTGTATATCGAGGAGGAAGACGGTTACGAAGTTTATTACAAAGAGGACGACGGCATAGTATATGTCTACGAAGACGGCTGGCAGCGCGTTTCCGGCTCGAGCGTGGAAGAGGCCACCGCCGAGGAGACCGGCTACGTGTACCTGGTCGAAAATCTGTTCTTCGACGACCTGGAAAAGCAGGACGACGGGTTCGCCGTTTCCGACGAGGCGCTCGCCGGATACAGCGAGCAGTACGGGATGGAGCTCTCCTCGTGCAGGATAAAGCTCTCCGGCAGCGAGATGGCCTCCGCCGTCGTCGTGGTAAATTTTTCCGGCGAGCGCATGGAGATAAGCTACGCGTTCAAAGATTACGGCAAAACGAGCGTCACTCTGCCCGAATGACTTAAAAACGGCAGTCAGTCCAAAACCCCCGCCCGCTGCAAAAAGCAGCGGGCGGGGGTTTTGCAAAAAGGACGCACGATATGCCGCAAACAACGCAAAAAATCGTTTGCAAAAAGCCTTGTGCTGTCTGCCGCGTCACACAAAAACTTGTGAAAGAGGCACCTTTTCGCACAAAAAATTTACAAAACGGCGGCGGGAAATCCCGTCAAAACCTTGCTTTTGGCGATACGATGTGATAAAATATAAAAAAGTTGCGCATATGATATTTTCGTCCCGCGCGCAAAAAGGGCGCGCAGGAGAGGTTTTTCGTGTGGCAAAAAAGCAAAAGGAGCGTGCTAAAATGTCGAAAAAGCTGGCTTACGTGCTGATATTTCTGCTTGCGGCAACGCTTATAGCGGGCATAGCCATAGGCGCCGTGGTGCTTAAAACGCAGTCCGATTACGACAAGGACATCACCCTCACGCAGGACGGCGCGGCGGCGGAGGAGATGGAGTTCAGCCTGGAGGGGATGTATCCCGGACAGAGCGCGGAATATTCCATACGTTTCGGCGGCAACGTGGCAAAACTGTTCAACCTCACGCTCTCATTCCGCTCTGACGGCGAAACCGCCCTTGCCGGGTTCGTTGACGCCGAGCTGGAGCTGGACGGCAAACGCGTAAAGCAAGGCAGCCTGGACGACCTTCTGGACGGCGACGCGGTGGAACTTCCGCTCTCCGCCCGAAACGGTCAGTCCGTGCTGGTGGTGCGTTACGTGATGCCCGCCACGGTGGGTGACGAGGCGCAGGAACTTACCGCCGACTTCGTCGTGGAGATAGAGGTAACGCCTGCGGGGTAACACGGACAGATGAAAGAAGAAAATGCGGCCGCGGAGGTAAAACCCTCCAAGGCAAGGCGTGCGCTGGGCATAGCCGGCAACGTGCTGTTCGTGCTCTTTTTCGTGCTGTGCCTGTTCGGGATAGTGCTCACGGTAATGTCCAAGCGCGATTCCGACGGCGCGATGCAGCTGTTCGGGCACGAGATGCGGCTGGTCGTTTCCTCCTCGATGGAAAAGAGCGACCGGACGGACGTAAGCGGCTACAAGATAAAGGATATCCCGCTGCATTCGCTCGTTTTCATAGAGCGGGTGCCGGAGGACGAAGAAGAGGCGGCGGAGTGGTATTCGCGCCTCGCCGTGGGCGACGTGCTCACGTTCAGATACGTATATGTGCGGCAGGAGACGATAACCCACCGCATCACCGCGATAGAGGCCAACGAGGGCGGCGGCTACACGATAACGCTCGAAGGCGACAACAAAAGCGAAAGTTCCGAGGCAATGCAGCAGGTGATAGATACCTCGCAGGAGGACAGTCCCAACTACGTGCTCGGCAAAGTCACGGGCAAAAGCGTGGTGCTCGGCTATCTTATAACCGCCGTGCGTAGCCCGTGGGGCCTCGTGTTCATCGTGATAGTGCCCTGCCTTATAATAATAGCGTTCGAGGTCGTGCGCATAGCGGGCGTCGTTTCGCAGAAAAAGAAGGATAAGTTAAGGGCAGAGCAGCAGAGCAAGGACGAAGAGATAGCGGAACTCAAACGCAGGCTGGCAGAAGCCACGGGCGGCGCCGAAACGGCGGCAGCCGACGACGAAAGGTAAGGAGGTGCAGAGTTATGAAAACGGCACTCATAATATTCATGATACTTGCAGGCGTGATATGCTTATTTTCGCTGATAGTGGTGATAAGCGACATCGCGCGCGGCCGCAAAGCTGCCGCCGCGCAGGTCAAAGAGGAAGAGCCCGAAAAGGAGCCCGCTCCCGCGGCAGAGCCCGTTCCCGCAACGGCGGCTCCCGCGGCGCCCGCTGCGGCGTATGCGCCTTCGGCAACGGCGTTCCTCCCTGCGGAGGGAGCGTCCTGCGTTACGGGATTGGAGGATATAACCGATCCCGAAGAGCGTAAAAAGGCCTATCGCGAAGAGCTTATGCGTTACGCTTCGGAACAGCGCGGGGCAAAGCTCAAAAAGCGCCGCGGCTACCGCGAATACAGGTCGGGCAGAGTGCTGCTTTTAAGGCTCGGCGACGGCGACGGCGCGCCGCTGTGCGCGTTCGAACTGCGCGAAACGGACTTCAGGGTGATCCCCTCGGAGGCGGCCAACCTCGTAAGACTGCACGAAGCCAACTTTACGCTGCGCGTAGAAGACGACGTAACTTTCATGCTGGCAAAAAACTGCATAGACATGGCCGCGCGTACTGCCGAAATAAACAGGTAATTGCGGCATAGTACGGAGCCTGAACGGTTTTTATAAAGATTTTGAGATTAGCAGGAGGAGCAAAACAGATGAACAAGAAGACGCGCACGCTGCTTATATCGATGATAACCGCGTGCCTTTGTCTGGCACTGATAATCGGCGCGACGTTCGCGCTGTTTTCCGACGTGTTCAGCGTAAACAACCATCTTTCGGCGGGCAACCTCGAGGTGGGGCTTAAACGCGTAAGCTATCAGGAGTGCGTGCTCAACGCGGAGGGCGAGCTGGTAACGGGCGAAAAGGACACGACGGAGATAAACCTCGTAAAGGATTCGTCCGAGCTGTTCAAGGTGACCAAGGCCGTGCCCGGCAGCTGGTACGAGGCGGAGATAG
>CALVLW010000031.1 GCA_944341315.1 uncultured Clostridia bacterium
TCTCCGGCACTCCCGACGGGACGGCTATCGGAAGCGGGCTTGCGCAGTATCTCACCGAACAGATCAACGCCCACACGGCAGACGTAAGCGGCTTTATAAACGGCTATACGGTTACTGCCGACGTAACGATAAGCGGCTGCGGCGTTGCGGTGAATATAACCGTTCAGCCCTCTGCGGCAAGGTGGTATCCGCTCTCCGTTGAATATCTCGTCACCCGCGACGGCGAAACTTCCGCAAACGCAAACGCGGGCAGATATGCCGTCGATCCCGAAAGCACATGTACGTTCGGCGGCACGACCTACGTAATGGCGGGCGCGCAGATAACCTTCTCTTCAAACGACGAGCAGATGTATTTGCTCACAGGCGTAACGCTCAACGGCGGATCTGCGCAGGCAACGCTCACAATGCCGCAGGCTGCTGCCGATATCAAGGTGAATTTCGACAGGATCGAAATCCCCGCCATAACGGTTAACAGTGCCGTCGGCTTCACACTCGGCTCCGTGCCTTACGGCAACGGCGGCGCCGAGGTGATAATCGGCGAAAATACTGCCCTGAACGATTTCGGCACTCCTTCCGCCGAGGGTTATACCTTCCTCGGCTGGGCAAAGCAGTCGGACAATTTATCGGACGGCACGCTTGAATTTGTAAGCGGCGCGACCGAAATTGCCGACGGTGACAGCTACTACATTATCTGGGCGGTAAGCGGCAGCAGCACTCTTCCCGAAGGGCTCACCGTAACGCAGGGAACTGATTTGCCGCAGGGATTGACCTCTGCAACGGGCGCGCAGTTGAACGGCTGGTACACATCTTCCGACTGGACTGCACAGCTCAGTGCTATCGATGAAGATAATACCGTCGTGTACGCCCGCTGGGCATATTATCTTACCATAAGTGAATCAAATGCAGACGTGGATATTACCGACGGGTATTATCCTGAAGGGCAGACGATTCAGTTTGGAGTGACTACGGATGAGGACAAGTTGACTGTCGAGGTGAAATACACTTCAACGGGGGAAATTATCAGCGCTTCGGAATATCGGTTTGAGATGCCTTCGGCAAATGTAACCATATCTGCAACCGGAACAAGTGATTCTGGCTGTGTTGCTACGGGCACGCTGATAACGCTTGCCGACGGCAGCCAAAAGCCCGTAGAGGAATTGACGGGCGAAGAACTGCTGCTAGTGTGGAACCTTGAAACGGGCAGGTTCGATGTGGCCCCGATAATAGTTATCGATGTGAAATATGAGTATGATAGTGAGATAATTGACCTCATATTCTCCGACGGCACCACGGTCAAGGTGATCGACGAGCACGGATTCTGGGACTACGACCTCAACGAATATGTATATCTCGACAGGTATGCCGCCGATTATATCGGACATTGGTTTGCAAAACAGACCGTCGATGAAAACGGTAACCCGGTAAACGTAAAGGTAAGGCTGGACGACGTGGTTATAACCCGCGAGGTGACTACGGCGTGGAGCCCCGTAACTTTCGGGCACCTGTGCTACTATGTAAACGGCATGCTCTCGATGCCGGGCGACCTTTCGGGTGTGTTCAATATCTTTGAAGTGGATCCCGACACTATGATGTACGATAAAGAGGCTATGGCCGCCGATATCGAAAAGTACGGCCTTTTCACCTATGAAGATTTCGAAGAACTCATTCCGGAAGTTATATATGAAGCCTTCAACTGTAAATATTTCAAAGTAGCGATAGGCAAGGGTCTTATTACATGGGACGGAATTGTCGGACTTATCGAGCGATACTCCTATCTTTGGCAGTAACTTTATCAAAATGACCTCTTCATGCGCCGCGGCATAGTGCCGCGGCGCATGACTTTTGCGCATACATTTTATCGTGCCGCGGCGCATATCTTTTTATATGAAACTTATCGCGCAGGTATTAAGGGAACTCGGCGCCGAAGAGAGCCGCGCCGTAACTTTCTGCCCCGGCAGGCTGGCGTATTTCCGCGGCGTGACTTCCGTTGCCGAACTTTCGCCCGGGCGCGCGGTGTTCGCGTGCGGCAAACTCACCCTCGCAGCGGAGGGCGAGGGATTGTGCGTGGAGAGCTTTTTTCAGGGCGACGTGGTGCTGCGCGGAAATATACGGAGGCTTAGCGTTGAATAACCGGACGCGTTTTACCGTGGTCGCCGCCCCGCAGGCGGCGTTAAAAAGGCTTGCGCGCGCGGGCGTGCCCGCATACGACTGCAAAAAACAGGGCGCGCGCTTTGCTTTTGACGTACCCGACGATTTCGTTCAAAAAGTTTTTGCAATTTTTCAAAGTCCGTGTTATAATGTTTCCGTACAGCGTAAAAGCCTTAAAACGCGGCTCAAAAATTTTGCCGCGCGCCGCGCGTTTCTGCTGGCGGGCGCGGTGCTGTTCGCCGCGGCGTGCTGCCTTTCGGATACGTTCGTGCTCCGCGTGGAGGTAACGGGCAGCGGCGCTTACTTAAAAAACGCCGTGCTCGGCGTCGCGCGCGAAGCGGGCGTAAAAACTTTTGCGCCTTACAGGGAAAATTCCGCCTTTATCGTGTCGGGCGTGCTGGCGCTGCCATCGGTAACGTTCTGCTCCGTGCACAAGCGCGGCAGCGTGGTGTATATCGACGTGCAGACGGAGCGGGAGGGGGCTTTGCCTGCGGATAACGCTCCGCTCAAAGCCGACCGCGGTGGCGTATTGCGCGGCGTTACCGCCGTGTGCGGCACGCCGCTCGTATCCGTGGGCGACGCCGTGTCCGCGGGCGACGTTCTCATCGCGCCTTACGGAGCGGACGGGGCGCCCTGCCTCGTTTCCGGTTACGCCGTAACGGAGTGCACCGCAACGGTAAGTTATCCCGCCGCCGCAGAGGGCGAACGCGAACTTGCCGCCGCTTACTCCGCGGCGCTGCTGTGGGCGGGGGAAGAAGAGGTAGTATCGCGCTCTCACACGGTGCGCGCCGCAGGCGGCGGCGTTATTTACGAGGTGACGTTCAGTTACCTGCACACGATAAGCATGAATCTTGATTGAGTTATACATATGGCTGAAATAACGAGGGAAGTTTACGCCGTGTCGATGGACAGGCTGCAAAAGATAATCGGCAATTACGACGAAAACGTAAACGTCGTGATGCACGAGCTGGGCGTCGTTCTGCGCGTGGACGGGCTGAACATAGTCGTCACCGGCGGCGAGGACAAGGTGCTGCTTGCCGAAGACGTGCTCGAATGTCTCGTGGAGCTTGCCGCCGACGGCGAGCCGATAGATAAAAACCGCATAATGTATTGCATCGAACTCTCCAAGGAGGGGCGTGCAAAGGATATCCTCAAACTTTCCGGCAGCACCGTGGGCGTGACGCACCGCGGCAAGCCGATAAAGTGCAAAACGGTGGGGCAGAAGCGCTATGCCGACGCCATAAAAAACGACACCGTCGTGTTCGGCGTTGGGCCTGCCGGCACGGGCAAGACCTATCTTGCCGTCTGCCTTGCGGTGCAGGCGTATAAGTCCAAGCAGGTGGAAAAAATAATACTCACCCGCCCCGCGGTGGAAGCGGGCGAAAAACTCGGCTTTCTGCCGGGCGACCTGCAGACCAAAGTCGATCCATACCTGCGCCCGCTTTACGACGCCCTGCAGGAGATGCTGGGGCTGGAAACTTACACGAAACTTATGGAGCGCGGCTCCATAGAGATAGCTCCGCTCGCATATATGCGCGGGCGAACGCTCTCCAACGCCTTTGTCATACTCGACGAGGCGCAGAACACCACGCGCGAACAGATGAAGATGTTTTTAACGCGCATGGGCGAGGGCAGCAAGATGGTCGTAACGGGCGACGCCACGCAGGTGGACTTGCCCGAGGGCAAAAAGAGCGGCCTCGTGCACGCGATAAGCGTGCTCGGGGGTATCGACGGCATCGCTATATGCCGCCTTACGGATAAAGACGTGGTGCGCCATCCGCTCGTGATGAAGATAGTGCGCGCATACGAACAGGACGTTAAAAGGAGCGAAAGCGAAAAAGGTGAAGAACGATAAAAAGGCATATACTCTGGGCGCTTTTGCCTATATATTCGGCACGGCGGTGCTGTTTGCCATATTCCTGCTGATGATAGCCGTAAACAACGGCGGCGGCTCTTCGGAGTATATCAAAAACAACACCAGCGGGATAGTGCTCATATGCATATCGCTGTGCATAGTTTCGGGCATAACCTATTGCTATTTCTACTTCGAAAACAAAAAGTATATCCTGCGCCCGGGCAAGATAGCGGAGGTGTTCCTGCTTCAGGCGGTGGCTATGCTCGCCTCCTTTCTCATCGGCAAGTACGTAAACTCCTCCGCGCGCCCCATGGCTTTCCTTCCGCTTATGGCGGTAACGCTGCTCGGCAGGCGCGAGGCTATCTTTCTGAATATAGTGTCCGCCCTGCAGATGTTCATACTCGACAACTTTTCCGACGTAACTGGGCTGATGGGCACGGAGGGCGCCTCCGTAAGCTATAACCTGCTCATCGTGGCGTTCTGCACGGGCATGATAGCCATCTTCGTAATGCCCAGGATAAAGACGAGGATAGGCAGCGTGCTCATCGCGTTCGTGCTGCTCATCCCCATAGAGGTGATAACCGCGCTGCTGGGCACGGTGGACGCCGACCAGTTCGAAAAGATGCTCAACATGCTGCTTTACGGCGCTCTCTCTTCCTTCTTTTCGGTGCTGCTGTATATGTTCCTGCTGCCCGTGTTCGAGGCGGTGTTCTCCGAACTGACCATCTTCCGCCTGCGCGAGCTGGCGTCGGAGCAGGCAAAACTTATCAAACGCTTAAAGAACAACGCCCCCGGCACCTATCACCATTCGATGACGGTGGCGCAGATAGTCGAAGCGTGCGCCCAGGCGATAGGCGAAGATTCCGAGCTTGCGCGCGCGGCGGCTTATTACCACGACGTGGGCAAACTCAAAAATCCCGAAATGTTCAGCGAAAACCAAACGGACTACAACGTCCACAACGAGCTCACTCCCGAACTTTCCGTGGATATAATCCGTTCGCACACGCGCGACGGCGCCAGCCTTATACGCAAGGCGCACCTGCCCGAATTTTTCGCCGACATTGCCGTGCAGCACCACGGCACCATGCCCATAAAATACTTTTACGCCAAGGCGCTCAAAATGAGCGACGGCGAGCTGAACATAGAAAATTATTCCTACGCCGGCCCCACGCCGGAGACCAAGATAGCCGCCATAATAATGATAGCCGACGCCTCGGAGGCGGCCGCGCGTTCGCTAACCTCGCGCACGCCGGAAAAGGTGGAGGAGCTCGTGCGCAACATCATAGAGGAGCGCCTCGATCTGGAGCAGTTCGACCACTGCGACATAACCATGAGCGAGCTCACCACCATAAAGCTCACCGTCGTTTCGCAGTTAACGGGCGTATATCATTCGCGCGTGGCTTATCCCAAGCTTAAGATCAGCAAAAAAGAACATGAATAAACTCAATATATATTGCGACCAATTTGATTTTTCGGCCGTGGAAAAGGCGTTCGAAGGCGAGTTCGTTTCCGACGTGCCCCTCGCGGCGGAAGTGGTGTTCGTCGGTGCGGACGAGATCCGTTCGCTCAACGCCGAGCACCGCGGCAAGGACGCCGTTACCGACGTGTTGTCCTTCCCCTCGCTCGACGACATCCGCGGCAGGCGGCTCTGCAAGGCGGACTTTCCTTACGACCTTACGGAAAACGGCGAGCTGTTCCTCGGCTCGATAGCCGTCTGCGAAGAGCGCGCAAAGGAACAGGCGGAGGAGTACGGCCACAGTTACCGGCGCGAGCTGCATTACCTCGTCGTGCACGGATTGTGCCATCTGCTGGGTTACGACCATATCGCGGCGGCCGGCAAAAGCGAGATGCGGCAAAAGGAAGAAAGGATACTTTTGCGCATGGGTATAACGCGCGAAGACTGAATTACACCGCATATATGGCAAAACTATTTTACAGGAGAAGATAATGCGCAGCGGATTTATCGGCGTTATCGGCAAGGCCAACGCCGGCAAGAGCACGCTTATAAACGTGCTCGTGGGCGAAAAAATTTCCATAGTTTCCCCCAAGCCGCAGACCACGCGCGACGCCGTGCTGGGCATTCTCACGCGCGAGGATTATCAGCTGGTGTTCGTGGACACGCCCGGCATATACAGGAGCAGGACGTATCTGACCGACCTGATGATGAAGACCACGGAGACGGCGGCAAAGGGCGTGGATCTTATAATGTTCGTGCACGACGGCCACGCCGGCGTGGACGAGAGCGACGTCGCTCTCATGAAAAAGTATCTGGCGCTCGGCATACCCATGATCGTCGCCTATACCAAAACGGATATAATGCCGCGCGAAAATATCCCCGCCGACGTAAAAAAACTCTACGACGCGGGCATAGAGTGCGACGTGTTCCCCGTTTCGGCGCGCAAGGGCACCAACGTGAAAAAGCTGATCGCAGCCCTCGCCGCGCGCATGCCGGAGGGGGACAAGGTCATCGCGGAGGACATAGTTTCGGACAAGAGCGAAAAGTTCATGCTCGGCGAGATCATGCGCGAAAAGATACTGCTCAAATTCGACAAGGAGGTGCCGCACGGCGTCGCCGTGGTGATAAACTCGTTCACCCGCGGCGAAAACGGCGTTTACGACGTCAACCTCGACATAGTGTGCGAAAAACCCTCGCACAAGGCGATACTCATCGGCAAACGGGGCGCCGCCATAAAGGAGGCCTCCTCCTTTGCGCGCAAGGACATGGAAAAGTTTCTGGGCGGCAAGGTCTTTCTCACCACCTACGTCAAGGTCAAGGAGGATTGGCGCGACAGGCCCGGGCTGGTAAAGGATTACGGCTACGAGCCGAAAAAAGACTGAACCCCGCATAATCGGCTTTGCCCTGCACAACCTCTTTGTGGGAGGAAACATATGCGCGGGCACGATAAAGATGCGGCGGAACTTGCCTGGAAGATGTTCCAGAAAACGGGCAGCGTAAGTTATTACATGCTCTACAAACAGCTCTCCGGCAAGCGTTAAAACACACAAAAGAGCGGCACATATGCCGCAAACATCACGGTAACGTGCTGCGCCCGCGCTTTTGCGCGGGCGCAGATTTCGGGGCGGGAATGGAAATAAAGGTAAACGCGCTTATGCTGCGTGCCGCCGACTACGGCGAAAACGACAAAATACTCACTCTGCTCACCGCCGAGCGCGGCAAACTTTCGGCGGGCATAAAGGGCGAAAAAAAGGCGGGGGCAAAGCTCAGGGTCGCCGCCCAGCCCTTCTGCCTTGCGGAATACGTGCTGGCCGAGCGCGGCGGGCGCTATACCGTCGTCCAGGCGAGCGGCGGCGAAAGTTTTTACGATCTCAGGTGCGACCTGAGCAAATACTACGCCGCCTGTTCCCTGTGCGAGGCGGCGGCGGAACTCTCCTGCGAGGGCGAGGCCGCGCCCGAAATGTTCGTTGCGTGCGCGGAGGGGCTGCGCGACATGTGCGCGGGCGACGAATGTTTCGCGCTGATAAAGTTCCTGGTGCGCGCGCTCGCCGTGGCGGGCTACGGCTTTTCCGCGGGGGTGTGCTCCGTTTGCGGGCGCGACCTCTCCGGAGAAAGCAGGCTGCGTTTCGATATGCAGGCGGGCGCCTTTACCTGCTGGGATTGCGGCGCGGGAGCGGGCGCGAGCGGCTCCACTTACGCCGTTTTAAGGGCGGCGGAGGGCAGGCCCTGCGGCGCCGTAACGGAGGACGGAAAGGTGCGCGCGCTGCGGCTGATAAGGGAATACGCCGCGTCAAAAACGGACGCTCGCTTAAACGGGCTTGCGGAATACGTACGGCTGTTGAAGCGGGAGTAAGGCGGGGCTTGCGGCGGCTGCGGGGCCGGCGCAAAAAATTACCGTGATTTTAGCGGATATTTACTTCAAACGCTTGCAATAAATCTATATTTATTATAAAATATAGGCGTTAAAAAGATAAATTTTAAGTTGGAGGAAAACTTTATAATGGCTAAAAAGTATTGCTATCTTTTTACCGAAGGCAACGCAAACATGCGCGAACTTCTGGGCGGCAAGGGTGCCAACCTTGCGGAGATGACCAAAATAGGTCTTCCCGTGCCTCAGGGTTTCACGATCTCTACCGAGGCCTGCACTCAGTATTACGAGGACGGAAGGAAGATAAATCCCTCTATCCAGAAAGAGATCATGGAATACATCGACAAGATGGAAAAGATCTGCGGCAAAAAGTTCGGCGACAAGGAAAATCCCCTGCTCGTTTCCGTTCGCTCCGGCGCGCGCGCGTCCATGCCCGGCATGATGGATACCATACTCAACCTCGGCCTCAACGAGGACGTCGTGAACACGATAGCCGCCAAGTCCGGCAATCCCCGCTGGGCGTGGGACTGCTACAGAAGGTTCATCCAGATGTTCTCCGACGTCGTTATGGAAGTCGGCAAAAAATATTTCGAAAAGCTCATCGACAAGATGAAGGAAGAAAAGGGCGTTCAGTTCGACGTTGACCTCACCGCCGAAGACCTCAAAACGCTCGCCAACCAGTTCAAGGCCGAATACAAGGCCCAGATAGGCAAGGACTTCCCCGACGATCCCAAGGAGCAGCTCTTCGAAGCCATCAAGGCGGTGTTCCGCAGCTGGGACAACCCCCGCGCAAACGTTTACCGCATGGACCACGACATCCCCTACAGCTGGGGCACTGCCGTAAACGTTCAGATGATGGCGTTCGGCAACATGGGCGACGACTGCGGCACCGGCGTTGCGTTCACCCGTAACCCCGCCACCGGCGAAAAGGGCCTCATGGGCGAATTCCTTATGAACGCCCAGGGCGAAGACGTCGTTGCAGGCGTGCGCACCCCCATGCCCATAGCGGAGATGGCAAAGGTGCTGCCCGAAGTTTACAACCAGTTCCTCGAAGTTTGCAACATCCTCGAAAAGCACTACCGCGACATGCAGGACATGGAGTTCACCATCGAAAAGGGCAAGCTCTACATGCTGCAGACGCGTAACGGCAAGCGCACCGCCGCCGCCGCAATAAAGATCGCCTGCGACCTTATAGACGAAGGCATGATAAGCGAAAAGGAAGCGCTCATGCAGATAGACGCCAAGTCGCTCGACATGCTCCTGCATCCCCAGTTCGACGCCGCTGCCCTTAAAGCGGCCGACAAGAACAACGTAGTGGGCAAGGGCATCGCCGCTTCCCCCGGCGCGGCTGCGGGCACCATCGTGTTCACTGCCGAAGACGCCGTTAAGGAAGGCAAGGCAGGCAAAAAGGTCGTTCTCGTCCGCCTCGAAACCTCTCCCGAGGATATCGAAGGCATGAAGTTCGCCCAGGGCATCCTCACCGTACGCGGCGGCCAGACCTCGCACGCGGCGGTAGTTGCGCGCGGCATGGGCACCTGCTGCGTATCCGGCTGCGGCGACATAAAGATGGACGAAGAAAACAAGCAGTTCACCCTTGCCGGCAAGGTATTCAAGGAGGGCGACGCTCTCTCGCTCGACGGCTCCACCGGTAAGATATACGACACGCTCATCGCCACCGTTCCCGCAGATCCCAACAGCGGTTACTTCGGCAGGATAATGGCGCTGGCAGACAAGTATAAGGCACTCGGCGTGCGCACCAACGCGGATACGCCCAAGGACGCAAAGCAGGCTGCGGCGTTCGGCGCGCAGGGCATAGGTCTCTGCCGTACCGAGCACATGTTCTTCGATCCCGCAAGGATAGGCGCGTTCCGCGAAATGATCTGCTCCGACACCGTCGAAGAGCGCGAAGCCGCCCTCGCCAAGATCGAGCCCATGCAGCAGGCAGACTTCGAAGGCCTCATGGAGGCGCTCGAAGGCCAGCCCGTTACCATCCGCTTCCTCGATCCCCCTCTCCACGAGTTCGTTCCCACCGACGAGGCGGATATCGAGGCGCTTGCAAAGGCGCAGGGCAAGACCGTTGCGCAGATCAAGCAGATAATCTCCGACCTGCACGAATTCAACCCCATGATGGGCCACCGCGGCTGCCGCCTTACCGTTACCTATCCCGAGATAGCGGTAATGCAGACCAACGCCGTAATAAAGGCCGCCATCGCCGTTCAGAAGAGGCATCCCGATTGGAAGGTCGTTCCCGAAATAATGATCCCTCTCGTGGGCGAAGTAAAGGAACTTGCGTTCGTAAAGAAGACCGTCGTGGAAACGGCGGATAAGGTAATAAAGGAATCGGGCGTTGCGCTCAAATACGAAGTGGGCACGATGATCGAGATCCCCCGCGCGGCGCTCACCGCCGACGAGATCGCAAAGGAGGCGGAGTTCTTCTGCTTCGGCACCAACGACCTCACTCAGATGACCTTCGGCTTCTCGCGCGACGACGCAGGCAAGTTCCTGCCCGCATACTATTCGGCAAAGATATACGAATCCGATCCTTTCGCAAGGCTCGACACCGTCGGCGTGGGCAAGCTCATGAAGATGGCTGTAGAGCTCGGCAAGGGCCAGCGTAAATCTCTGCACTGCGGCATCTGCGGCGAACACGGCGGCGATCCTTCGTCCATCGAGTTCTGCCATGCGATAGGCCTCGACTATGTATCCTGCTCGCCTTTCCGCGTTCCCATCGCAAGGCTCGCGGCAGCGCAGGCAAACATCAAAAATCCCCGCAAGTAATTGCGAAATAACCGGATAGGGCGGCATATATGCCGTAACCAAGGGGGTGCGCTTAACGGCGCACCCCCTTTTCGTACGTGCGGAACCCGGCGTTTTTTTGCTCGGCGCCCGCCTTACGCGCGTTTTACATTATTCTGCACAGCGCACAGCCCGCCGTCATCGACGCGAACGAGGCGAACAGCGCTATCAGCAGCGGCCGCAGCATGCCGCGCGTCTTTACCTTTGCGGCGGAAAACAGCACGGCGGAAAGATACAGCGCCGTGTCCGAACAGCCGTAACACACGCACGCGCACCGCGTGATATAGTCGTCCGGGCCGTATTCTTCCATTATGTCCGTAAGGTAAGCCAGCGAACCGCTGCCCGAAAGCGGCTTTACGAGTATCAGCCGGGTGAGTTCTTCGGGCACGCCCAAAAAGCCGAACGCCGGAGATAGCCACTTTTCAAGCGCGGCGGATATGCCGCTCGCCTCCATCAGTTCGCACATCATAAAGGTGGCGGCAAGGCAGGGCAGCAGCGTCAGCGTGAATTTAAGCGCGCGCTCCGCGCCGGAAGTAAAGCTGCCGTAAACGTCCGCCTTTGCCGCGGCGCCCAAAAAGAACACCGCCAGAAAGAGCAGCGGGGTGAGTATCGCCATCAGCGCCGCCTCTCGGTCAAAAGCAGCAGCGCTACCGAAAGCCCCAGCGTTATGCAGCAGCAAATGAGCGTGGGCAGGTAAACGTCCGCCGCCGAACTGCTGCCCGCCGCCGCGCGCAGCGCAACGGCGGAGGAGGGCATAAGCTGGAATCCCGCGCAGTTTATAACGAACAGCATCCGCACGGCGCGCGCGTTGCCCTCGTTTTCGAACCCGCGCATGGCGTCCACGGCAAAGGGCGTGGCGGCGCCCGCCCCCAGCAGTCCGCAGGTCACGTTCATCGCCGCGGCGGCGCACGCCTTTTCGTTTTTGCTTGCGAACAGCCGCCTGCACGGCTTTATCAGCCCGCGGGAGAGCGCCCTTGCAACGCCCGCGTTTTCCGCCACGGCGGCAAGCCCCATCCACACGGCGTAAACGCCGAACAGCGTGAGCGCCGCGGCCGCGCTGCGCTGCGCGCCTTCGAGCAGCGCGGGCAAAAATTCGTGCGGGGCAAACACGGCAAGCAGAACGGATGATATCATAAACACGGCGGTAAAAAGCGCATTCACAGCATATTTTTATTCGTCCGCGCGCCTTTATATGCGCAAACTCGTTTTACAAAGCGCGGCGGGTGTGTTATAATCTTTTTGAAATAAACGCGCGTCGCGTCCGCGCGGCGCTTACGGTGGAATATGTCGGAAAAATTTTATATTACTACAGCAATAACTTATACGTCGGGCAAGCCCCACATCGGCAACACATACGAGATAATCTTGACGGACGCCGTCGCCCGCTTCAAACGCATGCAGGGCAGGGACGTGTTCTTTATGACGGGCACCGACGAACACGGGCAGAAGATAGAATTAAAGGCCGCGGAAAAGGGCGTGAGCCCCAAATCGTTCGTGGACGGCGTCGCCGCGCAGATAAAGGATATCTGGGCGCAGATGAACGTAAAATACGACAGGTTCATCCGCACCACCGATCCCGCGCACGAACGCGCGGTGCAGCGCATCTTTGAAAAGTTCGTCAAAAGCGGCGATATCTACAAAAGCGAATACGAGGGGCTTTACTGCACCCCGTGCGAAAGCTTCTGGACGGAGAGCCAGCTGGTGAACGGCCGCTGCCCCGACTGCGGCAGGGAGGTAAAGCCCGCGCGCGAGGAAGCTTACTTTTTCAGGATGAGCAAATACGCCTCCCGCCTGGTCGAATACATCTGCACCCACCCCGGGTTCATCACCCCCGTTTCGCGCAAGCACGAAATGCTAAACAACTTCCTGCTCGCGGACGAATTCGTCGGCAGGAGCGACGAAGAGCTTGCAAAGGCGGCAAGGGAGGGAACGCTTAAAACCAAGCTGCAGGATCTGTGCGTTTCGCGCACGTCGTTCAGTTGGGGCATACCCGTAAGCTCCGACAGCCGCCACGTCGTGTACGTGTGGCTGGACGCGCTCGCCAACTATATCACGGGCATAGGTTACGATACGGAAAAACCTTCGGAGCAGTTTGCAAAGCTCTGGCCGGCAGACGTGCACGTGGTGGGCAAGGACATTATCAGGTTCCACGTCATATATTGGCCCATCTTCCTCATGGCGCTCGGCCTGCCGCTGCCCAAACAGATATTCGGGCATCCCTGGCTGCTGCAGGGCGGCGACAAGATGTCCAAATCCAAGGGCAACGTGATATATGCCGACGACCTTGCGTCGGTGTTCGGCACGGACGCGGTGCGTTACTTCGTGCTGCACGAAATGCCCTTCGATCAGGACGGCACGATAACGTGGGAGCTGGTGTGCGAACGCGTCAATTCCGACCTTGCAAACGTGCTTGGCAACCTCGTAAAGCGCACCGTGGCTATGACCAACCAATACTTCGGCGGCAGGGTAAGCCGCAGCGGCGAAAGCAGGACCCTGGACGGCGAACTTGCCGCAATCGCGGCCTCCGCGCGCGAAAAAGTTGCGGCAAAGATGGATGGTTACAGGGTGGCGGACGCCCTTGACGAGCTGTGGCAGGTGTTCCGCCGCGCAAACAAATATATCGACGAAACGACTCCCTGGCTGCTGGCAAAGGACGAGTCGCAGCGGGGCAGGCTGGCAGAAGTCCTGTGCAATCTGCTTGCCGCCGTCGGCGAGGGCGCAAAACTGCTCGCTCCGTTCATGCCGGAAACGGCGGAAAAGATATCGGACGAGATCCGTGCGGAGGGCGACGGGTTCGCCGTGGCGGCGGAACCGCAGACGCTGTTCGCGCGCGTAAAGTTCGAAGACATAAAACCGAGGATAGAAAAGATAATGGAAGAACAAAAAAAGGAGGCGGCTCCCGCGCCTGCGGAGGAGCAGCCCGAACTTATAACGATAGACGACTTTGCAAAAGTATGCATGAAGATAGGCACCGTGGTCGCGTGCGAGCCCGTTAAAAAGAGCAAGCTGCTGCACGAAACGGTGGATATAGGCGGCAGGACGATCTCCGTCCTCAGCGGCATAGGCAAGCACTACTCCGCCGAAGAGATGGTGGGCAAAAAGGTGGTGGTCGTCACCAACCTTCCCCCGCGCGAAATGAAGGGGCTTTTAAGCGAGGGCATGATAGTGTGCGCCGAAGCGCCCGACGGCACGCTTTCTCTCGTCGTGCCGGAAAAGGACGTGCCCTCCGGGAGCACGCTGGCGTGAGCGCTTACATCGACGTACACTGCCACCTCACGGGAGGCGAATACGGCGACGTCGGCGCACTGCTGCGTTCTTTGCAGGACGCCGGCATAGGCAAAGTGATCACCGCCGGGTTCGACGTCCCCTCGTCCGAGGCGGGCGCCGCGCTTGCGGAAAAGTATCCGGCGGTCTATTTTACCGCGGGCTTTCATCCTACGGAGCTTAAAAAATACCGCGAAGGCGACCTTTACGCGATAGAGGCGCTGCTCTCCCACCCCAAGTGCGTGGCGCTGGGCGAGATAGGTCTGGATTATCATTACGGCGACACGGATAAGCCCCTTCAACGGGGCATATTTGCTGACCAATTAAGTCTGGCGCACTCTGCGGGCGTGCCCGTGCAGATTCACAGCCGCGACTGCGCGGAGGATATGCTCGCATTTTTAAGGGAGCGTGCGGGGCTGCTTTGCAACGGCGCGCTGCTGCACTGCTATTCGCACTCGGCGGAGATGGCGGCGGAGTTCGCAAAGCTCGGCGTAAGCTTTTCGTTTGGCGGCGCCTCCACGTGGAAGGGCAGCAAACGCGCAAAAAAGTGCATAGCGGCAACGGCCGCGGACAGGCTGCTCACGGAGACGGACAGCCCCTATATCCCGCCCGCTTCAAAATACGGCACTTTCCCCAATACACCCGCAAGTATCCCCGAAATACTTGCAAATATGGCGCAGATTAAGGGTATGGAAGAGCTCGCCCTGCGCGACGTGGTGTGGGATAACGCGCACGTTCTTTTCAAAAAGCTGAACAACTGAAAACCGGCTGCGGCGGCACAATGCCGTCGCAGCCTTCGTTCGTAAGGTAAGCGGCTACCCGCATCCGCTTACGGAATAAAGTATGTGCACGCGGCGCGCGCGTATGCGCACGCGCGGGACGGTAAAATATGGAAGACGGAAAGATCAGAGATATCCTTGCCGCAAACGGTTTTTCGTTCAAAAAGCGGTTCGGACAGAATTTTATAACCGACGGGAACCTGCTTGCCGCCATTGCGGAGAGCGCCGGCGTGGACGGGGACTCCACCGTGGTGGAAATAGGCTGCGGCGCGGGCACGCTTACCGCCGCGCTGGCTGCAAGGGCAAAGCGCGTCGTCGCCTTCGAGATAGACCGCGACTTAAAGCCCGTGCTCGCCTGCACCCTTGCTGGCGTGGAAAACGCCGAAGTGGTGTTCCGCGACTTTTCCGCCGTGGACATGCGCGCGTTCGAAAGGGAGATGCCGCCATACGCAGTGGTGGCAAACCTGCCTTATTATATAACCACCCCGCTCGTGATGAAGTTTATCGAGCATTCGCAAAAGTGCCTTTCGCTCACCGTAATGGTGCAGGAAGAGGTGGCGGAACGCTTCTGCGCGCAGGCGGGCACCCCGGAATACGGCGCGATAACCGCTGCGATAGCGCTGCGCGGCACCTGCTCGATAGTAAGGCGAGTGCCCCGCACGATGTTCTTCCCCCGCCCCAACGTGGACAGCGCCGTGGTGCGCATAGATATCCGCGAAGGCAACGTAAAGGTAAGGGACGCCGCGATGTATAAAAAGGTGGTGCGCGCGGCGTTTGCCTCCCGCCGCAAAACGCTGGAAAACAACCTGATGCATGCTTTCGGCTTAAAGAGGGAAGAGGTGCGCTCCGTGCTCGTTTCCTGCGGGCACGACGGCCTTACGCGCGGCGAGCGGCTGTCGCCACGACACTTCGCCCGGCTTGCGGACGGGTTTACCGCCCTCGATAAGCAAAACTGACCGCCGCCCGCGTTGCGGGCGGCTTCACTTTCCCCTTAAATCGCCTTTACGCGGCAAAGTTTTTATCGCGACCGCCGTTCTATGCCCGCCTCCGTCTGCATAAATTAGGGTATAAAAACCAAACGGAGGCGTTTTATGGACCAGCAACTTGAATACGCGCAGATGCTCGAGGTCCCCGTGAGCACGGTCAGCGTGGTAAAAAAGAAACCGTTTTTCAAAAAGAAGACAAGGGAGGAGGACGACCTTAAAGAACAGGTGGTGGACAGCGTAAACGAGCGCCTGGGCGAGGGCGCCTTTCCCGAAGATCTCACCGTTCCCCCCAAACCGCCTGCAAAGTCGGCGTTCGCCGCAACGCTTGCAGACAGATCGGGCAGGGTGCTCGTGGCGGAGATAGCCGCGGCGTGCCTGCTTGCGGTGGGCATATTCCTTACCAACGTCTTTATGCCGGCAAGCGCCATCAACACGTTCATCCGTTCCATCACCGATCCCGCCCCTGCCGAGGCGGCCTACACCGATTTCGACCTGTTCCCCGTCGTTTCCGACCTTTCGGACGCCGAGGTCTCCGTTTCGGACGCGGGCGTCATCACCTTTACCGCGGACTGCGCCGTCTACCCCGTGGCGGAGGGCGAAGTCGCCGCCGTAACGGAGAGGGAAAACGGCTATTCGGTGGAGATAGCGCACACTTCTTCGTTCAGGAGCGTGATAAACGGGCTCACTCAGGTCTACTGCGCGGCGGGTGACGCCGTTGCGGGCAACGTGCCCGTGGGCTATTCCGACGGCTCTGCCGAAATAACCGTCAGCATGTACGACGCAGGCGAGCTGATAAACGGTTACACGCTTTCGGGCGCGCTGCCCGTGTGGAACGGCTGAGGGCTTGAAGTTCTCCGTTCATCCGCTGTTCGTGGCGGCGGGGGTGCTCTCCGCGCTGTTCGGCGGCCTCCCGGTATTCGTTATCTACACGCTGACCGCGCTTTTACACGAGTGCGGTCACGTTTTTTGCGCGGCGGGCATGGGGTTTTACTGTTCCAAGGTAACGCTCATGCCCTACGGCGCGGCGGCGGTGTGCGACATGGACGGCATCTCCGTGCGCGACGAATTCAGGCTTGCGCTCGCCGGGCCCGCCGTAAACGCCGCGCTGTGCGTTGCGCTTGCCGGGCTGTGGTGGTTCTTTCCCGCGGCATACGCGTGGACGGACGTCCTTATGCAGGCCAACCTCGTGATGCTCGCGATAAACGTGCTGCCCGCTTATCCGCTGGACGGCGGCAGGGCGGCGCGCTGCGTGATGTGCAAAATAATGCCGGAACGCGCCGCGGACGTCGTTCTGCGCGTGCTCACGGTGATATTTGCCGTAACGCTCGCCGTGCTTTCGTTAAAGTACGGCGCGGGGCTCAACGGCGTGGCGTTCTGCACGCTGCTGCTCTGCGCGGCGTTCACCCGCCCCGTGCCCGCATGCAGGATAAACTTCGCCTCGCGCGAAAAGCTCGGGCGCGGGCTGGAAGTAAGGTACGTGCTTGCGGACGACGGCCTTACGTACCGCAGGGCGCTTAAATTTTTAAGCGACAAGCACTACGTCGTCTTCCGCAGCCCTTCGGGCGAGGAAGTCACTCAGGACGAACTTTACCGCGGGTTCTGTTCCCGCTCGCTTTACGACGGCGTGTTCGGCGGGGAGCAAAAAAAGACCGCCCCCGGATCGGAGGGCGGACGCGACGCGTTGACGGAGCAAAAATAAGTTCACTTTTGCAAAAACGGCCTCGAAAACACTTCGGGGCTGATGTTTTTTTGCAGCACGCAGTTCACGGCGCGCACGCCCAGCTCCGTGCCTTTTTCAAACGCCTCGAAAGCGGGCGCGTAGTCGGCTTCGAGCCTGTATCTGTCAGAAAGCCCCGCATATATGCGCCTTGCATACAGGCAGTGCCGTTTCAGGCAGGCGGAGGTGCCGGCGGCGGTAAGCCGGGGCAGCACGCGGCGCACGCTGTCGCACACGGCGGGCGCGCACGCCACCACGCGGTCTTGGGGCAATATCGTGCGCCTTATCCCGAGTTTCCTGCTTACGTAAAGTCCCAGGTCGGATTCGAACTTCTGGTGCAGCAGCAATCCTCGGTAAGCGTTTTCGTAAGCATATACTGCGGGGTGAACGGTGCAGTCGAGCGCGTAGTGCGCCGCCCAGCCGGCGCAGTAAGCGGCGTTGCCCTGCACGAGCTTTTCAAACAGCACGCGCGCGTCGGCGCGGTGCAGCGCCCTGCCCGGATTGTGCTTTACGCTCAGCCCGTAAAAAAAGAATACGTCCGGCCCCTGCGCGCCCAAAAGGTACATGTATCTGTCCCTGCGCAGCAGTTCCCGCCGGCTTTCGTCCAGCTTTTCAAAGATCTTTATCGCGGCAATGGCGTGGGTGAAGTAATCGGGCATATGTAAAAATACCGGGCGCGGGGATAGCGCGGCAATATTATTATGTCCTTTGCGGCGCCGAAAATTACATATGTTCGCGCTTTGCGTAAAACAGGTATTGCTGCATATATCCCGCGTCCTCGCCGAACAGCCCGCAGAAATAAGCGTTTATCTTGTTCCTGTCTTTAAGCGTGCCGCCAAAGTCCTCGCGGTATAACTTTTCTATCCACGTGTCCACGGGAAAGCTCTCGCGCCTGCCGAATCCGAACAGGCTTATGCAGTCCGCGACTTTCGGCCCTATGCCCGTGTAGGCGGTGAGTTCGCGCCTGAGCTGCGCTGTGGGCAGGCCGTACAGCCTTTCTATGCCCTCGTCTTTTATGCGCTTTGCCGTGGCAACGAGGTAAGCGTCCCTGTAACCGGCACCCAGCGCCTTAAAAAACGCCGCGTCCTTTGCGGCTATGTCCGCCGCCTTGGGAAAGGTGCGGTAAGGTTCGCCCATGAATTCGCGCCGCCGTCCGAGTTTTTCGCACATGCGCTCTATTATCCCCTTTATGCGCGGTATGTTGTTGTTCTGCGAAACGATAAAGGAAAATATCATCTCCTCGGCGTCCTGGTTCAGCAGCCTCAGCCCCGCGCCGAGCTGCGCGCCGCGCGCGAGCAGCGGCACGCCGAAGGACTTTGCCTTTTCGTTTATTGCGGCATAGTCCCGCCCCAAATCGAAAAAATTATAAAAATAATCGCCGTCGTCGCACTCAATAAAGGTCTTGTTGCCCTCCGTGTAAACGTAGCACGCCTTGTCTGCGGAAAAGACCTTGTATCCCTTTTTATAAGGCGCAAAGCGGAATATCTGCCCGCATTGCAGCACGTCTTCGGGCGAAAAGTATTTTGCGTCGCTGTCTATTATCATAAGTTTTATCTCCCGTGAACGATTAAATTTTATCACCGCGCGCCGTTTAAGTCAACCGCCGCTCATAAAATTATCCGTCTTTCCCATAATACCGGTATGCGAGATCTGCACGAAAGATTGAAGGAAATAAAGTCCGTGCTTGCTTCGGCGGACGTGATAACTTACGAGTTTGCCTCCGCGCACGGCAAAAAGTTCGCCCTCGTTTACGTGGACGGGCTGGCGGACAAGCAGCAGCTGGGCGAACTCGTCATAAAGCCGCTCGCCTCCGCCCCGCGCGACTGCGACCTTGCCGCCGTGCGCGCGGCGCTCGCCTCGCCGGAGGTAAAGGAGGTCTCCGACCGCGACGGCGCGATAGCGGAGATATCTTACGGCAGCGCGGTGCTGCTTGCCGAGGGCGCGGAGGGCTGCCTTTCGATAGGCCTTACCAAGCCGCCCGCAAGGGCGGTCGCCGAGCCGCCTACGCAGGTCGCGGTAAAGGGCCCGCGCGAGGGGTTCGTGGAGGACGTAAAGGTGAACTGCGCGCTCGTGCGCAAGCGGCTCAAAAGCCCGGCGCTGCGCATGGACACCGTGCGCACGGGCAGGCGCTCGGACACGGCGGTAACGATTTGCTACTTGCAGGACGTCTGCCGCCCGGAGATCCCCGAAAAATTAAAGGCGCAGATAGCCGCCAACGAGATAGACGTGGTTGCCGACTCTTCGTATGTGGGCAGGTTCATATCCTCCCGCCCGCGCTCGCTGTTCAAGCGGTGCGGCACGTGCGAAAAGCCGGACGTGTTCTGCGCAAAACTGTGCGAAGGCAGGGCGGGGCTGCTCGTGGACGGTTCGCCAATAGCGCTCACCGTGCCTTATATGCTGGCGGAGGACTTTCAGTCGGCGGAGGATTACTACGTTTCCGCTTACAGGGCCACCATACTGCGCGTGCTGCGCCTTATCGCCGTAATGGCGGGCATATTCCTGCCTGCCGGCTACGTGGCGGCGCAGCTGTTCAAACTGCAGCTGATACCGTTCAGGTTGCTGCTCAACATATCCAGCTCCGTTTCGGGGCTGCCGCTCTCGCCGAGCATAGAGATGTTTTTAACGCTGTTCGTGCTGGAAGTGCTCAACGAGGCCTCCGTGCGCATGCCCAAATACGTCGGGCTGGCAATATCGGTGGTGGGCGCGCTCGTGCTGGGCGAAACGGCGGTAACGGCAGGCGTGATATCCACTCCCGCGATAATCATCGTGGCGTTTTCCGCAATCTGCCTTTACGTAGTGCCCGATCTCGTGGAAACTACCGCAACGCTGCGCTGGCTGGCGCTCGTGGTGGCGGGTAGCGTGGGCACGTTCGGCATAGTGCTGTTCGCCTGCTTCGTGGCGTGTTATCTCGTAACGGAACAGGCTTACGGCGTGCCGCTCACCGCTCCTTTTTCGCCGCTCGTCGCGCACGACCTCAAAGACGGCGTGGTAAAGGCGGACATGCGCTCGCTTTCGAGGCGGCCGCGCGTGCTCGGAGGCAAAAACAAGGTGCGCTTTATTTCGGAGGACAAGGATGTATAAGACCGAACTCTGCACCCGCCAGGTGTGCTTTATCATGTTTGCGTATTCGGCGGCGGGCAAACTCCTCATGATGCCGGCAATGCTCTCTTATTACTGCGGCAACGACCTCGTATTCCCCGCTCTTTTCGCGTTTGCGCTGCAAACGGCGGCCGTATGGGCGGCGGCTTACTTTTCTTCAAAGACGGATAAAACGCTGTTCGCCCTTGCAAAGGACGCGTTCGGCGGGGCGTTTTCGGCGGCGCTGCAATGGCTGTTCGCCCTGTTCTTCTGCGCGGCGGCGCTGCTGCCCATGCTCGAACAGAAGCTGTTCGTCCAGTCGATATTCTACGAAACCATCCCCTCGCTCGTCACCTTTCTGCCGTTCTTCGTGTTTTCCGTGTACGCCGGCTCCAAGGGCGTGCGCAACTCCGGCAGGGTGGCCGATCTCGCCGTGCCGGTGTTCGCGTGCTGCGTTGCCGCGCTCGCCGTAATGTCCGCGGGCGAATGCGACCTTTCTTGGCTGCTGCCGGTGTTAAAAACTCCCGCGCCGCGCATATTCCGAGGCGTGCGCTCGTCGCTGTATAACTTTGCCGACGGCGCCGTGATGCTCATGTTTGCGGGCAGGTTCGCGTGCAAAAAGGGCGACTGCGCAAAGATAACGGCAAGCTACGCCGCCGCGGGCGTCGGGGTAATGCTCTTTCTGGCGCTGTTTTACGGCATATATTCTTCGCTCGCGCCCGACAGATACTTTGCCGTCAGTCAGACGGCGCTGTTCTTCGGGCCGCTCTCGCTCGTGGGCAGGCTCGACCTTCTGGCGGTGTACGGGGTGGAGGCGTGCATGCTGTTCGCGCTCGTGCTCTATGTCCAGCTCGCCGTCGCGTGCATATGCGGCGCGCTTTCAAAGGAGCAGACGCTCGGCCGCAACGTCCGCCCCGCCGCGGCAGTATCGTCGCTTGCAATAAACGCCGTGCTGCTCGCCCTGGTAGTCGCTTTCAACGACGCTTACCTCGTGGTGCAGGAGTTTTACGGCAGGTTTCTGTGGGCGGCGTTCGTTGCGTTTTCGTTCGCGCTGCCGCTCATTTCTCCCTTGCTGCTCAAACTTGCCGGCCGCCGCGCGGCAAAAGGAGGCCCCGCGTGAAGGCCACGGCGTTGCAGCGCGTTGCGCGCGCGGCGGTGCTTGCGCTCGTCGCGCTTATGCTGTTTTTGTTCTTTTCCAACGACTTCGGGCTGGTGGACATACACAAGTCGTCCATAGTGGTGGCGGTGGGCGTGGACGCGGAGCGCGAAGGTTACGCCGTGACCGCACAGGCAGCGGTTCCCACGCCCTCCAAGGGCGAAGGCAGCGCCGCTTACACGCAGGTAACGGGCAGGGGCGCAACGGTGGCGGAGGCGCTCGACGACATCAACTCCAAAACGGGCTTTTATCCCAAACTCACATTCTGCAACCTCGTCATCCTCGGCGAAAGCTGCAAAGACCGCGACCTGTTCACCGTGCTCGACTATTTTTACCGCAACGATTCCGTCCCGCTCACCGCGCTCGTGGGCATGTGCGGCGGCATGGCGGAGGAGCTGCTCGCGAAACAGCCGGCGGACGGCGGCATGTCCTCTTCCGCCATACAGCGCGCCATGTCCGAAGAACTGAAAAATTCGGCGAACTGCTCCACGATAAATCTTAAACTGCTCGCCCAATACCACGGCTCGGCTTCCGCGGCGGCCTACATGCCGCTTATCTCTTCTTCGGAGGGCGCGGAGGGCGGCACGGCTACCGTGTCTGCGCAGCAGGACGGGCAATCGGGCCCAAAACAGGGCAAGGCGGAATTTACGTGCAGGCAGACCGTTGCGTTCTCCGGCGGCAAATACGCGGGCACGCTTACGGAGCGGCAGGCGGTGGCGCTCGACCTCGTGCGCAACGCAACGCGCCTGGCGGTGATAAACGCCCGCTGCGGCAACGACGATTACACCGTGGGTTTGAAGTCCGTAAGCTGCCGCGCACGCATGGACGCCGGCGGGCGGCGGCCGGCGGTAAAGATAAGGCTGCGCGCGCTTGCAAACGTTCAGTCGTCCACGGCGGCGCCCTCTGCCGAAGGCAGCGCCAACACCCACCTCGTAAAGGACGAGGTGCTGCGCGCCGCGGAGGACGCGGTAAGGGAGTATATGTCGTCGCTCGCCGATTTTTGCAGACGGAACGACTGCGACCTTTTATTTGCAAAGCTGATGCTCAGCCGCAAGGATCCCGCCGCGTACGGGCGTTTGAAGGACGATCTTTTGTCCGTTACGGACGTGGAATACGATATAAAAATCAAGTCGGTTAGATAAGCAAAACTAAGCAAAACTTGCTATTTATATAAATAAAACTTGTAATAAAATATATAAAATAACAATATAACAGTGCAAAAAAAGAACGGACGGGCAAAAGCCCGTCCGCCCCTTTGCGGTAAAAAGTTTTTACTGCGTGCATTTTGCCGCGACAAGGCGGAGCGCCGTGCGCGCCGCCAGAAATTCGGTCACGCCGTCGCATTCGCCGCCGTGTTCGGCTATCGCCGTCTTTACCGCCCCGTCCAGCTCCTCTCCCGAAAGCGTTCCCGCAAGCCGCAGGATCTCTTCCGCGCAGGCGCGCCGGTTTTCTTCGGGCACGCTTTCAAGCAGCAGTTCCGTTGCGGCAACGTCGCTCTCTGCGCCGCTCCCGCCGCCGGTGAACCTGTCAAAGGCTGCGCATATCAGCAGGGAAAGCGTGCCCGCGGTGAGCCCTTTCTGCGCCACGGCGGCAAAGTTTTCAAAGGCGTAGGCCGCGTCGCCCGCGGCTGCGCTTGCGTAAACGGCGTAAACCACGGTGCCGAACAGATAGCCCAGCACGGTGCGCGCGTTGGGTTTCAGCTTTTTGGCCGCGCGCCTTAAAACAAGCGAAAAGACGGCGTTTGCGGCGGATATCAGCGCCACGTCCAGCCCGCAGCGGGCAAAAACTTCGCACAATTCCATACGTTACGTCCTCCTTAAAGGGGGAACATATCGCAAACAGCCTGCATTACCCCGCGCACGTATGCGCGCCGACGCAGATAACGCCGGACAAAATATATTATTGCCTCGTACCCCCTTTCCGTAATATTAAAGTTTTTCACCCGACGGCTTATTATAACCCTTGCCGCCGCGCGCGAAACGGCGCGGCGGAAAATAAAGCCGCGCGAAATCTGCGTGAATTTCACTCAAAAAGCTTGACGGCGTTTTTACGCCGCCTCAAACGATTGCAAACTTTTCTGCAATGTGTTAAAATCCTGTCGTTATGAGAATGCACAGAAAGGACAATCTGGACGCGCGCCTTGCGGCGTGCGCCGATATAATGACGGGCGCCGACCTTACGGAAAAGAACATGAAGGTGGCGGCGGAGCTTAAAAATTACCTCGATCTCGGGCGGCTGTTCGGCGGCAGGCCGGTGCATCTGGAGGTGGGCTGCGGCAAGGGCGGCTTCGTGTGCGGCATGGCGCGGCTCTGCCCGGACGTCGGCTTCGTCGCGGTGGAAAAGGTATCCAACGTCATCGTCACCGCGTGCGAGTCGGCAAAGGCGCTGGGGCTTGAAAACGTGCACTTCGTAAACTGCCCCGCGGAAGTGCTGCCCCGCTATATCCCTTCGGGCAGCGTGCGGCGCGTCTACCTAAACTTTTCCGATCCTCTGCCCAAGCTCGGCTACGCGGCGCAGCGGCTGACCAATCCGCGGTTCGTTGAAATTTACGCAGACCTGCTCGCGCCCGGCGGCGAGGTCTGGCAAAAGACCGACAACGAGCAGTTCTTCGATTATTCGCTGCAAAGCTTTCTGTCGTGCGGCTGGCGGGCAAAGGAGGTCTGCCGCGACCTTGCCGCGCACCCGTTCGCGGGCAACGTCGTCACCGAGCACGAACGGAAATTCATGTCGGAGGGCAAAAAAATATACCGCGCCGTCTACGCGCGGTAAAGCAACGGCGTCCGCGCGGCAGCGCGGACGCCGTTATAGCGTCGCCGTTTATTTTGCAAGCATGGTGAATATCGCCTTTATGGCGTGCAGGCGGTTTTCGCCCTGGTCGTAGACCATGCTGCGCTTGCCGTCTATCACGTCGGCGGTGACTTCCTGTCCGCGGGTGGCGGGCAGGGGGTGCATAAAGAACGCGCTGCGCTTGGCGTAAGACATCAGCCCCGCGTCCACGCGGTAAGGCGCAAGCGCCTCTTTTTCTTCTTCGCTCGCCTCGGTGTGGTAGCGGTATGCGTTGGTGTAAACGAAGTCTGCGTCGCGCACCGCCTCCACGGGATCGTCGGTAAAGTATATCTTGCCCATCTGTTCGGCGGCCTCCACGTTCTCGCGCTTTAAGCCCATCCTCGGCGGGCAGGCGACGGAAACTTCCAGGCCGCACTTTACCGCGCCTATCACGAAGGAGGAAGTAAGGCTGGTCGCCTTGCCCAGAACCGCCAGCTTTACGCCCGCCAGCTCGCCCTTCTTTTCCCATATGCTGAAAAGATCGCTTATCGCCTGCGCGGGCACGCAGTCGTCGTTGTGCGAATTTATTATCGGCATGGAGGAGATGGCGGTAAATTCGTTCAGCATCTTCTTGTTTATGCTGCGCGTCACCAGCGCGCTCACGCCGTAGCGCGCTATCACGTTTACTATGTCGCGTATGTTTTCGCCCGCGTGCATGTCCTTGCTGCTGTAAGGCAGGTCAACGCAGTTGCCGCCGAGCTGGTGCACGCCTATCTCTATGGCGGTGCGGGTGCGCAGCGAGGTGTCGGCAAACAGCATTGCAACGGTGGCGCCGTGCAGGACGTTCGTCTCTTCGTGCGCCTCGAACTTGCGTTTGAGCGCCTTGGTGGCGTACAAAAGTTCGAATATCTCTTCGGTGGAATAATCGGTCAGCCCGATCAGGTGCTTTTTGTTTAGTATGTAAGAGGGGGAATAGCGGTTTATATCCATGACTGCCTCCTTGATATTTCTTGCGTCGGTATCATTATACACCAACGCGCGCAAATTTTCAACTGTAAATTTCAGCCTTTGCGCACTCTTTCCCTGCGCGAAAATTCGCAGCCGCAGTAATCCTGTCTGTAAAGCCCGTATCCGCGCGCGAGTTCGCAGCTGCGCAGATATCCGCCCCGCTTTTTGAAGTCGGAATGCAGCCACTTTACCCCGTGTTTGTCCGCCAGCCGTTCGCCTATGGCGTTAAGCGCCTGCGCGCTCTTCTGCGGGCTTACGGTAAGGGTGGTGGCAAAGTATTCGAACCCGCCGGCGCTTGCCTCCCTCGCGGTGCGTTCAAGGCGCAGTTCGTAACATTTCAGGCATCTCGCCCCGCCCTCGGGCGCGTTTTCCAGCCCCTGCGCGGCGGCGTAAAACAGTTCGCTCCCGTGTTCGCAGTCCAGCGCGTCCGCCCAGCCCGTCGCGGCAAGAAAGCGCAGCTGCTCCGCCTTGCGCAGTTCGTATTCGCCCGCCTCTATGTTGGGGTTGTAATAAAGAACGGTCAGCTCGAAGTCGTCTTTCAGCCGCTCTATGCACGCCGAAGAGCACGGCGCGCAGCAGCTGTGCAAAAGCAGCCTGGGCCTTCTTCCGCCCAGCGCGGCTATCTCCGCCTGCATCAGTTTGTCGTAGTCGGGTTTGTTCATGCCTGTATTATACACCTTTTGCCCGAAAATGGCAAGGCGTGCGCAAATTAAAAATTTATTGCTCTATTTAATTGAAAAAAGCGGCGGTTTGTGGTATTATGTTCGGGTAAACATCAAAAAGGTGATTTTATGGCAAATCTCAAGGTTTCGGGCGTAACAAAGGTATATCCCTCGGGCAAAACGGCGCTTGCCGGCGTAAGCTTTTCTTCGCAGGACAGCGAATTTCTTGCGGTGGTCGGCGGCGCGTCGAGCGGCAAGTCCACGCTGCTGCGCGTTATCGCCGGGCTGGAAGAAATCGATTCGGGCGAAATTTTCATAGGCGACAAACGCGTGGACGGCCTGCCCGCAAAGCAGCGCGACGTGGCGGTGGTGTTCGGCTCCAACACGCTGTATCCATCGATGAGCGTGGAAGAGAACATGGGCTACGGGTTAAAACTGCGCAAATTCCCGCAGTCCGTCATCGACCAGCGCGTGCGCGTCGTGGCGGAGATGCTCGGGCTGGAAGACCTGCTCTGGCGCAAGCCCAAGGCGCTCAGTTCGGCGCAGAAGCTGCTCGCCACTTACGGCAGGGCCATCGCGCGCGAACCTAAAATTTACCTGTTCGACGATCCCCTCGCCGGGCTGGACGAAAAGCTGCGCGTGCAGATGCGCGGCGTGCTCGTCAACATCCAGGCGCGCATAAAGGGCACGTTCATATACGCGACCAAAAATGTGGCGGACGCAATGTGCATGGCAACGCGCGTCGCCGTGCTCAAAGACGGCGTGCTGCAACAGGTGGACACCCCGGCAAACCTTTACGACTACCCCGCCAACGAATACGTGGCGTTTTATATAGGCAGCCCTTCGATGAACTTTATCCGCCGCGCAAAGGCGGTAAAGACGGAGGAGGGGTACGCCGTGACCTTCGGAGGGACGACGCTGCCCCTTCCCGCCGGTATAGTTGCGCGCTGGACGGATATAGAAAGGTATGCGGCGGAGGGCGCCGAAGTAACGCTCGGCATCCGCCCGGAGGATATCGCCGTGGATAAAGGCGGCCCCTTAACGGGCAAAGTCAGCGCGGTGGACACCTCTCTCGCGGAGGGATATACCGACGTGGACGCCTGCGGCACTTCGCTCACGGTAATGCTGTCCGGGGCGGCAAAGGGCAGCGAACACGCTCTTGCGCCCGACCTTGCCCGCCTTTACGTTTTCGACGGCAAAACGGGGCTTGCGCTGCTTGCGCGCGACGGCGGTTACGTTGCCGACGTTCGCAACCCGGACTCGGAGTTCGTTCCTCTTTCCAGGCAGGGGCAGGAGGAGCTGCTTGCTTCGCTCGCTCCTAAGGAAGAACCCAAAAAGCGCAGGTAAGCCTGCCGGGACGGAACGGATATACGGTATGCCGCGAGTTTTCGCGGCATTTCGGTTCTTTTGCAAGTTATGTGGGAAACTGTATCGGACGCGTTTTTGGATACGCTCAGGATCTTCCCGTTCATCCTCGTGATATATATCCTTATAGAATTGGTCGAACACAAGACGTCGTTCACCGAGGATCACGAAAGGCTGCAGGGCGGCCTTGCGCCGCTCATCGGCGCGGCGACGGGCATAATACCGCAGTGCGGATTTTCCGTAATGGCGGCAAAGCTTTACGACAGGGGGCTCATACGCACGGGCACCCTGCTTGCCGTGTTCCTCGCCACCTCGGACGAGGCGCTCATCATCCTGCTGTCCGAAGGTTCGAAGGTGAACGTGATAGTCCCGCTCGTCGTGATAAAGCTGGCGGTGGCGGTGGCGGCTGGTTACGGCGCCAACCTCCTTCTCCCGCGCGAACGGCTGGCGCTGCCCCTTGCGGGGGAGGACGTTCACGGTTTTTCCTGCGGCAGGGAGCACGAGGGCGGCGATATAAAGGTGTTCGTGGTGGAGCCGCTGCTCCACTCGCTCAAAATAACGCTCTATCTTCTGCTGGTCAACCTCGCGCTCGGACTCGTTATTTATAAGGTGGGCGAAGACGCCATCTCCGAAACGCTCGTGGCGGGCGGGCCCTACGTGCAGCCGCTGATATCGGCGGCGGTGGGGCTCATCCCCAACTGCGCGTCCAGCGTGGTGATAACCGACACCTATATAAACGGCTTCATGACTTTCGGCAGCTGCGTGGCGGGCCTGTGCGCCAACGCCGGGCTCGGGTTCGTGGTGCTGCTCAGGAACACGAAAAAAATAAAGCGCAACGTCGCGCTCGTCGCGGCAGTGTATCTGATAAGCGTGCTCGCCGGAATGGCTATAAACGCCGTGCAGCAGCTTGCGGGAATATAAATTTTTGCAAAAAAGCACGTTTTATCGTTTGACAGGCGCGCCGCGCCTCTGCTATAATACAAAAGCTTGCAAGAGCAAATAACTGCGTTTGGCGAAGGAGGGTTGAAAGAGCGATGTCCACCATAAGAGTCGGTGAAAACGAGTCCGTAGAGAGCGCTATCAAAAGGTTCAAAAGAAAGTGCTCGCGCGACGGCATAATCGGCGACCTCAGGAGAAAGGAATTTTACGAATCCCCTTCGGTAAAGAGGCGCAAAAAGGCCGAAGCCGCAAGAAAACGCAACAAAAACTGAGTCAAAAGGTCTGGCTGACGTAACGTCGGCCGGGCTTTTTCTTTTTATACCGCAGTCGCATTTTGGCGCAAAAGGAGTTATTATGGACAACATAAAAAGCATTGCACGACAGGCGAAAACAAGGCTGAAAAACAACTTTTGGGAAAACTGCAAAACGGACATGGCAGAGGGGCAGACTCAGGCAAAAAACCTCGGGCTCAACGAGCGCAAGGTAAAAAATTACATAGGCGCAAAGGTGATGCGCCGCATACGCGGCGGGGAGGAGGACGGCTTTTACCTGCGCGTAAAGGCCATGCTCGACGAATGCGGCGAGGTCTCCGACGCCATAGGCAGGCTGACCGACGCGGAATATTACGCAACGCTCTCCTATGCCGAAAAGCAGCGCTACAACCTCGAACTTTCTGCAAAATACCTTGCCGCGCTCGAGCGCTACCGCAGGGAAAAGGAGCTGGGGTTGTAAGCTTGCGCGCATGCAAATTAAGGCTCCATTCGTTTGTTTTTCCGGGCAGAACGTGGTATAATTTTACCGATGGACGAATTGCTTGACAAGCTCAACGAAGAGCAGATAAAACCGGTAAAGGACACGCAGGGCGCCGTGCTCGTGCTCGCGGGCGCGGGCAGCGGCAAAACGCGCGTGCTCACCTCGCGCATTGCCTACATCCTGAGCGAGGGGCTGGCCTCCCCGCGGCAGATCCTTGCCATAACTTTTACCAACAAGGCCGCCGCCGAAATGAAGGAGAGGGTGCGCCTTGAATGCGGCGACGTAAGCGACATGTGGATATGCACCATACATTCGATGTGCGTGCGCATACTCCGCCGTTACCCCGCGGAGGCGGGCATAAAGCCCGACTTTTCCATTTACAGCGAAACGGAGCGCAAAAACGTAATAAAAAAGTGCCTTAAAGAGCTTGACCTCGACGAGGACAAGCTGCTCAAAAAGGCGCGCTTTTACATAGCCGACGCCAAGATGCTCGGGCTGGAGCCCGACCAATATATGCGCAGGCACCCGCACGACGACAAGATAGAGGCCTGCATGCGCGTCTACGAAAGGTACGAGGAGCGCCTCAGGGCAAACAATTCCCTCGACTTCGACGACCTGCTTTTATACGTTCTGCGCCTGCTGCGCCGCGACGGCGAGGTAAGGGAATATCTCTCCGACAGGTTCAAATACGTGCTCGTGGACGAATTTCAGGACACCAATTCCGTGCAGTACGAAATAATAAAACTGCTCGTAAAGGTGCACGGCAATCTGTTCTGCGTGGGCGACGACGACCAGTCCATATACGGCTGGCGCGGCGCCGAAATAGAGAACATCCTGCGCTTCGACGACGACTTCCCGGAGGCAAAGGTATATAAATTGGAGCGCAACTATCGCTCGACGAAAGGTATTCTGCAGCTTGCCAATGCAATAATAAAGAACAACGCCGGCCGCCGCGGCAAAACGCTGTGGACGGACGCGGACGAGGGTGTCAGGCCGGAATACCACGCCGCCCGCGACGAACTTTCGGAGGCGCTGTTCGCCGCGCGCACGATAAGCGACCTCGTGTTCACCCGCGGCTACAAGTATTCCGACTTTGCCGTGCTCATGCGCATAAACGCGCTCACTCGCTCGTTCGAACAGGAGTTTACCAAATACAACATTCCCTATAAGGTGTTCGGCGGCCTCAAATTCTTCGAGCGCAAGGAAATAAAGGACGTGCTCGCGTACCTGCGCCTCATCTCCAACCCGTACG
>CALVLW010000032.1 GCA_944341315.1 uncultured Clostridia bacterium
CCCGTTATCGTGGAATTGAGCCCCTCGTTCACCACACCGCCGTCCACGAGGTTTTTATCCTCGCAGTGGGCAAGGCATTTAAGTCCGAAGCCGGAGGCGTATTCCATGGCAAGCCGCATTATCTTGGAATCCATGACCGACCTGCCGTCGTCGCTTATCGCCACGGCGCCCGCCGCGGCCATCTTGCCTATTTCGGCAAGTTCTTCGCCGTTTTCGCCCTTGGTTATGCTGCCTATCGGGCGCACTTTGCACAGGCCGACCTCTCTTGCGCGGTCGAGGATATAGCGCACCACCACGGCGTTGTCGCACACCGGATCGGTGTTGGGCATGCAGCATACCTGCGTAAAACCGCCCGCCACGGCGGCGCGGCTGCCGCTCTCTATGTCCTCCTTGCCCTCGAACCCGGGTTCGCGCAGGTGGACGTGCATGTCTATCAGCCCGGGAAAGACGTGCAGGCCTTCGGCGTCTATCGTTTGCTCTGCGGAAAGCCCTTCGCCCACGGCGGCTATCCTGCCGTCCTCCACGAGGACGTCGCAGTTTTTTACCCCGTCGGCAAATACGACGGAACCGTTCTTTATAACGTATCTCATAAGTTCTTCTCCCTGTATTCGCGGAGCAGCGAAAGCACCGCCATGCGCACGGCAAGCCCGTTGGTCACCTGCTCGTTTATGACGCTGTTTCCGCCGTCTATCAGCGAGGGCGTGAGCTCTATCCCCCTGTTAACGGGACCGGGATGCATAACCAATGCTCCCTTGGCGGCAAGCGCGAGCATGCCATCCTTTACGCCGTAAAACCTGCTGTATTCGGAGAGCGAAGGGAACAATCCGCCCTTTTGCCGCTCGAGCTGTATGCGCAGCCCCATAACGCAGTCGGCGCCATCTATCGCCTCCTCCATGGACGTGCAGACGTGCGCGCCCAGCTTTTCTATCTCCGCGGGCATGAGCGTGCGCGGGGCGTACATATAAACTTCGGCGCCCAGCTTTTTCAGGCCGAAGAGGTTGGACTTTGCCACGCGGCTGTGCTTTATGTCGCCGAGGATGGCAACTTTGAGCCCCTTTATCCCGCCCAGCTTTTCGCGCATGGTGAACATGTCCAGAAGCGCCTGCGTGGGATGCTCGTTCATGCCGTCGCCCGCGTTTATCACGGAAGCGGACACGTTTTTGGCAAGCAGCACGGGCGCCCCCGCAAGGGGGTGGCGCATGGCTATGAAATCGACTTTGAGCGCGTCGAGCGTCCTGCCCGTATCTATAAGCGTTTCGCCCTTTTGCACGGAGCTGGACGCAGCGGCTACGTTTACCTCGTGCGCGCCGAGATATTTGCCCGCAAGCTCGAACGAAGTGCGCGTGCGCGTGCTGTTTTCGTAAAACAGCGTAACGAGCGCGGTGCCGGCAAGCGTTTTTCCGCTCTTCTTCCCCCGGGCGAGCAGCGCCTTCATCTCCGCCGCCCTGTCGAGGATCTCGACGATTTCTTCTGCCGAGGTATCGTAAAGCCCCGTCAAGTCCTTAGATCTAAGCATAAATCCCTCTCGTAAAATTCTTTATAGCGGCCTTTACATAAAAAAAGCGTATGAGCCGCGCCCGAAAAACAAAAATCCCGGGCGAACGTCCATCCGCCTTTGCCTGCAATGCATATTACGTTTTGACACGCGGGCAAGCGCCCGCCGCGCCCAACAAAAACGCCGCCATATCCGTCTCTTGAAAGCGCCGCGCCGCCGCACCCGTGCGCGCCTGCGCGGCAATATGTTTTACCGACAAAAATTATAACATAACACACCGCCAAAGTAAAGCAAAAAACAAAATTTGGCGGCGGAAATTTATCAGAGTATCTTCTGCAGCTTAAAGCCCGCTTTGTCGCACGAAGTCAGGACGTATTCCACGTTCCCCTTTTTGCTGCGGAAAGGGAAGAACGCCTCGCCGTGAACGTGCCCGAACACCGCGACGTCCGCGCCGTTCGCCTCGAACATTTCGGTGAACAGGGTGTCGCCGTTTTTAAGGCTGTAAGGCGGATAATGGATCATAACGACCAGCTTGTCGCCCGGCCGTTTCAACTTTTCCGCGCTCTGAAAGCACAGTTTGAAGCGTTCGGCCTCGCGCAGGTACAGCTTTTGGTCGCGCTCGGTAAAGTCCGGGCTGCCGGGACACGTCCACCCGCGCGAACCGCAGACGACCACGCCGGGAAAACGCACCGCGTCGTTCTGCAAAAAAAAGAAGCTTTCGTCCGGAGCGCGGTCGCGCAGCTTGGTTATGCCGTTCCACCAATAATCGTGGTTGCCCCTTATAAACACCTTTCTGCCGGGGAGCGGCCTGAGCCTTTCAAGGTCGTAAAGCCCCTCTTCAAGGGTGATGCCCCAGCTTATGTCGCCGCAGACGAGCACCACGTCGTCCTCCCGCACCTTCTGCGTCCAATCCGCGCAAATTTTTTCGAAATGGCCTTCCCACCCGCTGCCGAAGATATCCATGGGCTTCGGGTTCAGTCCCGAAAGATGGAGGTCGCTTATAGCATACACGTTCATACGTAAAATGATACCACAAACGCGGCGCATTTGAAAGTGTTTTTGCATAAAAAGACGGCGCACATCGAAAACTATACAGAAAAACAGCGGCGTTATGTTACGCATAGTACTATGAAAATACCCGATTTACGGCACCGAGCAGGAAAATTTTGATTATTATTGTAATTTTTGGATTAAACCGGAAATTTCGTGTTATTATATAAACAAGCTAAAAATCAAGAGGCAACATTATGGAAGAAAAACTGACTCTGATGCTCGTCGGCGACGACATCGAGGCGTGCAGCCGGATGACCGAAACGCTTGCGTCCGGCGGCGGGCTTGCCGTCGTGGGAGTAACCAACAATCCCGAACGCGCAATAAAATATGCGAGCGACGCCTCGCCCGATATCGTGATCGCGGACGCGGGCTCGGGCGCGGAAGGATGCGGGGCGGAGTTCCTTAAACGGCTGCGCGCCGAAGGCCTGTCCCTCCCCTGCCTGCTCGTGCTTGCGGCAAAAGACGACGAAGATACCCGCCGGCTGGCACGGGAAGCGTGCGCGGACTTCATCGCGGACGCGGGCGCGTCTTTTTCCGCGCAGTGCATAGACAATTTCCTTAAAATAGCGCAGACGATGCTCCCCGCAAGGCGGGCGGCGACGCTGCGCGAAGGCCGCGCGCCGACCGCGGAACAGGAAGAAAAGCAGACGCAGCGCCGCATCACCGCAGAGCTGGACAAGCTCGGGATAAGTTCCAAATGCGTGGGCTACAGATACCTCGTGGACGCGATAGGCATCATTATGAAGCAGCCGGTGCAGCACGTCTGCCGGCTGATAGGTTCGCGCAGGGGCAAAACGGAAAACAGCGTGGAGCGCGCCATGCAGAACGCAATAAACCGCGCGTGGGCGAGCACCGATCCCGCGGAGCTTTCGGCAAACTATACCGCCAGGATAAAATCCGCCAAGGGCATACCCACCATAACCGAGTTCGTTTACCATTACGCGAACAAACTGAACAACGAGTGACGGAAAAACGGCGCGCGCCGCAAGGCACGCGCCTGACGTATCGGGCAGCAAGCCGCCGCATTCAGCGGCGGCAGTTTTTGTTCTGAGGATAGAGCGGCAATTCGAAGAACCCCGCGCACACCTCCTGCGAATAATCCTGTGCGGGAGGTATCGCGCAGTAGCCGTAGCTCGGCACGAGCAGCTCCACGTCTATCGCCACTTTGAGTATCACGGTAACGCAGGCGTTTACGGTGAAAGTCACCGTTTCGGCGTTGAACGTGCCTTCGGCGCACACCGCGCTTGCCTGGGCGGTTATCCTGTAAGGCATTATGGAGGGCGCCGGCACGCACAGCAGAACGTCCTGCTTTACGCTTATGACCGATTGCGCGCTGCCCTCCTGGCCGTTCGCGTCGGTGTAGAGCACCTCCACGGGGATGTTTACCGTGGCCTGCACCCTTGCATAGCCGGGTTTGTCGGCAAGCCTGTCGACGGCGAGCCCGGTGACCGTGCCCGAGGACGAGAGCGACCTTGCGCTTATGAACGTGAGCGGATATGTAGGGCCTGCGGGCGATGGATCCGTAAGCGCGAGCGTATAATTTTCGAGCTGTATCTGTTTTATGCAGGCGTCAAATATCTTTTGCGCCTGAACGCACACTTTTTCGCACAATCCGCTGACGGGATTTCCGTTTATCGCACCCGGACATTTATCCGACTGAAAATTGGAAAAAAATGACATTCTGACCTCCGTCTGTATTGGTAAGCGCCCGCACCCGGGCGCTTTTTATATTCTATTATATGTTTTGCGCGCCTTTAAGTTTCGTCCGCGGGCGGTATGCATACTGGGCAGGTGGGATACAAGATCTTTCCGCCGTTTGCGGCGCGCAGCCGCTCTTCGCTGAGCCCGAACCTGCGCGCGACGGAGGCGTAATCGTCGCCCACGCGGGCGCGGCAGACCGTGCAGCCCTCCCCCGCAAGCACCACCACGGCGCCCTCGAACACGCTGCCGACGACGGGCGAAGAAAAGGTCTTGCGGACAAGTTCTTCGTCCTGCCCGGCGCTTACCCTGTGGAAACGGACGTTTTCGAGTTGCAGTTTATACATCGTTATATATTATGCGGCGGAGGCGCGATAAGTGCACGCGCGCACACATATTCGCGGCGGACGGCTTGTAAAATATTGTTATGAGCACGAACATTTACAAGACCACGGCGCAGGTGACGCTGTTTTCGACGATAGAAAAGACGCTCAGCTTTGCCTACCGCATAATCCTTTCGCGCGGGATAGGCGCCGAGGGGCTGGGCATTTATCAGATAGCGCTTTCGGTGTTTTCCGTGCTGCTGACCGCGGCTTCGAGCGGCGTGCCCGTCACCGTTTCACGCCTTCTAACCAAGCAGAACGCCATGGGGAACACGGCGGGCAAAAACGCCGTGGTCACGGCGGGCATCGTATCCACGCTGGCGTTCACCGTGCCGGCGTGCGTGCTCATATTTGCCTTCCGCGGGCTGTTCGGCGCGATGTTTTCCGACGAGAGGTGCCTGGACGTCTTTTTAATAATCCTGCCCGGGCTGATAATAACTTCCGTCTACGCCGTGATGCGCGGCGCCTTTTGGGGCGACAGGCAGTTCATGCCCTATTCGCTGATAGAGCTTGCCGAAGACGCGCTGATGGTGATAACGGGCACGCTGCTCGTTACGGGCGCGGCGGACGCCGCGGACGGAGCAAGGCGCGCCGGAGCGGCGGTGTTCGTATCTTACGTGTTTTCCTTTGCCGCGTCGCTGGGGTGGTACTTCCGCAAGGGCGGCAGGCTGGTGGCGCCGAAAACGCAGCTGAAGCCGCTGCTTTCCTCCGCGCTGCCGATAACGGCGATGCGCACCTCCTCTTCGCTGCTCAACTCGCTGGTGGCGGTGCTGATACCCTTCCTGCTCGTAAAAATGCGCGGCGTAACGGACGGTGAGGCGGTGGCGCTTTACGGCGTGGCGGCGGGCATGGCGATGCCCATACTGTTTATCCCCTCCTCGCTTATAGGCAGCATAGCCGTGGTGCTTGCGCCCGAACTTTCGGAAAATTTTTACCGCAACAGAACGGAACTGCTTAAAGCGGACGTGGAAAAATCGCTGAAAGCCGCGCTGTTCATCGCGTTCGCGCTGGTGCCGCTGCTTTTTGCCGCGGGCGGAACGGCGGGCGAAGTGCTGTTTTCCGACGAACTGAGCGGCAGGATAGTGCGCAACTGCTGCCCAATGCTGCTGCCGATGTGCCTTTCGATGATGTCCACCACCGTGCTGAACTCCATGAACAGGGAACACGCCACGCTGGTTTATTACTTTTTCGGCGCGGGAGCTATGCTCGCCTGCATAGCGGCGCTTACGCCGTTCGCGGGCATATACGCTTACGTTGCCGGCCTTGCCGTCAATTTTACGATAACCGCGGCGCTCAACATGCGCCTGCTGAAAAAACTGTGCCCGGGCGTAAAAACAGCCGGATACGCCGCAAGATGCGCCGCGGCGTGCGTGCCGTGCTGCGCCTTCGGCAGGGCGCTAATGCCGCTGCTGGAAAGATTCATGCCGCCCGCGGCCTGTCTGTTTACGGGAGGCGCGACGGTCGCGCTGTTCACCGCCGCAGCGCTGCTGGCCGCGGGAGCGTGGTCGCCAGAACCTGCGCTGCGCTTTATAAAAGACAGAGCCGCGCGCAAAAAAAAGGCGACGTGACTCAACCGCGCCTGCCGGACGCGCCCTTTACGCCGCAGAGCTGTTTTACGGCAAGCGCGATAAGAAAGGCGCCGAACAGCCTGCGCAATACGTCCGGCGCGGTATATGCCGCAAAAAGCCCGCCGAGCGCCGAAAGCGCCACCGCGGGGACGACGACGGGAAGCAGCCCGTGCGGGCGCAGCAGCCCGTTGCCGGAATGCACCCTTAAACTTACCGCCGACATAGGCAGGAAGGCGATGAGGTTGGCAGCCTGCGCCGCGTGCTGTCCCACCCCGGCAAACAGCGTGAGCGCCGGTATCAGCACTGTGCCGCCGCCCATGCCCATGCCGCCCAGAAGCCCCGCCGCAAACGCGTATAGCAAAACGAGTATGAAGCTCACGGCAGCACCATCCTTATGCCCGCGGCGAGCATGGCCGCCACGAATATGAATTTTACCGCCGTGAGCGGCAGTCCGTTTAGCAGCTTTGCGCCCAGCGCGCCGCCCGCAGTCATCCCTATCGCGGCAGGCACAGTCACGGGCAGCGACACGTAGCCCGCCGCTGCGTAAACGACGGCGCTGGCAAGACAGACCGGCGCAATGACGAGAATGGCCGTGGCGTGGGCAGACCTGCCGCCGAGCCCCATCATCCCGGAGAGCAGCGGAACGGCTATCATGCCGCCTCCTCCGCCGAATATGCCGTTTGCCGCGCCGACGGCCGCGCCCGTGAAGACGCCGCGCGCGACGTTTTTTAAGTCTTTGATCATACGTATCCGCCCCTGCGGGGCGCTCCCGTGAGAAAGTTTGCGCAATTTTAATCAAATTATCGCTTTTTACAATCAAACTGTCGGAAAAATGCTTGCTTATAATCACCTTTTATATTAAAATATCATAGTACGGTTTTTAATATTTCGGCCTTACTATAAATAAATGCAGGTGTTATATGTACAAGAAAAAATTTTACTTGAAATCAGGAATGAGGAGGGCCGCCCTCGCGGTGCTTTCGGGAGTTTTCGTGCTCTCGCTCGGGCTCGGCGCGGCGTGCTCCACCGATAAGGACGACGACGGCGACAGCGGCGACGATACCACGTCCGTTGCCGACACGCAGACCATCCTCAACGGCAACTTCGAGTTCTTTGACGACAGCGACGACAAAACCCATATAATATACACGCCCGACAACTGGACGCTGGGCACCGACGGCAGGACGAACTACGTGATGAACGGCATAGTCGACACGAGCACCGGCGGCTGGAAAAAGATCTCCGATCCCGAACTTGCGGACAAGCTTACGGAAAACGACGAACTCGACTCCGACGACGACGATTACGAAGATCTTTACGTGGATTACAACGGCATGCGCGCACGCGACATACCCTACGCCAATCCCCACGCCGCACTCAGGGACGACGCCGCCGAAAACGACAAAACGCTCATAGGCAATCCCCTCACGCACGACGTTATCACCGCGGGCGCGAACGGCACCGCCTCTTACGTTGACGAAAACGGAGAAACGGTCACGCTTTACGCCGACGAGGACGGCAACTACTTTACCGACGAGGAGCTTGAAGAGCCGTACGAAAGCCACGTGCTGATGATCCACAACTACGTGAACAGCGACCTCGAGGTGATAAGCGAAGAGGACGGCGAATACGATTACGACAGCTACGGCACGGCGCAGAACTACACCTCCTCTTCCACCGTTACGGTAGAGGCCAACACGGCGGCGGAGATATCCGTGTGGGTAAAGACCTCCGACCTGATGTACGACCGCAACGGCGCCGCACCCGACGCAGACTCCGGGCTGGGCGCGTTCATTTCGGTAAAACAGACGGTGGGCGGCAACGAGATAGACGCGTTTTTCATCGATTCGATAAACACCGCCGGCGTCACCGAAAACAACGGCTGGGTGCAGTTCACCGTGTTCGTGAACGGCTGCGACTTTGCGGAGAGCACCGTTACCGTTGAACTCGGCCTTGGAAGGGCGACCGACGACGGCGATTACGCCGACGTGGTGGAAGGTTACGCCTTTTTCGACGACCTGACCTGCACGAAGTACGCCGACATCGAAGACAGCGAAACTTATAGCGAAGTAAAGGGCGAACTTGCCGATACCACCTGCAACCTTACTTCCAGGGACGACGGCAAGGTGTTCGGCTTTAACGAGCACGCCGACGACCGCTATTATATGATAGACCTCGCCACGGGCGTTGCCAAGACGGACAATGACATGAGCATCGCCAACGTTACCGTGGGACTTACGGAAGACGCCGACGGTTACGTCACCTCTTCGTCCGTTCCCTCGTTTGCAAACGTGGCAAAAAAGACGCAGAGCGACGTTACAACCAACCACAACCTTGACATAAACACCTCGCTCGACGCGATAGGCGTGTTCAAGGTGGCAGACATAGCTTCCGAACTTTCGGCGGCGTCCGGCATAGCCGGCATAAGCACCTATAACAAAGTGATAACGTCGGCGCTGGAGAGCGCGGCTTCCCTGCCCGGGGCGGCAGACACCGCCACCGCGCTCATGATGCTTTCGGCCGAGGGCGCGGCATACACCGCGGAGATAAGCGGCACGGACTTCACCGTTGAGGCGGAAGGCTACAAGATAGTTTCGTTCTGGGTGAAGACCTCCGACATGGACGGCGCGAACGCGGCGACGATAACGCTTTACGACGCCGACGACGAAGACACCCTTGCCACCCTTACCGTGGACACCACGAACGAGACCTTTGATCTGAACGACGAAGAAGATATATACGACGGCTGGGTGCAGTGTTTCTTCTTTGTGGAGAATCCCCTTGACGAGAGCAAGTCGTTCAAGATCGATTTCGGATTCGGCGAGAGCACGATAAAGGGCACGACGATAGCAGATTACACGCCCGGTTACGCGGCGATAGCAAATATACAGACGACCGACATCGAAGACGAAGACATCTTTGCGCTTGCCTCGGCGGGCACCTTTGCGCAGAGCTTCTCCTTCGAGGCGGAGGACAACCGCTCGGACAACAACTTCGACGACGTTTACGGCGCGGCTTCAAGCGACATAAGGAACAACATCTCCCGTCCCTCCTCCTATAACGGCGCCAACGGCGCGAGCGCTTCGCTCGTATATAAAAAGGACATCGAGCCCGACGGTTACGACAAGCGCAACGCCAACGAATACGCCGGCCTCGTGAACAAAGACTACTTCGGCGATTACATCACCGCGGCAAAGGCGGACGCAGACAAGTTTGCCTGGCTGGAATCGCTGCTTGAAAGCATGGGCAGGGAACTTTCCGCGATAGACGCGGGCAATTCCTCTGAAATATGGGACGAGGTGTTCGGCGAAACGAGCATCCAGCCCCTGCTCATCGTAAACGCGGTAAGGCAGATAGGCGACGCGGCGGCGCTCAACTACGGCTTCATAGCCGACAGCTCGACCACCGTTTCCTCCTCCTCTTACCAGGCGGTGACGGTGAGAGTCAAGGTAAGCGCGGGCGCGGTAGCATATGTATATCTCACCGATCCCGACAAGCGCACGGACGTTTCCTCCTTCGATCTGCCCGGCTACGGCTTCTGGTATGACAAGGACGGCAATGTGCTCGACGGCGAACCTTCGGACGACGAAGATTACGACGAGCGCGCGCACGTAGTTTACAGACTGCGCAGCGACGGACTTTACGAGGACAAGGACGGCAACCTGTTTGCCAATATGTATAATTACGGCAGGGAATACTTCGACGAAAAGGCTTCTTACTATGCTCCCGGCGCAGACGAAGCCACGAGCTTTGCCGACCTTGACGAAGACACCGTATATTATATAAGCGCCGAAGAGGCCAAAAAGACGGACGCGAACGGCAACAACAACGGACAGCAGTCCCCCCACTACCTCGTTGCCGAGAACTCCGACGGTACGACCAAGAAAGTATTCAGATATCAGGACGGCGAATACCGCTATATAATAACCACCACCGACGACGACGGCAATGCCGAAGTAAGCTATTCCGAAAAGCCCGTATCCAACTTTAAGATAGGCGGCGAGGACGGCGTTGAACTCAAATACAACAACACCGACAGCGCAAGGCAGCTTGTGGCGGCGGTAGACGGAAGATACGACGCGGATGGCAGACTGTTCGGCGGCGCGGCTTCGCCGGAGGCTGCTACCGTTGCCGACCTCGGCTACGACGCAGACGGCAACGAAGTGGCGGACACGTGGCAGACGGTCACCTTCTTTATACACACCGGCGACGAGAGCGAGGAATACATCCTTGAACTTTGGAGCGGCGACAGGGCGCACAGCGGCGTGATAACCGAAGGCGACGGCACGTTTACCGCCGACGCCGAATACGGCAGCGTGCCCGGCAGCTTTGTGGCATTCGATTACAGCGCCGTATCCACGGACGAGGAATCGTTCGGCGGCATTGCGGGCGAATACGAAAGCGACGTGATAGACGCCTATATCCGCCTGTTCGACGACAACGGCCTGCTGACCGACAGCATGCTTGCAAGCGCCGACGAGAACATAGCTTATTACGAAGAGCTGTTCGAAGGCTTCGTTGCGGACGGCAAACTTGACGAAAGCGACCGCCCCGCAGGTTACGACGCGTTGTATTACACCTACTCCCTCTACGAC
>CALVLW010000033.1 GCA_944341315.1 uncultured Clostridia bacterium
AAGGTTAAAAAATTTGTTGTTCCCGCTCGTTTCGGCGGTCCTCGTCGCCGCGCTCTCCGTCGCGGTGCGCGCGGACGGCGCTTACAAAGTGTATTTCGGCGCCACGTCGCGGCAGCTGCCCGTTTACAGCGTCGCGCGGGAGGATAAGGCCGTAAGTATCACTTTTGACTGCGCGTGGGGAGCGGACTACACCGACGCCATTTTGAAGGCGCTTAAAGATTACGGCGTAAAGGCAACGTTTTTCACCGTCAGTTTCTGGGCGGAAAATTATCCCGACCACATGGCAGAGATAGCGCAGGCGGGGCACGAGGTGGGAACGCATTCCGCAACCCATTCGCATATGTCCGCACAGAGCGCGGAGGAGATCCGCTCGGAGCTCTCCTCTTCCTCCGCCGTAATAGAAAAACTTACGGGCAGGCCCGTAGAGCTCTTCCGCGCGCCTTTCGGCGATTACGACGACGAACTGATAAACACCGCGCGCGATATGGGGCTTTACACCATACAATGGGACGTGGACAGTCTGGATTGGAAGGGGCTTTCCGCCGCGGAGATAGTGTCGCGCGTCACCTCGCGCGTGCGGAGCGGCTCCATAATCCTCATGCACAACAACGGACGGCACACGGCCGAGGCCGTGCCCGCGATACTCGGCTCGCTTACGGAGCGGGGCTACACGTTCGTGCCCGTGGGCGAACTCATTTACAGGGATAACTTCACCGTAGACGCAAGCGGCAGGCAGCAGCCCCGTCCGTGAGCATACAAGAAAAACTTTTCAGGAGGCAACATGAATTACAGTACGGAAAAGAACAACAAGGTGTATATCTGCGGCGAAATAGTCAGCCGCGCGGAGTTTTCGCACGAGGTGTTCGGCGAAGGGTTTTACGAGTTCTTCGTAAAGGTGCTCCGCCTTTCCGGTCAGGCCGACGTCCTGCCCGTTACCGTGTCCGAACGCATAATGACGGAGGATATGCAGCCCGGCGCCACGATATGCGCGCTGGGGCAGTTCCGTTCCTATAACAAGCTCGAGGGCGGCAGGTCAAGGCTGATGCTCACCGTGTTCGTGCGCGAACTGCTCTCCGCGCCGCTGTGCAAAAACCCCAACGGCGTCGTGCTCTCGGGCTACATCTGCAAGCCGCCCGTATATCGCACCACGCCGTTCAACAGGGAGATAGCCGACCTGCTCGTCGCAGTCAACCGCGCCTACAACAAGTCGGATTATATCCCCGCCATAGCGTGGGGCAGGAACGCCAGGTTCGTAAAAAACCTTGCCGTTGGCGACAGGCTCGCCCTCTCCGGCAGGATACAGAGCAGGGAATATCAGAAAAAGCAGGAGGACGGCACCTTCCTTACCATGACGGCTTACGAGGTGTCCGTGTCCAAACTCGCCGCCTTCGACGACGACGCGGAGTTCGACCTCGACGAGGAGTTCGGAATATATACCGGCGCCGAACGCCTGCACGTCCACGAACGGTAACGTTACCGCTCCGCATAAAATGCAGCATTTTGCATAAAAATTCAAAAAGTTCTTGCATTTTTCGCCGCGGCATGATAGAATAAATAAAATATCACAAATCTCACGGAAAAGATTTTGTTTGCAAAATGAGGTCCTCACGGAAAAGATTTTGCCTGCAAAAGCTTTTCGTGAATATTTCCGGCAAGCAATGCAGCGCGGTGGCCCGCGCGTAAGCGTTGCGCAGGCGTAAAAAATATACGCCGCAATCAGTAAAGGAAATAAATGACGCCGAAAAAACGCAAGCGCGAATTTATTTCGTGCGTTAAGCGTTTTTACGACAAGAAAAAATCCTCACGTAAAAGATTTTGCTTGCAAAAGCTTTTCGTGAATAATATCTATAATGCAACGAAGCGGAATAGTAACCGCATACCCCCGGTGCAGAGATTTGCCGTCCGGTGCAAGGCAAACGAAGGGGCGCGGAGAACTCGCCGCAGAGCAGCTTTGCTGAAAGCAAGTAGGCAAAGACGGTCTTTCCGCCGTATAACGGACGGGGTGTGCATGCACCCGCAAAGGCGGCTTTTGCCGCGAAGAAGAGTGGTACCACGCGCGGACGCGTCTCTTTGGAGTCGCTTCCGCGTTTTTTATCAGATAAAACAAGGGTGACGGTCATGAAAAATCACGAAAAGTACGTAAAACAGTATTTCCTTCCTCCCGTGCGCTGCATGGATTGGTCGCAAAAGGACGCCGTGGAGCGCGCCCCCGTATGGTGCTCCGTCGACCTCCGCGACGGCAATCAGAGCCTTATCGAGCCGATGTCCCTCGAAACGAAGCTGGAATTTTTCAGGCTGCTCGTCAGGCTCGGCTTCAAGGAGATAGAGGTCGGCTTCCCCGCCGCGTCCGAAACGGAGTACGCCTTTATGCGCAGGCTCGCGGACGACGGGCTCATCCCGGACGACGTGACCGTGCAGGTGCTCACGCAGGCGCGCGAACATATCATAAAAAAGACTTTTCAGGCGGTGCGCGGCGCAAAAAACGTTATAGTGCACGTCTATAATTCCACGTCCGTCGCCCAGCGCGAGCAGGTGTTCAGAAAGGACAGGGCGGCAATAAAGCGGATAGCGGTGGAGGGCGCGGAGCTGTTAAAGGAACTTGCCCTGCGCGACGGAGCGGATTACCGCTTCGAGTATTCCCCCGAATCTTTCACGGGCACGGAGCCGGAGTACGCCCTCGAGGTGATAAACGCCGTGCTGGGCGTGTGGCGGCCGCAGGCGGACAAAAAGGCGATTATCAACCTGCCCGCCACGGTGGAAAACGCAATGCCGCACGTCTACGCGCAGCAGGTGGAGTATATAAACAAGTATATGGACTTCCGCACGGGCGTCGTGCTCTCCCTTCATCCCCACAACGACCGCGGCTGCGGCGTCGCGGCGGCGGAAACGGGCCTGCTTGCGGGCGCGGAAAGGATAGAGGGCACTCTGTTCGGCAACGGCGAACGCACGGGCAACGTGGACGTTATAACGCTTGCGGGCAACATGCTTTCGCAGGGGGTGGATCCCGGGCTGGACATAAGCGACATGCCCCGCGTGTGCGAACTTTACGAAAAGTTCACGGGCATGAGCGTCGGCCCCCGCCAGCCGTATGCGGGCAAACTCGTGTTCGCGGCGTTCTCCGGTTCCCATCAGGACGCCATCGCCAAGGGCATGGATTGGCGCGAAAGCCACGGCGGCGTGTGGACGGTGCCCTATCTCCCCATCGATCCCGAGGACGTGGGCAGGAAGTACGAGGCCGACGTCATCCGCATAAACTCGCAGTCGGGCAAGGGAGGCGTCGGTTACGTGCTCTCCCGTGCGTACGGCATAAACATGCCCGCCCGCATGAAGGAGGCGATGGGCTACGCAGCAAAAGACGTGTCCGACAGGGCGCACAAGGAACTCCGCCCCGAAGAGCTGTACGCCGTGTTCGAAGAAAAATTCGTGCGCAACCGCGCCGTATTCGACGTTTCCGAATGTCACTACAAGCAGATCGAAGGCGGCATAGAGGCGAGCGTAACGATAGTAAGCGGCGGGCGCCGCAGCACCGTAACGGCAACCGGCAACGGCAGGCTGGACGCCGTTTCCAACGCGCTCAAAATGCGGTTGGATACGGCATATGTGCTCACCGATTACGAGGAACACGCCTTAACGAGCCGCTCGAGCTCCAAGGCCGTATCTTACGTAGGCATACAGAGCGGCGAAAAAACTTTCTGGGGCGCGGGCATAGACGAGGATATCGTTACCAGCTCGGTAAAGGCGCTCGTCGCCGCGATAAACAACATGCTCGCGTAATGCCGTTCGGCCGCCGAAATATGTTTGACTTGCCGCCCGCCGTGGGTTATAATGATACGGAAAGAATCACGAGTGCACAGGAGGGCACGGTATGCATCCCGATCCTTTGTTGACAATAGGCTCCGTAGAGATCTACGCCTACGGCCTGTGCATGGCGATAGGCATAATCTGCTGTTTCGGCTTTCTTATGTGGGCGTTCTGGTATAAGAACTTCAACGAAGAATGCACCGACAAGATGCTGCTGCTCGGCGTCGTCGCAACGGCGATAGGCATCGTGTTCGCCATGCTCTTCCAATCCGTATATAACTATATCGAAACGGGCAAGTTCGATTTCGGCTCGTCCATGACGTTCTACGGCGGGCTTATCGGCGGCGTGGCAAGCTATCTGGGTTTTTACAATCTATACGTCTACGTCGTCGCGCCGCGCGCAAAGGCAAAGTTCCTGCAAAACAACATGAACGCCGGCCTCACGGACGCGGTAACGTTCATTCCGATAGGCATCTGCATAGCGCACGCCTTCGGCAGGCTGGGCTGCTTTTTCGGCGGCTGCTGCTACGGCAAGCCCACCGATTCGTGGATAGGCCTGCCCTGCGCGCACGGTTACAACGACGTGCTCGGCGTCAACATGGACGGCGTGGACGTCATCCCCGTGCAGCTGCTGGAATGCATATTCCTTGCCGTGCTCGCGGCCGTAATGGCGGTGCTCTATTTCAGGTTCAGGTTCAACTGCAACCTTGCCGTTTACTGCATAGCTTACGGCGTATGGCGCTTTGCGGTGGAATACCTTCGCATAGACGACCGCGGCGGCTTTATCCCCGGCATAACCCCTTCGCAGTTCTGGAGCATAATAATGGTGCTCGCCGGCGTGGGTTATATATTCCTGTATAAATACGTGCTCAAAAAACTGATGAAGCACCCCGAGCTGCAGCCGTTCGTGGATCCCAAACGCGCAAAAAAAGCGGAAGAGGTGTCCGGCGGCGATCCGGAATAACTTAAAAAAACGCGGTATGCCGCCGCGGCGCTCAAAAACGCCGCGGCGGCCTTTTTATTTGCGTGTATCCCCGCATAATATCCGTTCGTTGCCGCATACTGCCTGTATAACCGATTTCAGGGGGATTTATGAAAGCAACGGGAATTGTAAGAAGAATAGACGAGCTCGGCAGGGTGGTCATCCCCAAGGAGATACGCTCCACGCTGCGCTTAAAATCGGGCGATCCTTTGGAGATATTCACCGAAAAGGACGAGCTTATGTTAAAAAAATATTCGCCGATAGCCTCTTTGGAAAAGTTTTCCGAGGGCACGGCAAAAAGCCTTAACGACCTTTCCGGCCACCTCGCGCTCATCTGCGATACGGACGAGGTGCTGTATGCGGCGGGCGCCGGCAGGCGCGAGGTGCACGGCAAAAGCATCTCCGCCGCAATGGACAGGATACTCGAAGGCAGGCGCAGCTACATCGCCAGCCTCTCTTCGGGCGAACGGATAATACCCATCACCGAAAACGCGGCTTCGCCCGTCACGGCGCAGATAATCGTGCCCATCGTGTCCGGCGGCGACTGCCTGGGCGCCGTGGCGCTCGTCTCCACGGAGCAGGGCGCAAAGATGGAGGCGGGTGCGATAAAACTCGCGCAGCTCTCGGCAACTATACTTGCCAATCAGTTCGATTGAGCGGGCGCGGGTGCCTTGACGTGTTCGGACGGATAAAAAAATTTTTGCGCGGCCGCACCCTCGTTTCGGGTGCGGTCGTTATAGCGGCGGGGGGATTCGCCTCCAAAGTGCTCGGCGCGCTCTACCGTATCCCGCTTGCGGACGTGCTCGGCGGCGAGGGGATGGGGATATATCAGATGGTATATCCCCTGTATTGTATTCTGCTCACCGTCTCCGCATCGGGCATACCGGCGGGCATAGCCCGCCTTACCGCCTCCGGCGAAAGGGGCGCCGCGGAAAGCGCGTTCGGGCTTTACGCCGTTATAGGCGCCGTCGGCGCCGCGCTCATGTTCGCTCTCGCCCGCCCGCTGGCCCTCGCGCAGGGCGAACCGGCGGTGGAGCTGTGCTGCAAGCTGCTTGCTCCCGCCGTGCCGTTCGTTTCCGTGCTCGCGGTGGCGCGCGGCAGCTTTCAGGGCGCGGGCAACATGACGCCCACGGCGGTCACGGAGGTGCTCGAACAGCTGATAAAGGTGCTTGCGGGCACGGCTCTGGCAATAAGGTTCAGGCACGATACCGCGCTTGCGGCGGCGTCCGCCCTGTTTGCCGTAACTTTAAGCGAGGCGGCGTGTTCGCTGTTCGCGTTCGCGCTGTATCTGGGCGCCCGCGGCAGGCGCCCGCTTTACGCGGAGCGGAAAGTAAGCCGCGCGCGCATCCTCGGGTTCACCCTTCCGCTCACCGTTGCCGCCGTTGTCATGCCCCTTTCGCAGCTTGCCGAAAGCATTGCGGCGGTCAACCTGATGCGCGCCGTCACGGCGGACGCCACCGCGCTTTACGGTATCTTTTCGGGTTGCGCCGTGACTATTATAAACCTCCCCGTTTCGCTCACTTACGGCATCGCCGCGGCTGGTATCCCCGCGATATCTCCGCTTGCCGCGGCGGGCGACGAAGACGGGGCGAGGCAAACGGCGCGCAAATGTTTGCTGCTCACGCTGGCGGTAAGCGTTCCCTGCGCCGCGGCGCTGTTTGCGTTTGCCCCGCTCGCCGCGCGCATTATATTTTCCTCGCTGCCGCCTGCCGGTTCGGCACTGCTCGTAAAGCTGGTGCGCATTATGGCGGTAAACGCCGTAACGCTCTCGCTCGTGCAGACGGCGTCCGCCTGTCTCAACGCCCTGGGCAGGCCGGCGTACGCGGCGGCGGTGCAGTGGGCGACCTGCGTACTGCGCGTCGCGCTGACCGCCGTGTTTATAAGATACGGCGGAATGCTTGCCGAAGGCGCCGCCGTTGCCGCCAACGTGGCTTATTTTGTTGCGGCGGCGTTCGATTTGTGGTATATTATACGAAACGGAAAAAAGCCGGGATTTGTTTTCGGCTTAAAACGGAGGAAAGCATGAAGATCACGCTTATCGGCCTGGGCGTGCGCCCGGGCGACATGAGCATGCGCGCGGTCGCGGCGCTCCAAAGCGGGGCGGCGGTGTTCGCCCGCACGGCAAACGCGCCGTCGTTCGAATCGGTAAAGGATTACGGCGCCCGTCCGCTGGACGAGCTGTTCGCGCGCAGCCGCAATTTCGATACGCTCAACAAACGCCTTGCAAAAACGGTGCTCGACGCGGCAAAAACGCATGACGTGGTATATTGCGTGGACGGCGCCGTGTGCGAGGACAACGCCTGCAAACTCATCCTTGCGCGGCATAAGGACACGGAGGTCGTAGAGGGCGTCTCCAAGGCGGCGCGCGCCGCCTGCCTTGCAAAAGTAAAGGGCTCGCAGATCGCCGGTATATCCGCTTACGATATCGCAAATCTTAAAAACTCGCCCGCCGTGGCGGTTTACGACATAGACTGTTTTTTTGCCGCCGCCGAAGTAAAGGCGGCGCTCTCCGACAGGTTCGGCGAGGAAACGGTCTGCACCTTTATCCGCGGCGACGAGGTAAAAAGGATAAAGATATACGAACTCGACAGGCAAAAAGATTACGATATGTCCTGCGCCGCCGTAGTGGAGGAGAGCGATTTTTTACATAAGGACAGGTACGATTATTCCGACCTGCTGCAAATGGTGCGCTTGCTGCGCGCCCCCGGCGGCTGCCCGTGGGACAGGGCGCAGACGTGCGAAAGCATCCGCGCAAACATGGTGGAAGAGGCTTACGAGCTGGTGGACGCCATAAACAAAAACGACGACGACATGGTGGAGGAGGAAACGGGCGACGTGCTGTTGCAGGCGGCCTTTCACACCGTAATGAAGGAGGAGCAGGGCGCGTTCTCCCCTCGCGACGTCACCACGCGCGTGGTAAAAAAACTGATATTCCGCCATTCGCACATCTTCGGCAAAGACAAGGCGGCGGACGAAAGCGACGCTTTGGGCGTTTGGGAAAAGAACAAGCGCGAGGAAAAGCACATGACCACCTTCGGCGAAACGGTGCAGGCGGTGCCGCAGAGCTTTCCCGCCTGCATGCGCGCGCAAAAGGTGCAAAAGCGCGCATCAAAGGCGGGACTCGATAAGAGCAAAGAACAGAGCGCCGCCGATATACGCGGGCTTATAAGTTCGCCCGAAGAGAAACTTTCCGAAGCCGACTGCGGCAGGCTGCTGT
>CALVLW010000034.1 GCA_944341315.1 uncultured Clostridia bacterium
TTATAACGACGGCACGGCGCGCGTCTATATCAACGGCGGCACGTTTAACAAGTTCGATCCTACAAAGGGCCCCGAAGCGGGCAACCCCTCCTTCGTGACCGAAGGCCACGTTACTTACAAGGACGGCGACGATTACACGGTCGCGGAGGGCGACACGGTCTGGGACGGCACGGCCGATACTTCGTGGTATAGCGAAAGCGAGGACGAGTTCGTCATATACACTCCCATGCAGCTTGCCGGGCTTGCCTCTCTCGTAAACGACGGCAATAGCTTTGCTGGCAAAACGGTAAGGCTCGTGCTCGACGTGGATCTTGCGGGCGAAGAATGGACGCCGATAGGCGAAGCGAGAAGGGTTGGCTCCATTATGTTTGGCAATGCCTTTGCGGGCATGTTCGACGGCGGAAACCACACGATATCCGGCCTTAAAATAAGCAAAAATGCCGGCAATAACACCGACTTCGGCATAGGCCTGTTCAATTCCGCAAAGGGCGCGACTATCAAAAACTTCACGCTTGCAAACGCGGACGTGAACGTTTCCGACAGCGAGGCAGTCGGCGCGGCGGCAGGGCTCGTTTACGACGGCGCGGTCATATCCGGCGTAAGCGTGTCCGGCACCGTTACAGGCGGCGACGGCACCGGCGGCATTGCGGGGCGCGTTATCATATCCGGCACTATAATCGACTGTTCCAACTCTGCGGCGATAACCGCGTCGGGCAAGGCAGGCGGCATTGCGGGCGTGGCGTATTACACGCGTAAAGACAAGTTCATGAACATCACCGACTGCGAAAACAGCGGGGCGATAACGTCCGATACCGGGTATGTCGGCGGCATAGTTGGCATGAACTGCGGCAACATAAGCGGCTGCACCAACTCCGGCGCGGTCACCGCAAGCGGCACTTCCGTGGGCGGCATAGTGGGCGAGCAGCAGAATTACGGCAACGTTACGGGCAATACCAATACCGCCGCGGTCACCAATAATAACGACGGCGCTTTCGGCACGGGCGGCATAGTCGGCTGGGTGCGTTACAGCGGCGACGACAGTGCGTATCAACTCAAAGCCGCGATAGAGGTAAAGGATAACCGCAACGGCGGCGTCATATCCGGCGGCTCTTCCGCGGGCGGCATAGTCGGCCATATGTATAACGTCGGCGTGGTCAGCGGCAACGTGAACACCGCCGCAAGCATCACCTCTTCCAACTTCGTTGCGGGCATAGTGGGTTCGCTGCAATATGCGTCGGGCAACACCTTTACGGAGGAGCAGTGCGATATTCAGGTGGTTTACAACGCGTCCTCCACGCCGGAAGGTTCGCTCACGGGCAACTGCAAGGATCTGTATGCCTACAACAACGGCCACGAAGGCTTTGCGGTGGAAAACAACTATCCCTCCGAGGACGAGCTTCGGGGGGGGGTGATATTCGCCTCTGAAGCGGCGTCTTTCAAAGCGGCGCTCGGCTCCGTAAAAGAGGGAGGAGTGATAGTTCTGCAAGCCGACATACTGCTGCTTTGGTCGGCAAACCGCGAGGACGGCACCTCCGAAACGTATATAACCGTTCCGGACGTAACGATAGATTTGCAGGGACACACTATCAGATGGATGCCCAAGTCGGGCAATCCTTACGGCAGCGTGTTCGGGCTTGCGGCGGACGGGATCACGCTTAAAAACGGTACCGTGGAAGTGATGAATACGTCTAACATGGGGTATCCGATATATGTTACGAGCAACGCGCAAAACGTCGTGCTGGAAGACCTTAAAGTAACGGGCGGCGTTCAGGTGCTCGGCAACTCCACGGCAACTCTGCGCAACGTCGATATAACCGCAAGCACGTATTACTGCGTATATCTCGAAGGCGGCACGTGCACCGTAACGATAGAGAGCGGCACTTTCAGCCGCAATACAGAAAAGGACAGGGCGCATATCTATACGTCCGGCGCGAACAACAAAGTCGTCGTAAACGGCGGTACGTTCGACGGCGACGCGCAGCCCGTTTCGGCGGGCAACGGCAGCGTGACCGTATCCGGCAACTGACAGTCAAAAATCTTCCGCGCGCTGCGCGGAAAAAAGGGTGCGCCCGCGCAAACTTGCGCGGGCGCCTTTACGTTTTTATGCCGTTATAAAACGGTCAAAATAAAAATTGCCCCGCATATATGCGCGCAGCACGCACGTTATGCGGGGTTTTTCGGTTATTTGTTTTTGTCGCAGCCGCGGCAGGAAGAGCAATCTTTGCAGCCGCCCTTGCCCTTATTTTTTACCTTGCGCACCACAAGGTATGCCGCCGCCGCAACGGCGCACGCGCCCACTATGCATAAAATGATTATCGTTGCCGTCATATTGCCGCTCCCTGTCTGATATACGATAAGCGTTATCACGTAAGCCACGACCAGCTGGAACAGCGCCGTAAAGCCCGTCCACAGCCGGCTTTTGGATTCCTTTCTTATGGTGGCGAGCGTCGCCACGCAGGGGATATACAAAAGGCAGAACACCATCAGGCACACCGCGTTCAGCGGACCGAATCCTATCGCCGTAAGCGCCCCGGTAAAAGCTTCGGAGCCCTGCGCCGCGCCCAGCAGCACCGCGCAGCTGGACACCACGACTTCCTTTGCCGATATGCCGGCTATCAGCGCGACCACTATCTGCCAGAACCCGAGGCCTATCACGCCGAACGCGGGCGAAAGGAACCTGCCTATGTAGCCCGCAAAGCCGTATTCCATCTCTTCGCCGTCCACGTAACCCGTCGGGCCGACGTGCAGCAGCACCCAGATTATCAGCGTGGCGATAAATATCGTCGTTCCCGCTTTAACGAGGTAATCTTTGACCTTTTCCCACATATATATGCCCACCGTGCGCGCGTCGGGCAGCTTATATTCGGGCAGCTCTATCAAAAGGTAGTTGGGTTCGTGCGCCTTGTGCATGTCCATAAGGTGCATCGCCGCGGCAACGCCTATCGCCACGAGTATGCCCAGGATATACATCGAAAAGGCCGCCAGAAAGGCGTACTCGGCAAAGAACATTTCGGCAAACAGTATGTATATGGTAAGCCTTGCGCTGCAGCTCATAAAGGGCGTTACGAGCATCACCTTGAACCTGTCGCGCCTGTTTTCCAGCGCGCGCGACGCCATTATCGCGGGCACCGTGCAGCCGAAGCCGAGCAGCATCGGTATAAAGGCCCTGCCCGAAAGCCCCAGCTTGCTCATTATGCCCTCCATGACGTAAGCCACTCTCGCCATATACCCGCTGTCTTCCAGAAAGGCGAGCGCAAGAAAGAGTATGCATATGTTGGGCAAAAAGGTTATTATCGTGCCCACGCCGCTTATTATGCCGTCCGCCAGCAGCGAGACGACCGCGGGGCTGGCGTCCGCTGCGGAAAGCCCGTCCGTTATCGCGTTCGTAAGCGCGCCTATGCCCGTTTCCAGCAGCGATTTTATAAGGTCGCCCACGAAAAAGGTCAGGAAGAACACGACCGCCATTATGCCCAAAAATATCGGTATGCCCCAGACCTTGTGGGTGAACGCCGCGTCCAGCCTGTCGGTAAGTTTGTCCTGCCGCTGCTTGTGCACGAGCACTTCTTCGATTATCTCGTCGATAAAGTCGTATTTTTCGTTTATTATCTCCGCCTCGAAGTTGCCGTTTTTCATGCACGGCACGTCCGCGGGGAATTTTTCCGTTATTTCCCTGTCGCCTTCCAGCGTCTTTATGGCGTGCCAGCGCACGTTATTTATGCCCGGATATGCCGCAACGAGCGCGTTTTCCGCTTCGTCTATCCTGTCTTCCATGGCGTCGGAATATACCATCGTGTATTCCGTGTGGTGGTCGTGCGCGTGGTGCGAAACTTCTTTGTGTTCGTGGATCAGCCTGTCCGGGCCCTTGCTGCCTTTGTGGTGTATCGCGGCGTGTATTAGTATGTCCAGCCCGGTGCGTTTACGCGCGGAAACGGGTATCACCGGCACGCCCAGCATTTCGGGCAGGCGATGCAGATCTATCTCCATGCCGCGCTTTAACACTATGTCCATCATGTTCAGCGCCACCACGACGGGCTTGCCCAGCTCCAGAAGCTGCAGCGTAAGGTAAAGTCCCCGCTCCAGCGCGGAAGCGTCCACGACGTTTATAACCACGTCCACTTCGTCGCTTAAAATAAAGTTGCGCGCCACCGTTTCTTCCATCGTGTAGGAAGTAAGGCTGTAAGTGCCGGGCAGGTCGACGAGCCTTATCTTCTGCCCGTGGTCTTTATAGGTGCCCTCGACCTTTTCCACCGTAACGCCCGGCCAGTTGGCAACTTTAAGGTTGGCGCCCGTATAGGCGTTAAAAAGCGTCGTCTTGCCGCAGTTCGGGTTGCCGATAAAGCCGATGGTCATCTGCGCGCCGGATGTGTCCTGCACGGCCGCGGGCGGGTTGCAGCATTTTCTCTTAAACAGTCCCATCTTCGGCCTCTTTTTGCAGATCTTCCTCTGCCAGGATGTTTTTCGTTATGTCGTAACCCAGCGCAAAGCGCGTGCCGCGCAGCTTTATTATCAGTATGCCTTTGCCTTTGCGGTTCAAAACGCTCACGGGAGCGTCGGCGGTCATGCCCAGCGCCTCCAGCCTGCGCTCGGTCTCAAAGGGCAGCTCTATGCCCTTTATCCTGTAATTTTTTCCTTTTTGTGCTTCGCACAATCTCATAAGTAAAGCTCCGTGCGTTATTTACTTAAATATTATAATAGCGCGCCCCGCGTTTAGTCAATCGCCTGAAAAAAATTTTTCGGGCGCGCCTTAAATGAAAGCCTTTTTCAAAGGCTTGTAAAGGCCTGCGCTTTTTCAAAAAATAATTGCCGCAGCTATTGACAAGTAAACTATGCCGTAGTACAATATATATGCATTATATTGCAAATATAACTTGTGCGCGTATGCGCGGGAGGGAAAGTAATGGCGGCAAAATTCAAACTCGAACTTATGAACGGCGTAAAGGCCGCGCGCAAGGAGCGCGGCTGGTCGCAGACCGACCTTGCGCAGATGGTGGGCGTTTCGCGCAATACGATAAGCAGCATCGAAACGGGCGCCTTCAACCCCACGGCAAAGCTTGCGCTCATTCTGTGCATTGCCCTCGGCAAAAAGTTCGAAGAGCTGTTCTGGTTCGCCGAATGACCGGCAAAGGCGGCCCCGCGCGGCGTAAAGCCGCGCGGGGCCGCATTTGATTTTTGCGTTCAGGGACGGACGCGCTTTCCGCCGCGGTAAATTTTTGCCCGCGGTTTTGCTTTGCTGTCCGGCGTTATTATAACGCTGCCGATATCGTCCGCGCGGATCGTGCCGGAGCGCGGGTTCTTTACGGAAAGGATGCCGCCCTTTATGGTGGCGTTTACGTCGCTGTATTCAAAGGTCAGATCGCAGCCCTCCGCGGTGCAGTCTTCAAGGATAAGATTTTTGCAGTAGCACAGCGGCTGCGTGCCCTTTATACGGCAGCGCACCAGCTTTAGCCCCCGGGAGTACCAGCCGAGGTATTCGCCTTCCACCAGGCTGTCGTAAACGGTAACGTTTTCCGAATGCCAGAACGCGTCCTTGGTTTTGAACCGGCAGTTTCTGAAAACGGCGTTCCTTACGTACTGAAAAGTATATTTGCCCTCCAGCTCCAGTCCGTCCGCCTCGAGGTCTTCGGCCTCGAAAAACGCGTACTGCGAATTTACGGTGCAATTGCTTATTTTTATCCCGCGGCTGCGCCAGCCGAACTCGGGCGAATTTATTTCGTCGTCTTTCAGCGTCACTCTGCGGCATTCGCGCACGGCCTTTATCCCGTTCAGTCTGCTTTCGGTTACGTTCACGTCTTTGCAGTACCACAGCGCCGCGCGGCAGTTCTCCGTCTGCGTGCAGCCGCGCAGCCTGACGCCGTTGCCGTGCCACAGCGGATAGCGCAAATCGAACAGGCAGTTTTCCGCCTCTATGCCGCTGCACTCTTTAAGCGCCGATTCCCCGTCTTCGGGGCCGGCTATGCGGCAGTCCGAAAGTTTTAAGTTTTTCTGCGCGTAAAGCGCGCGCTCTTCTCCGAAAGTTTTTCCTTCTATCGTTCTCATGTACATATCTTATAACCGCCGCCGCGCGCGCTCAAACCGTTTTTTGCGGCCGGGCGGCATGCGTTTTCGCAACGGCGCGCCGTGCGCGGCGCGCATACGCTTGCAAAATCGCGCGCGATGTTTTATAATCGTTACGTCGGGCCCGCGGCTGCGGGAGGAGGTGGCGCTTGATAATAAGGTACGGTTCGTTTGCATATTTTTTGCCCATGCTCGTTGCCGCGGCGGCGGTGGCGGGGCTTTACTTTGCCATGCGCAAAAGGTCCGCCCGGGCAAAGTCTGCGGCTGTCGCGCTGCTTGCCGCCGTCAATCTTATCCAGCACCTGTTCAAACAGTTCGTCTGGCCACATTACTTCGGCGACGCCTTTCCCGCTACGATAAACACGGCCTACAATATGTGCGCCGCGCTGATAATCGTAACGCCGTTCGTGCTCGTTTCGAAAAGTACGGCGTGGAAGCAGTTCATGGCTTACGTCGGCACCGCGGCGGGCGCGCTCACATTCGTGCTGCCGTATTGGTATATCGGGCAGACGCTGTGGCAGTGGGACGCGCTGCGCTACTACGTCTGCCACGGGCTGCTGCTGTGCACTTCGCTGCTGCCCGCGCTCTGGGGCTTGCATAAGATAAGCTGGCGCGATTTTTACAAGCTCCCGTTCATTTTCTTTTTCATGCAGATACTCATCGCGTTCGACCACCTCGTGTGCTGGACGCTCGGCGTCAACGGCGAAGGCGAGTTCTTCGACGTGCTGTACGAAGCCAATCCGCTGTGGATGATGCACCCCGGCGAAAATTTCGCGTTCGTTATCCCGCTGATAGACGCCCTCACGCCGGATATATTTTTCGGCGACGGCTCGCGCCCGTACGTGCCGATACTGTGGTACGCAGTGCCGCTCACGCTTGCGATGTGGGTGCTCGCGTTTGCGCTCGACGCGGCTGCCGACCGGCGGCGCTTCGTTTCGGACATGCGCCTTTTTGCGGGCGCGGTGCGCGCGAAATTTTTCGGCGTGGCGCCCGTGCTGCCCTTTTCGCGCAGAGTAAAATACCGTTTGCCCAAATTCCGCTGCGGCCGCCGTAAGCGGCGTTGAATACGGCATATGTGCGGGCGTATCGGGAGGTAAGTCATGCTGCTTAAAAATTTCAGGGCCGATCTCGGGCCCTATATCTTTGCAATGTTCGCCTTTACGGGCGGGTTTTTGGAGGCGTTCACCTTTCTTTTGCACGGCGGCGTGTTCTGCAACGCGCAGACGGGCAACCTCGTGATGCTGGTAATAAATCTTTCGTGCGGGGAGTTTTCTTCCGGGCTTCGCTATCTTTGGTCGCTGCTCGCGTATATAGCGGGAATACTGCTCTCCGCCGCGATAC
>CALVLW010000035.1 GCA_944341315.1 uncultured Clostridia bacterium
CCTGGTTTGAGCAGCGCGAAAAGAACGAGGCAAACGGCTCTATGGAGGAAGATTTGCCGCTTGGCTGGGAAGAACAGCAGAGAAAGCCTGAAACGGCTGCAACTGAACAGCCTGCGCAGCCCGAAAGTACAGCGGCCGATAATACAGCACAGCCTGCGGAACAGGCGCAGCCAGACACACAGGAACAGCCTGAGCAGAGCGCGCAAGCCGCTGCATCGGAGCAGCCGGCGGCGTTGCCTGAACAGAAGCGGAGTAAAAAGAGGAACGCGGCGGCACAGGTGCCGGGGCAGTTATCACTTCTTAACGGTTAATTTTGCGCCGTGGATAGACGGGCGTGCGGGCAGGCGTAGTTATTGCAACGCTTACTGCGCCTGCCCGCGCGAACGGCAGGAACGGCGCAAAATTGAGTTGAAGTTATAATTTAACATGGGGTAAGGGCGAAGCCCTTCCGCATATTTAGAATGGTTGCACGCTATGCGACCATTAAGCCATATAACGGCAATTTTACACGCAGGAGGCATTTATGATAAGCCGGATAATCTACGAAAACGGCAGAAACTATATCTGCGAAGACTGCCGCAATACTGAACGCTTTAAGAGTATCCTGGCAGCGAAGGCTGCCGGCTGGGGCATCTCGCGCGATTACAGGCGCTGCTACTGCCCTGAATGCGCACCCCGCCACCGCCACACGGGCCGCTTCGGCTCGCGCGACTGATACCACACATTATATATCTGCTTCCGGAGTGTACGCCAATGAAACAACTCAACCCACCCGTGGCGTCGGGTTACAGCGCTTCCACAACTTTAAATTCGTATTCACAGTGAGCTGACCCCTGCGGGTCAGCTCATTCTTTTTACCTTAACCACAACATATTGCGTTTAATTCAAAATTTAAGCACAATATATTGTATAAACAAATCGGCCAGATACTACATAACGGCCATTTTGAAAAATTTTTTTGAATTGCGATGCGAAAAAACAGACTTTCGCACCGTCTTTTCCTTGCACCCTTTTTCAGGTTGCGGCAATTTAATACACGGCGCGCAGCCCTTTAAGCGCCTTATAAGCAGGTCAGGTACAAGCCGGGCAGCCACCGCAACAAAAATGCCGCTTAAACTCTCGTCAGGAGTATAACTAAGACGGCGGCAATGTGGGTTGCGCCCTTGCCATTGGAGGCCTGAGCGGGAAGTTGTTGCCGTGGGGCTCAGGGTGCGGCGTTTTGACAATTTTCCGGGGAGCATTTGCTCTTTCCGTGAGGGGGAGCAGCGCGCCCGTCAGGGCGCGCATCAGACCACTGTAAAAACAGCCCCGCGCAGCGTCATCATCTCCCGCTATTGAATTGCCTCCGCAGTTTAAGGCAAGGTGCGCCCTGCGTTCGGCTGCGCCGCCGCAGGTAGGAACGGCCGCAAGCGGCTATGCGGCAGAAAGTATTCTGAACGCTGCCTTGCAGCAGCAATTAGGTTAAGAAAAGGGAAAGCCCGCCGAAGCGAGCTTCCAAAAGACATTTTACGGACTTTATCAAGTGGGTAATTGGGGGCAATAAAATTTAATATGCTTAAAACTGGCATTTTGTTGCCAAAATGGCAAAAATAATGCCAGTTTTAGCATATTTTCTTAGCTTCAAGTCCCGTCACCTCAACCAAAGGCGGAGTTTGCTCCGCCTTTTTTTTGTTGAGTGATACGGGGCTTGAGGGGAGGCAAGCAAGCGTAAGCTTGCGCAGGCCGGAGGTATCGACCGACGGCAAAACGGCGGACACCCGCCGTTTTCCGTGCGCGTCCGCTCAAGGCGCAAGTCCCGTCACCTCAACCAAAGGCGGAGTTTGCTCCGCCTTTTTTTTGTTGCCGTTTTACTGGTGCGGCAAGGTGCCCGCCGTCTTTTTTTTCGTTGCGGCGGCGTGCGGTTTTTTTGGTGCAAATCATACAATTTGCCTGCATAATTGCATAAATATGCACGACTTTATTCTCTCATAACGCACGCGTATATACTATATATATAATTTTAATGGCTGAATTTGAAATTATGCATAGAATTATTTGACTTTGTCCGTTAAAAATTTGTATAATACTGTGGTGATATAAAGAAAAGCGCGGAAAAGTTTTGTGTGACGCGGCCTGCCGCAGCGGCGGCGGTGCGAATATTTATGCTTTCAAACAGCTTTCGACATACAGTCTGCATATATCAATGCGAGGTACTTATGAACCGTATTCTTAAAAAACTCATCATCATTCTGTTTGCTCTCGTGGCGGTAACGTGCATAGGCGTCGCCGCCGGCTGCAAAGACGGAGATAAAAAGACCAACGCCGTTTCCGTTACCCTCGTTTCGGAGGACGGCGTGGCAAGCGCTCCCGCGCTCCTTCTCCCGGGCGATCCTCTCCCCGTGGTAACGGTGGAGAACATGCAGTTCGAGGGCTATTGGACGGACTCGGCTTACACTCAGCGTTATAACGAAACGGTCGTTCCCGCAACGGATATCACACTCTATTACAAGCTGATACCGCAGTCTTACGCCGTTATCATAGATTACGGCCCTCTCGGCACGGTCGATCTGGGCACCGTCGAACTCGGCCAGAGCGTCACGCTGCCCGGGCGCGAGCTCAGCGGCAAAGAACTTGCCGGCTTTGCCCTCCGCACCGGGGCAGAAGCCGTTTACATGGCGGACACGCCCGTAAAGGATCTTGCCAAGAGCGGCGAAACGGTAACGCTTTACGCCGTCTGGACGTCCCCGTCCGACGAGGATTTCGAAGTCAGGGACGGCGTCGTTATCGCCTATAACGGCAGCGACGCGGAGATAACGCTTCCTTCCACGGCATCCGTGGTGGACGCGGACGCGTTCAAAAACAGTTCCGCAAGGCGCAAGATAACTTCGGTCACTGTTCCCGACTGCTACACCGCGATAGAGCGCGGCGCGTTCGAAAGCCTTACCAACCTCGAAAAGCTCACCGTTCCGTTCATCGGCGGTTCGCGCTATTCCAACCGTTTCCTCGCCTATGTGTTCGGCGCAAAGGAATATAAGGACAACGTCTATTCGTTCTCGCTGTATGCCGACGAAAGCGGCAACACTATCGTGGATTCACAGCAGGATTTCAGTTCGCTGTATATCCCCAAGTCGCTGCGCACGGTGCGCGTGACGGGCGAGATAAGGGACATAGCCGAAGGCGCGTTCTATTATGCTTACGGCCTTGAAAATCTTATAATCGACCATCCCGAAAATCTCCGCCGCATCGGCGACTCCGCGTTCGAGGCGTGCTACTATTTCGGCATGGACGGCGAGATAGGCACGGCGGTCTGCCCCGTATGGCTCGAATACGTATCGTACATAGGCGACAGCGCGTTCAAGTCTTACACCGGCAACACCGAAAACGCCGTCAAAACGATAAATTACGAAGGCACGCTCCTTCAGCTCATCGATTACGACGCGCCTCTCAACAACCTCACTTACATACCCAAGCTCAATAACGTGGTGGAGATAGGCGACGACGCGTTCTATTACTGCGCGATGCTCAACGAGCTGGAGTTCGGCAACAAGCTCCGCTCGATAGGTTTGCAGGCGTTCATGTTCACCATAACGCTCACTCACGTCAGCTTCCCCGAATCGCTCGTGACCATAGGCGACTTTGCGTTCAACGCGTCCGGCGTTTCCACCGTCGAATTTGCGGGCAACGTCCGCTCGATAGGCACGATGGCGTTCGCGCAGTGCTCCTCGCTCAACGAGGTGATCTTCAACGGCGATTCCGTTCCCACGCTCGTGGGCGGACAGTGCTTTAACAACAACGTCGAAGAAGCCGCAACGGAAAGCTGGAACCTTGTGTTCATCGACGGTTTCAGGATAAGCGTAAAGGACACGCTCCTTTCCGATTTTGCAAACGCCTCCGATTGGAACGAATACGACGCCTACCTCGATCCCGTAAAGACGGAGGGTAGCACGCTCGACGTGGGATATATGTCGCTCTACGGCAACGGCTGGGACGTCAAGTTCGAGTTCACCGAGGGCGGAACGGTGTACGTCACCGATCCCGATTTCGCGTTTATTTCCGGGCTCGACTATTACGACGGGCAGTATGCGGACAGCGTGGGCGTCACCTATCCTTTAAGATACGAGGTGCTCTCGCAGGAGGAATACGGCGAGGTGCTCGAAAACAACGGTTTCGAAAGCAGGCCCGTCTATGCAAATCAGCAGGTGATAAGGCTGTGGCACCCGTTGGTGACCTATAACGGAAACGTGATAAATTCCTATATAATGGTCACCATGCTGCCTTATTCTTCGGAAAACGGCACCGTGCTCGTTCCCGAGGTGAGCCCTGTCGACGCGTATAACGCCGGCGAATACGGCAGCAGCGACGAGGGCACCTTCTTCATCTCGCAGAATATGTTCGGCTCGTTCGACGTGTACAAAATCACCGACGGGCAGCGCGTGGAACAGCCCGCGCCTCAGGGCACGCACTACGCCTCCATGGCGGGCAACTCCACCGCGACGGGTATTACCATAATATATTACGATAAAGACTTCAACGTGCTTTCCCGCCGCGAATTTATGCGCGACGACGTGAGCGGCACGGATGCGGAAGCTCCCATATACGAACTTGCCGAAAATCAGCAGGTGGTGCTCACCGGCAACATGTATAACGACGCGCAGCTCTTCCTTAAAGGTTCCGCCGCCGATATCGTCATAGGCGGCAAGCAGTATTCCGCGGCCGCTGCGGCAGTCGCGGGCAAGTCCTACGGCGAAGAAGGCTACACCGTCAACTTCACCGACGTAAAGTCGGACGGTTCCGAGGCCGGCATTACGGGCAAGGCGGTGTTCAGCGACTTCGACGGCGAGATCTACGCCCGCGTCGATCTGACCGTGGGCGGCGAAAGCAGCATGATCCTCAACACGGTAAGCTACGCCGATTGGCAGACTCGCTTCTATAACCGGCTTGCGTCCGATCCCGCGCCCGCCCTTCCCGATTACAACGAATGGGCGGAGGATTGGCGCTATGCAAGCCTCTCCGCTACGGAAGTCCTCGGCAGCGTGAACTTTTACACTTACAACGGCAAGACCTATTTCAGGCAGCTTGCCGCCGATGGCAAGGTAACGGCTTACGGCACCGCCACGCTCACGGACGCGGGCGCAGCGCTCAACGGCGCGGACGGCACGGTGAACGCTTCGTTCGACGAGGGCAACCTCGTGATAGACGGCGTAACTTACACATACTACGATTACCTCACCGACATGACGACCAAATACACCGTTCAGTCGGGATGGTTCGACGTAACGTGGTATTACACCATAAAGAGCGACGGCTACGGCAACATGCTCATCATACTCGAAAATTACAGCGAGTACTACGACGATCCTCTCTATTACTTCGGCTCTTACGTCAGCGGCGACGCGCCCGAAGTCGAGGGCTACGACTACGGCGCCCTCGTGTTCACGGGCACGCAGGTAGACGCTTCCACGGGCAAGCCCGTCTCCGGAGCCGTTACCGAAACGTCGCGCATAGTTTACGACAACTCCTCGCGCAGCTACCGCGGCACGGAGGGTGACGCCCCTTGGGTCAGCGACTACGTGGGCATGTACGGCGATGCCGACACGGAAATAGAGGTGGTGGACGAAGACGGCTTCAAAGTGTTCGAAGTAACGATAGACGCTTACGGCTTCTCTTCGCACAGGCAGTTCGCTTACACGTTCGGCGAAGACGGCGAACCCGTCTATGCCGAGGTGCAGAGCGACGTGGCTTACTTCACCGCGGATCCCAACGGCAGCGGCGCCTACGTGGCGGTCGGCAGCGACGGCATGGCAAAGTACGTGATAACGCCCGTGCAGACGGACGAAAGCTCCGCAAAACAGCTGTTCAGGCTCGAGCGGGCGGACGGACTGATGGTATCTTACGGCGATATCGACGTATCTCCCGACGCGGCCCTGCTCGAAAGCGTTTCGGCGGGCACCGTCTTCGGCAGCGTGTAACGCGCGGAGACCGCCATGTCCAGAAAGAACAAAACGATATACGTGGACGACGGCAGAACGGTTGCCGACATGTCCGCCGATTGGATGCCGTGGAACAGGGGAATGTTCCGCAGGCGCGGCGAAAGGGGCGAGCGCCGCAGGCGCAGGCTCTCCAAGGAAGAAAAGAACGAACAGAAGCAGACCTACCGCGCCGCGGTCTGGGCGATGTACAAGGCGATGCTCCCGCAGCTGTTGTGCGTGGCGGCTGCGTTCGCGATAGTGTTCATACTGCTCATGCTGTGGCTCAAATAAAGAGGTGATTATGATTTTACAGACGATCAGACGGAGATGGAAGCTGCTGCTTCTGCTGTTTACGGTAATGTGCGCCGCGTGCGTGTTTGCCGCCTGCGGCGAGGACGAGCCCACCCCGCAGGAGCTCGGCTACACCGTGCAAGTCGTTTACGACGCAAACGGCGGCTCCTTTTCGCAGACGAGCGAAACCCCCAGCCGCTTCGTTTATTACAAACCCGGCAACCCGATAATCAGGCCCGCCAACAACATCGGCATAAACGAACTCTCCGTTCCCACCATGACGGGCTTCCACGTAGGCGGTTGGTATCCCGCCACGCTCGACGAACAGGGCGAGCCCCTCAAAGACGAGCAAAAGGGCTTTGTGGACGAGCAGGGCGAAAGCATCTTTAACGGCGAGCCCTGGGATTTTGAACAAAAGCTCCCCGCGGAGGGCATGGAAAAGCTCTACCTCGTCGCCTCGTGGGACGATAATTACGTCTTTACGATAGACGTGGGCGAAGAGGCGCGTGCCGCCGGCGTGAAAAATTACGTGGACAACAGCTACGAATACGAAGGCAACGTGATAATGCCCGACAGCATGCTCCCCGAATGGGAGGGCCACACCATCCGCTATTTCGTAACGGAGGACGGGCAGAAGTTATACAAGGCAGACGACCTCGAAGAGATGGTCCTCGGCGAGCAGAACAAGGCGATAACGGTCACCGCGGAGTGGCTCGAAGGCGAATGGACGGTGCTGTCCTCGCCCGACGACTTCGACGAAGTGGACATCTATTCCGATCTCTGGCTGGACAGGGATATCGACATGAACGGCGGAGATATCTCCGTAACCGGCTTGACGGGCGAATTTAACGGCAACGGCAACACCATCTCCAACGCAGTGGTGTCGCACGCGACTTCGTTCAGCAGCGTTCCCGAAGATTTCGGCATATTCTCGTTCTCCGGCGACGGTTTTATGCACGACGTTACCTTCGATAACGTAACTTACAACGTCAGCATCGGCATGGGCATCACTCCGGGTAAGGAACCGGAACGCTTCAACGTGGGCCTGTTTGCCGCCGACGGCTCGGGATACGACCTTACAAAGTTCACAGGGCTCGTCTTTACCGGCTGCAAACTCAACATCACGTTGACGTTGCAGATATATAACGAAAAACTTCATTACGGCGACGATACCTCTTACGAGGGCGTCTTCGGAGTGCTCGGCGCAGAGCAGACGTTCACGCCCGCGGAGGGCAGCGAGCCCGTTACAGTAAACGTAACTTGGTAAAAGAAACGCAGACTTGATTGCTTATTCATAACAGTAAAAATTACGAGGTGTTATCTTATGATGAAAAAGAAGTATTTAGCGGTCGCCATGGCGTCTGCAATGACGTTCGGCATACTTGCCGGCGCAGGCTGCGGCGACAGAAACAACGGCCCTTCCGAAAAGGAAGAAACCGTGCCCATCGTGTTTGCCATAGACGGCATGGACGGCGTTTACAGCCCGTTCTTTGCAACGGCTGCCTACGACTCCGATATCGCCGGCCAGACGCAGCTGGGCATGCTCACTACCAACACCTATAAAAAGGAAGACGGCTCCACCGTGGCGGAAGTTGCTTACGGCGACGACTACGCGTGCATCGTAAAGGACATGAAAACGACCTACCTCGACAGCAACAACAGGCCTACGTCCTCTGCGCGCGCCGCTTACACGCAGTACGATTTCCTCATCAAAAAGGGCATAAAGTTTGCCGACGGCGTCGACCTCACCATCGACGACATACTCTTCAACCTGTACGTATATCTCGATCCCGCCTATACGGGTTCTTCCACCATGTATTCCACCGATATAGTCGGCCTCGAAGACTTCAGGACTCAGGGCCGCGGCGACGGCGACAGCGTAAACGAGGCGGCTGCTCCCCTTGCGGACGCCCGCCTTACAAGAGTGTCGCAGTGGTGCATAAACATGGCTATCGACAACGGCGACGTGAGCGAGGGTACGCAATATACCAAAACTCCCATGTCGGAAGAACAGTCGGCAACGGCGGAGGAGGACGCACGTTATTTCCTCAGCAAGTACGATACCGAGCTCAACTCCAATTACGACGTCGTGGAATCGGGCTTCAGCGAGGCAAGAAAGCAGTATAAGATGGACGCCGGCGAATATTGGGAGTACTATCTGTTCCAGAACGGCCTGCTCAATTATCAGACGTACGGCGGCAAGCCAATAAAGCAGTTCGTAAAGCTCACCGACCTCGAAAACGGCGATTACGAAGTGCTCTCCGGCGTCAGCGAAGAAGATCCCGACAACGACATATACGAAGTGTACGTATTCGATCCCGAAGACGATCAGCTCGTATTCTATAAGGAACAGGTAGCCGGCATGTCGGACGAGCAGAAGCGCGACTGGGCTATCGAGCTGGTTTACAGAGAGCGCGTCGGCACCCGCAGCGAGCAGGAAGGCGCCATGCCCGAGCTCAACTACGTGAATTTTGCCACCACCGTGCTCAGCAGCACCACCACCAACGATCTGTATAACTATATCCTGACCGACGTCATCTCCGAACTCTCCGTCTGGCAGGGCAAGACGATAACCGGCATAAAGACCTCCAAGGTCACCAGCTTCACCGGCGAAAAGAGCGGCACCACCAAGCTCGACGGCACTTACGACGTGCTCACCATAACGATAGAAAAGATCGACCCTAAGGCGATATGGAACTTCGCGTTCACCGTTGCCCCCAAACATTACTATGCTCCCGACGAGCTCATAAAGGAGCTCGGCCTCGACGACGACGAGGAGCATCCCCTCAATTACGGCGTGCCCTATGCCAGCGCCACGTTCATGAACCAGGTGCTCAAGCGCGTGGAGGTACAGCAGGTGCCCATGGGCGCGGGCCCCTACATGGCAAGCAAGCGCGGCGGCCTTGCCGAAGGCGAAACGCCCACTCCCGGGCAGTTCGTGGACGGCAACGTTGCTTACTACGAGCGTAATCCTTACTTCGACCTCGTGGACGGCGTGGAAAACGGCGGCCCTATCCAGAACGCAAGGATAAAGTATTTCCGCTATCAGAAGATAAATTCCAGCTTCATGCTCCAGACGCTGCAGAGCGGCTCCATAGACGTCGGCACGCCCAACGCCACCGACGAAAACCTCGACACCGTTCAGAAGTCGTCCACCCTCGGTTACGACCTCACCCGCACCAACGGCTACGGCTACGTGGGCATCAACGCCGGACACGAAGAAGTTTCCAACGTGTGGGTGCGCCGCGCCATCATGAAGGCTATGGACATCAGCATGATAGATTCTTACTTCGGCCCCGACCTCAGCGAGCATATCTATCGCCCCATGTCCCTCGAATCGTGGGCATATCCCCCTTCGACGGCGGGCGGCAACACGCCCTTCACTGGCACCTCTCTCGACGGCAAAGCTCTTAACTACGCCTTTGACAAAACGGGCGACGAGATATATGCGATGCTCGTGGAAAACGGCTTCGAGCTGCGCGACGGCAAGCTTTACGATCGCGAGGGCAACGCCCTGCAGAGGATAACGTTCACCGTTGCGGGCAGCACCACCGACCACCCCGCTTACCTCGTGTTCCAGCAGGCAAAGGAGATACTCAACGGCATCGGCTTCGATATCGCGGTGGAGACCAGGTCGGACGCGCTCACCCAGCTCAACACCGGCGGCCTCACCGTGTGGGCGGCGGCATGGTCGAGCACCATCGATCCCGACATGTATCAGGTATATCACAAGGATTCCCTTGCGGGCAGCACCGTAAACTGGGGCTATAAGCAGATACTCGGCGATACCAATAAGTACTCTTACGAAAACAGAGTCATTACCGAACTTTCCAAAGAGATCGACGCCGGCCGCGAATATCTCGAACAGGCCGACCGCAGGACGCATTATTGGACGGCCCTCGACTACGTAATGGAGCTGGCGGTGGAGTTCCCTCTTTACCAGCGTTACGATCTTACGGTTTACAACAGCAGCAAGATAGACAAGGATACCCTCAAACAGGATCCCAACGCTTACGAAGGCATTTTCAGCGAGATCTGGAACGTCGGTTACAACGACTGACGCCCGGACCGGTTATTCGGTGAGTTACGATGTTAAAATATGTATTAAAGAGAGTCGGTCTCGCCCTTATCGTGCTCTTCGGCGTGTCCGTTATAATCTACTTCCTCATGCGGCTTATGCCCTCCGACTTCGTCGATCAGAAGTTCGGCCCCCTCTTCCAGAGCGGTAAGCTCACCGAAGAGGACATGCAGCGCATGAGGGAGATCTACGGCATAGGCGACAGCGATTTTTTAAGCATCCTCAAGGGCTACTTTAAGTGGATAGGCGGCGTGTTTACCGGCGACCTCGGCATGTCGTTCATATACGAACGCCCCGTGGGCACCGTTATATTCGAGCACATGGGCGTGTCGTTCGGCATTGCGTTCGTGGCATACCTGCTCGAAATGCTCATCGCCATCCCCCTCGGCGTAAGGGCCGCCACCAAGCAGTACGGCGTGCTGGACTATACCACCAACGTGCTCACCATGATAGGCACGGCGCTCCCCACGTTCTTCTTTGCCGCAATATGCATACAGCTGTTCGGCGTGGGCGTGGGCGCGCTCGGTATATTCCCCGTCCAGGGCCTCATAACGCCCAACCAGGACCTCTCCGGCATGGCTTATTTTGCCGATATGGCGTGGCACCTCATCCTGCCGATAGGCATAATGGTGTTCCTCTCCGTAGGTTCGCTCATGCGTTACACCAGGACTAACACGCTCGAAGTGCTCAACGCCGACTATATCCGCACGGCGCGCGCAAAGGGCCTCAGCGAACGCAAGGTCATCTACAAGCACGCTTTCCGCAACACGCTCATCCCGCTGGTGACTCTGCTTGCGGGCATGCTGCCTTCGCTGTTCAGCGGCGCCATGATAACCGAGCAGATGTTCTCCATACCCGGCGTCGGCTATATGGCTTACGACGCGCTTCTTAAAAACGATATCCCCTTCGTAATGGGATATAACATGTTCCTTGCAATACTCACCGTGCTGGGAATGCTGCTTGCAGACCTGATGTATGCGGTGGTGGATCCTCGCGTAAAGATAAACAAATAAGGAGGTGGAGCCGATGGACAACAATCAGAAAGAGCGACTTGCAAAGGCAGTCGCGGCCGAAGGCCCCGCTCCCGCAGATCTTTCGCCCGATCAGGCAACGGGGCAGTTCGTAAACGTGGCTGCGGAGCAGCTCGCGGAAACTGAGATCGCCGGTATCGACGCGATGATGCAGCCGGAAGAACCCGAACACCTCGAAGACAGGGTAAAAACGCTTTCCCCCGCGGCGGTGGTGGCAAAACGCTTCTTCCGCTCCAAACTTTCGGTGATAGGTCTCGTCACGCTCGTCGTGCTGTTCCTGTTTTCCTTTCTCGGGCCCGTGATATATAACAAGTGGGACCAGAGCGAGGCAGACCGCAGCGGCATGGTGGTGGAGGATACCCGTAAGGTCACTTACGGCGAAAACGGCGAATACGAAGCTTATATCTACCTCGTTGCCACCAACGATTCGCTCAACAGCAACGCCATGCCCGGCGGCGACCATATCCTCGGCACGGACGAAAACGGTTACGACGTTTTCTCCCGCCTTATGTACGGCGGCAGGATCTCGCTCACGCTCGGCTTTGTCGTCGTCATACTGCAATCGCTGTTCGGCATCATACTCGGCGGGCTTGCGGGTTATTTCGGCAAGTGGGTGGACATGCTCATAATGCGCCTCGTGGACATATTTGCAAGTATCCCTACGCTGCCTATAATGCTCATAGTCAGCTTCGTGCTGCAGGGGCAGCAGGTAGACGCCATGGCGCGACTATACGTTATAATGGCAATGCTTGCCGTGCTCGGCTGGTCGGGCGTGGCGCGAATGGTGCGCGGGCAGATACTCTCCCTGCGCGAGCAGGAGTTCATGATGGCGGCGGAGGCGACGGGCCTCAGCTTCGGGCGCAAGCTTTTCAGGCATCTTTTGCCCAACGTGCTGCCTCAGCTCATCGTTTCGATGACGCTCGGCCTTGGCAGCGTCATCCTCACCGAAGCCACGCTCGGTTATCTCGGCCTCAGCGTTCCCGCGGATTACGCAACGTGGGGCAACATGATAAACGTGCTTACCAAACCCGTAGAGATTTGGGGGCAGTATCCCAATCAGTGGGTGCCCACGGGTATCTGCATAGTGCTTGCCGTGCTGGCGTTCAACTTTGTCGGCGACGGCCTGCGCGACGCCTTCGACCCTAAGATGAAGAGGTAAAGCCGTATGCCCGAAGATAAGAAAAAAGATAAAAAGGCGCACTATCTCTCGCGCAAGGAATCGCAGGAGATAGCCAAAAACAACAGGCGCATATTAAAAGAACTCGAAGCAAAAAACAAACGTAACGTCAGCGAGGATAAATATATCGCCGAACTCAAGGACGACCGCAACATCGTCGAGTTCGAAAATCTGCACACCTACTTTTTCACGGACGCGGGCATTTCGCGCGCGGTAAACGGCGTTTCGTTCAGCGTTCCGGAGGGCTCCGTGGTGGGCATCGTGGGCGAAAGCGGCTGCGGCAAGTCCGTTACCAGCCTGTCGCTCATGCGGCTCGTCCAGGCCCCGCAGGGGCAGATAGTGGAGGGCTCTATCCGCTTCAAGTCCAGGGAATACAAGCTCGGCAAAGACGGCAAGCCCGTTCCCGTTTACGAAACCGAACCGGACGGCAACGGCGGCGAAAGGTTCGTTATGGGCCCCAAGTTCGACAGGCGCGGCAACCCCGTGTTCGATAAAAACGGCAAGCTGCAGCTGGCGCCCAGGCAAAAGAGGGATTCCTCCGGCGTGCTCATGTACGAGATGGACGAAAAAGTCTTCGACGTGGCAAAGATGCCCGTGTCGCAGATGTCGCGCATCCGCGGCAGGCAGATAGCGATGATCTTCCAGGAACCGATGACGTCGCTCAACCCCGTGTTCACGGTGGGCAACCAGCTCGACGAGGTAACGTTGCTGCACATCCCCGGCGCGGGCAAAGCAGAGGCGCGCCGCCGCAGCATAGACATGCTCAAACTCGTAGGCATAGCCATGCCGGAGCGCGTTTACAAGTCTTACCCGCACGAGATATCGGGCGGCATGAGGCAGAGGGTAATGATAGCCATGGCGCTCGCGTGCAATCCCAGGCTGATCATAGCCGACGAACCCACGACCGCGCTCGACGTTACCATCCAGGCGCAGATACTCGACCTGCTGCGCGACATAAGGAAAAAGATGGGCGCTTCCGTCATGCTCATCACCCACGACCTCGGCGTCATAGCCGAAATGGCTGATTACGTTCACGTAATGTACGCCGGCAAGGTGGTGGAGAGCGGCACCGTCCACGACATATTCAAGAATCCCCTGCACCCTTACACGATAGGCCTGCAAAAAAGCAAGCCGGTGGTGGGGCAGGACACGGACAGGCTTTACAGCATACCCGGGCAGGTACCCAATCCCATAAACATGCCCGATTATTGTTACTTTAAGGAACGCTGCGACCGCTGCACCGCAAAATGCAACGGCAAATATCCCGGATTCGTGTGGGTAACGCCCACGCACGGCGTGGCGTGCTACCGCTATGCGGAGGAGGACAAAAAAGAGCAATGAGCGAAATATTGAGTCCCGCCGCGGCGGTTTCGCCCGGCACCGCGGACGTATCGGACGACGTTATCCTTACCGTAAGCCATCTTAAAAAGTATTTCCCGTTACACACGGGCGTGCTCGGCCAGAAGCTGCAATACCTGCGCGCCGTGGACGACGTATCCTTTAAGGTGCGCGTCGGCCACACGGTGGGCATCGTGGGCGAAAGCGGCTGCGGCAAGACCACGATGGGCAGGACGATCATAAGGCTGTATCCCGTGACGGGCGGCGACGTGATATTCAACGGCATGGACATCGGCAAGATGAAGCCGCGCGAACTCCGTCCCATCCGCCCGCAGATACAGATGATATTCCAGGATCCTTATTCCAGCCTTTCGCCCAGGCTCAACGTGGGCGAAATAATAGGCGAGGCGGTCCGCCAGCACGGCATCGTCTCCAAGGCGGAGTATAAGGATTACATTTTCCACATAATGGAGAGGTGCGGGCTGCAACCGCAGTACTTCGAACGCTATCCCCACGAATTTTCCGGCGGTCAGCGCCAGAGGATCTGCATAGCGCGTTCGCTTGCGTTAAAACCCCGCCTCATCATATGCGACGAGCCCGTTTCGGCGCTCGACGTATCCATTCAGGCGCAGATAATCAACCTGCTCAAAGAATTGCAGGAGCGCGACAAGCTGGCGTACATATTCATTTCGCACGACCTTTCGGTGGTGGAACACATCTCCGACGAAGTCGGCGTGATGTATCTCGGCAGCATGATGGAGTACGGCAAGACCAAGGACATTTTCACCCGTCCGCTCCATCCTTACACCGAAGCGCTGTTCTCCGCGGTACCCGTCCCCGATCCCGACTACAAGATGAAGCGCATCATATTAAAGGGCGACATACCCTCGCCCGCAAATCCTCCCGCAGGCTGCAAGTTCCACACCCGCTGCGAAAGGTGCATGGATATATGCCAGCTGCAGGCTCCCGAGTTCAGGGAGTACGAACCGGGGCATTTCGTCGCCTGCCATCTTTACGATTAAAGGCGGCTTTCGGGTAACATAACTGCGCCGCACGCGCGCAAAAGCGTGCGAGGCAAAGATCACAAAACGGCAAAGGAAGAAAATAACCCATGTATCGTATCAAGAATAAACTTTTGGCGCTGGCGCTCGCTGCGGTAATGTGCGGCTCTGTCACCGGTGCGGCATTTCTTCTCAACGGTTCGCGTCCCGGCAGTTCCGCCTCGGCGGAAAGGGGCGGCGTCACCCTCACCGAGGAGGACGGACTCAAATATGCCGACACTTCTTCTGCGTTCGACAGCTCCGTAACGGATATACAGCCCGAAGTTACGGGCAGGCAGTGGCTGCTGGTCTCGCTCGAAGACAAGCCGCTTGCTGACCGCCGCGGTAACGCCGACATCACCGAATACATCAATTCGGAAAAGGGTGCCAAGGCGGACGAGGATATCCGCGACGGCCAGAAGGCTTTCCTCTCCGGGCTCAGCAAGGCGGGCATCCCCTACGAATATAAATACGGTTTCACCACGCTCCTCAACGCGGTGGCTATCAACGTCGACGTAAAGTATGCCGACGAAATAGCCGGAATGAAGGGTGTTGCTTCCGTAAACATATCCGAAAAATACTATGCCCCTCAGGACGAAGAGGTCAGCAACGACGCCAACGTTCACGCCACCGGCATATATCAGGTGGATGATTCCGTCGGCCTCGACGGCGAGGGCATGGTCGTTGCCGTGCTCGATACCGGCCTCGACGCCAGCCATCCCGCATTCACGGTAGAACCGGAAGGCGCAAGGCTCTCCAAAGAGGACGTGCGCCAAAACGTGTTCGACAGCGGACTCGGCGGCGGCTTTATAGGCACGCTCGGCCAGGAAGCCACGATAGACGATATATATTACAGCTCCAAAGTTCCCTTTGCTTACGACTATGCGGACAGGGATGCCGACGTGTATCCCTCGTATTCCCATCACGGCACTCACGTTGCCGGCATAATCGCGGGCGCCGACCTCAGGGGGCAGTCGATAGAAGGTTTCACCGACGCAGAGGGCAACCTCGTCGACCTCGACGGCAACCTCATGCACAACGCCAACGACGAAACGATGCAGTTCACGGGCGTTGCTCCCAACGCGCAGCTTGCGATATGCAAGGTGTTCTCGGATAACGAACAGAACGGCGTCGTCGGCCTCTCGGAGGAGATGGACATACTCGCCGCCCTCGAAGACTGCGTAAAGCTGGGCGTAGACGTTATAAACATGAGCCTCGGTTCGTCCGCCGGCTTCTCCACGGGCGACAACGACAAGATGCAGCAGGTGTACGATTCCGTGCGCGAAGCGGGCATAATGCTCGTCGTTGCCGCAAGCAACGATTACAGCTCGAGCTACGGCAGCACTTACGGCACCAACTTCACCTCCAATCCCGACTCCGCAACGGTAGGTTCGCCCTCTACTCTCACGGGCGCGCTCAGCGTGGCGAGCATCAACGGCCAGGAGGCAAAGTATATAAAGGTGGGACAGGGCTCCGACGCCAAGTTCCTCTATTTCAGCGAAGCCAGCGACGGCAACAATAACGAAAAGAATTTCGTTTCCGAACTGATAGCGTCGTTAAAAGCGAACGGCGTCAAGCCCACGCAGGAAGACGGCGCCGACGTGTACGCCGTGCAGTTTCAGGCCGTGCCCGGTTACGGCATGTCCTCCAACTATACCGGCAGCGTCAACGTAAGGGGCAAGATAGCCCTAATAAAGCGCGGCGGCAACGTCTCCTTCGAAGACAAGGTGCGCATCGCCATGCAGAACGGCGCCATAGGCTGCGTCATCTATAACAACGTATCCGGCACGATAAGGATGAGCCTCGGCAACCTCAACAACCCCGTGCCCACATGCTCGGTAACGATGGACGCCGCCACGCCGATAGCAAAGCAGGGCAGCGACACCATGTATATCAGCACGGGCTACACCGCAGGTCCCTTCATGTCGGACTTCTCCAGCTGGGGCCCCACGCCCGACTTAAAGCTCAAGCCCGAGATCTCCGCGCACGGCGGCGAGATAATCTCGTCCGTGCCCAACGGCTGGGCGGAATACAGCGGCACCTCCATGGCGTCCCCCAACATGGCGGGCGCGATGAGCCTGATCCTCAGCTACGTGAACAACGCCGAAAACCGTGTGAACGAGGAAGTGGAAAACAGCATGGACCACGACAACGTGGCAATGGCAAACTTCCTTGTGATGAGCACGGCAACGATAGCCAAAGACGAATTCAACAATCCCTATTCGCCCCGCAAACAGGGCGCGGGCCTTGCCGACATAACCAAGTCGGTCACCACGCAGGCGTACCTGTATTCCGAGGGCATAGACAAAGCCAAGATAGAGATAGGCGACGATAAAGAAAGAAAGGGCGTTTACGAACTCGAATTCCACGCCAAAAACATGTCGTCGCAGCAGCGCACTTACAAGTTCGGCGTCCAGACGATGACCGAAACGGTATCCACGCACGGCGCCGGCGATCCGCTCGACAAACTCACCGTTGCGGAGCGCGCATATATGCTCAACGAAATGGTGGACGTGACCTATTCCGTAGACGGTCAGCCCGTTTCCGGGAACACGCTCACTCTTGCCGCCGACGCCGACGTAACGGTGACCGCCACCGTCACCCTCAGGCAGGAAGCCAAGGATTACCTTGACTATTACTTCGAAAACGGCATGTACGTCGAAGGTTTCGTCACTCTCGAAGACGTCACCGGCGACGGTGCCGAAGTAGACCTCAACATACCCTGGCTGGGATTCTACGGCGATTGGTACGACGCTCCCATGTTCGATATCTCCGAATACGAGCTCGAGGCCGCGCTTGCCGACGCAAGCATTCCCGAAGACGAAAAGCCCGAGGCGGTGATGTATCCCACCGTTCCCGTCGGTTCTTACTTCAACGAAGCTTACGTTATCCCGCTCGGCACCTATCTTTATTCGCAGGATAATTACACCCGCAAGATATATTCCGACACGGACAAGGCCGCAATTTCCATATACGACGACGAATCCAAGCGCACCGTGAGCCAGCTCAACGGCATATATGCCGGCCTGCTGCGCGGCGCCGCGGAGATGACGGTAACGATAACCGACGCCGTTACCGGCGAAGTAGTGGCCACCTACGACAAAAAGAACATCCGCAAGTC